>NZ_JBEXNW010000001.1:0-525517 GCF_040611295.1 Streptomyces sp. NPDC002935
GGTTGATAGGCCAGATCTGGAAGGCGGGTAACCGCTGGAGGTGACTGGTACTAATAGGCCGAGGGCTTGTCCTCAGTTGCTCGCGTCCACTGTGTTGGTTCTGAAACCACGAACAACCGTCGTAGCCATGCCACGGCTCCGGTTGACAGTTTCATAGTGTTTCGGTGGTCATAGCGTGAGGGAAACGCCCGGTTACATTCCGAACCCGGAAGCTAAGCCTCACAGCGCCGATGGTACTGCAGGGGGGACCCTGTGGGAGAGTAGGACGCCGCCGAACTAAATGTAGAGAGCTGGTCCCCGAACTTCGGTTCGGGGACCAGCTCTTTTTTGTTTTGCGACACTTGGAGTTCACGTTGCGCGACAAACATCCACACCATGAGTACTGCAGCAATGCTCAGGGCCGCAGGCATCGGAACCGGTGACGAGGTCATCGTTCCCGCCTTCGGAAACGTGGAGGTCGCCGACGCCGTGACCCAGGCCGGCGCCACGGTCGTCTTCGCCGACATAGACCCGGCGACGTACTGCCTGGCCCCCCGGGCGATCGAGGCCGTTGTGACGCCCCAGACGGCGGCGGTCGTCGTCGTGCACCGCTTCGGGCGGACCGCCGACATGGTGCGGCTGCGCGAACTCGGCCAGCGGCACGGGCTGCTGGTGCTGGAGCAGGGCGAGTCCGAGGCGCCGTACGACGAGATCGCGCAGCGCAGGGAGCGGGCCGCCTACCTCGACGGACGGCTCAGCGGCGTACGGACACCGAACAGTGGTGACGGGCACACCTACCAGCAGTACGTCGTGCGGGTGCCCGGCAACGGGCGGCCGGACCGGGACGCCTTCGCACGCGCCGTGCGGGCCAGGGGAGTTGAATGCAGGGTGCCGGTGAAGACGCCGGTGCACCGCATGCCCGGGTTCCGCCGGGACGTCCAGCTGCCCGAGACCGAGCGGGCCGCGGACGAGACTCTTTCGCTGCCTGTGGACGGGGCGTTGACGAAGCGGGAGATGCAGCGGATCGTCTCCGCGTGCAACGCGCTCGGCGGATTGCTGCAGCCGGCCTTCTGAACCCGACCGGATCGGTAGGCAGCGGGACTGGTTGGGAGCACGGTTCAGTTCGGGGTATGATCTATTCCGTTGCCGCGAGGGAAACCTCGAAGGCGACATGCCCCCCTAGCTCAGTCGGCAGAGCGTCTCCATGGTAAGGAGAAGGTCAACGGTTCGATTCCGTTGGGGGGCTCCAGCAGAAACGGCCTCCGCCCTTGTGGGCGGGGGCCTTTCGCATGTCCGGGGCCGGCACGGGGGCCGGCGGGACCTCAGTCCGTCTGGAGGCCCGGTACGCGCATCGCCAGAATCGCCATGTCGTCCGACGGGGCGTCGGAGGCGAAGCGTTCGACCGCGCGCATGATGCGCGCGGCGACGGCGCCGGCCGTCAGCCCCGTGCACGTGGTGAGGACGTCCGTGAGGCCGTCGTCGCCGAGCATGCGGGTGCCCTCACGGCGCTCCGTGACGCCGTCCGTGACACAGAGCAGGACATCGCCCGGATCCAGCGTGACCGTCTGCTCGTACAGCTCCAGGTCCTCCATGACACCGAGGAGCGGCTGCGGTTCGGCGGCCGGCTCGACCGTGCCGTCCTGGCGCAGACGCAGCGGCAACGGGTGGCCTGCGCAGACGACCTTCAGGACGGCGCTGCCGTCCTCCTGGGGCCACAACTCGCCGTAGAGGAGGGTCAGGAAGCGGCTGCGGGCGCCCTCGTCGAGGATCGCGGAGTTCAGCCGCTCCAGGACCGCGGGGCCGCCGTAGCCCTCGCGCGCGAGCAGGCGCAGTGCGTGCCGGGCCAGGCCGGTGACCGCCGCCGCCTCCGGGCCCGTACCGCAGACGTCTCCGATGGCGAAGCCGTACGCGCCGTCGCGGATCGGGAAGAGGTCGTAGAAGTCGCCGCCGACTTCGTTGCCCTCGCCGGCCGCCCGATAGATGACCTCGACCTCGACGCCCTCGATCTGGGGGAGCTCCGGGGGCAGGAGGCTGCGCTGGAGGGACTGGCTGATGGCCGTGCGCTCCGAGTACAGGCGGGCGTTGTCCAGGGCGAGGGCCGCTCGACGGGAGAGATCCTCGGCCAACTCCAGGATCTCCTGGCGGAAGTGCTCGTCCGACGGCTTGCCGAGCGTCAGCATGCCGATGACGCGGTTGCGGGCCACCAGGGGGAGGACGACGGTCTCGCCGCCGACGGCCGCGGCCGTCGCCAGTGTCGTACCGATGCCGGAGCTCATCGAGGCCTGCTCGCCGAGGCCCAGGCTGCGCATGGACGTCCGTAGGGCCGCATCGTGGGCCGCCGCGGCCGGTGCCGACCAGACGCGGGCGCCCGGGGTGGGTACCGGGTCGGGTGGGGCGATCTTCGAGAGCAACGCCTTGAGGCCGTCGATGCGTTCCTCGTCCTCGTGCAGGACGTACGAGAGGTACGGATCGGAGGCCTGGTCGGCGATCGTGTAGACGGCGCACCAGGTGGCGAGGGTCGGGACCGTCATCTGGGCCATGAGGGCGAGCGTCTGGTCGCGGTCCAGGGTGCCTGCGAGGAGGTCGGAGGCCTCGACGAGGAAGGACAGCGAGCCGCGGCGCAGGCGTTCAAGCTCGCCGAGGCGGGCCGATTCCACCGCCAGGGCGATGCGGTCGGCGGCGAACTGGAGGCGCAGGGCCTCTTCGTTGGAGTAGCGGCCGGGTGATTCGGCCGCGACGCCGAGGGAGCCGGTGAGGCGGCCCTCGACCTTCAGCGGGACCGTGACGACCGAGCGCATGCCGGTACCGCCGAGGAGGGGTACGGCACCGGGGACGACCGTCAGGTCCTCGTGGACGGCGGGCATCCGGGCCGAGCCGTAGCGTCCGGGGCCCGCCTCGACGGGGACGCGGGCGAAACGCTGGCGCGCGGAGGGCAGGCCGGTGGAGGCGCGTACCTCCAACTCCGTTTCGTCGTCGGTCGCGAGGAGCAGGAAGGCGGAGTCGCCGTCGAGCATGTCACGGGCCCGTTCCACCGTGCGCTGGAGAAGGCCGTCGAGGTCGTCCGGGGCCGGCGATCCGATGAAGACCTCGAACGGGTCCGTGGTCTGGCCCTCGTGGGTGCCCGAGTCGGAGGCGGGCCCGCGCAACGGGGTCTGCAGGACGGCGCGTTCGTGGTCGCGTACCAGGAGGCAGACCGTGGAGGGCTCGCCGCTCGTGTCGCGGACCCGCAGGTGTGAGGCGTACACCGGCGTGACGCGGCCGTCGGCGCAGCGGACGCCGTAACTGCCTTCCCAGCGCGAGAGTTGGAGGGCCTCGACGATGCCGGTACTGGTGCCGGGGGTGTGCGGCCAGGCCGCGAAGTCGGTGAGCGGCTTGCCGGTGACCTGCTCGGCCGCGTAGCCGAAGAGCTCCTCGGCGTCCTCGTTCCAGGCGTTGATGGAGCCCGAGCGGTCGATCTGGACGACCGCCACGCGCACGCGGCCGTCGGCGAGGGGGAGGAGGTGGGCGGGGAGGGAGGGGCCGGCGGTGCGGGTGCCGACCGCGCGTTCGGGGAGGGCGAGCTGGAACCAGACGCGCTTGTTGGTGGGCGTGTACTCGACACCCCAGCGGCCGGCGAGGGCCGCGCACAACTGGAGACCGCGGCCGCCCTCGCGGTCGGGGCTGCCCATGTTGACGGCCGTCGCCTGGAGTGGGATCTCGCGTTCCGGGTAGTGGTCCGCCACCTCGATGCGCACGCCGTCGTCGCTGCGCAGACACAGAACGTCGGCGGAGGTGCCCGCGTGCACGACGGCATTGGTGACCAGTTCGCTGGTCAGAACGACGGCGTCGTCGACGATGTCGGCGAAGCCCCAGCCCTGGAGAGTGTCCCGGACGAACGAGCGGGCCGTCGCGACGGACCGTCCCAGAGGCTCGAAACTGGCGGCCGCGCGCGCGGTGATCACAGAACTCCTTGTCCGGTTGTCGGCATGCGGGGTTCCGTGGCCGACCCGTTCCTGCGTGGGCAGAGCCTGGTTCCCCGTCGGCCGGGGATCCTGAGGCGCTTCCCCAGGATGCAGTCCGGTGGTCATGGTGCGGTGCCCCTCCGATGCCTGCCCGCTCGTACTCGTGCCACCGCCCAGGCCGGACGGGACCGGCGCGGCTGGACAGCCGCTTGCAAGGTTACTTACCTTCGCGGTCCCTGCGGATGCCGGTCACCAGTGTTTCCGTGTTGAAGAGTCCGGAGTTTCCGTTCGGACAGGTGCGTGTGGTTGCGTCCGGCCAGGGCCGGGCTTCCGTCCCGATGGTGTGCGGACGATGTGCGAAGCTGCCGAACTGTTATGGCCTGGTTCAGCCGGGGTGAAACACTGGGCAGGCTCCAGGAGAAGGTCCGGGCAGGTCGAGTGCCTCCCCTGAACACCGAGCAGAAGTACCCGAGTACGCCGAGCAGTATTGGTCGACCCTTGCGGGAGGGACACAGTGGAGTCTGGCGCAGCGACGCGGGGCGGTAGGACGCGCGCGAAAGGCGGACAGTCCCTGAACAGCGGGCGCACACCGCGCAACGGCACCACCGAGGTGGACACGGCGGCCCTGAACCGGCTGCTGGCGGCCCTGGTGTCGATGCGGGACGGCAACTTCCGCAAGCGGCTCACCGTTTCCGGTGACGGCGTGATGTCCGAGATCTCGGCCGTCTTCAACGAGGTGGCCGACCGCAATCTGCACCTGACCGGTGAGCTGTCGCGGGTACGGCGGGTGGTGGGCCGTGAGGGAAAGCTCACGGAGCGGCTGGAAACGGGCGCCGGTGAGGGCGCCTGGGCCGCCGCGATCGATGCCTCGAACGCGCTGGTCGACGATCTCGTACGACCCGTCTCCGAGGTCGGCCGCGTACTGTCCGCGGTCGCGGAGGGCGATCTGTCGCCGCGTATGGACCTGCGCGCGCAGGCCGCCGACGGCAACGGGCATCCGCTGCGCGGTGAGTTCCTGAAGGTCGGGCGGACCGTCAACAACCTGGTCGACCAGCTGTCGACGTTCACCGACGAGGTCACACGGGTGGCCAGCGAGGTGGGAACCGAGGGCAAGCTGGGCGGACAGGCCCGGGTGCGCGGAATGTCCGGTTCGTGGAAGGACCTCACGGACTCGGTCAACACGATGGCGTACCGGCTGACCGCTCAAGTGCGTGACATCGCTCTCGTGACGACGGCCGTCGCCAAGGGTGATCTGTCCCGGAAGGTCACGGTTCACGTGGCCGGCGAGATGCTGGAGCTGAAGAACACCGTCAACACGATGGTCGACCAGCTGTCCTCCTTCTCCTCCGAGGTGACGCGAGTCGCGCGTGAGGTGGGTACCGAGGGTGAGCTGGGCGGCCAGGCGCAGGTGCCCGGTGTTGCCGGCGTGTGGAAGGACCTCACCGATTCGGTGAACCTCATGGCCGGCAACCTCACGGCCCAGGTGCGCGGGATCGCGCAGGTGACCACGGCGGTCGCGAGCGGTGACCTGTCGCAGAAGGTGACCGTCTCCGCGCGCGGCGAGGTCGCGCAGCTCGCCGAAACGATCAACCAGATGACCGAGACGCTGCGGACGTTCGCCGACGAGGTGACTCGCGTCGCCAACGAGGTCGGTGGCGAGGGCAGGCTCGGCGGTCAGGCGAACGTGCCGGGGGCGGCGGGGACGTGGAAGGACCTCACGGACTCGGTCAACACGGTCTTCCGGAACCTCACGACCCAGGTGCGTGACATCGCCGCCGTGACGACGGCTGTGGCCAACGGCGACCTCTCCCAGAAGGTCACCGTCGACGTGGCCGGCGAGATGCTGGAGCTGAAGAACACCGTCAACACGATGGTCGACCAGCTGTCGTCGTTCGGTGTCGAGGTCACGCGGGTGGCGCGCGAGGTCGGCGTCGAGGGTGAACTGGGCGGCCAGGCCCAGGTCCCGGGAGTGGCCGGTACCTGGAAGGACCTCACGGATTCCGTCAACACGGCGTTCCAGAACCTGACGGGCCAGGTGCGCAACATCGCCCAGGTGACCACGGCGGTCGCCAACGGCGATCTTTCGCAGAAGGTCACCGTGGATGTCTCCGGCGAGATGCTCCAGCTGAAGAACACCGTCAACACGATGGTCGACCAGCTGTCGAGCTTCGCCGACCAGGTGACGCGGATGGCCCGTGACGTGGGTACGGAGGGCCGCCTCGGCGGTCAGGCCCGCGTGGACGGCGTGTCCGGTACCTGGAAGGAGCTCACCGACTCCGTCAACTTCATGGCGGGGAACCTGACTTCACAGGTGCGCCAGATCGCCCAGGTCACCACGGCGGTGGCCCGCGGTGACCTGTCGCAGAAGATCGACGTGGACGCCCGCGGCGAGATCCTGGAGCTGAAGAACACCATCAACACGATGGTCGACCAGCTCTCCGCGTTTGCCGACCAGGTGACGCGGGTGGCCCGCGATGTGGGTACGGAGGGTCGCCTCGGCGGTCAGGCGCAGGTGCCCGGCGTCGCCGGTGTGTGGCGCGACCTGACCGACTCGGTGAACGGCATGGCCGGCAACCTCACCGCGCAGGTGCGCAACATCGCGCAGGTCGCGACGGCGGTGGCCCGCGGTGACCTGTCCCAGAAGATCGACGTGGACGCGCGCGGCGAGATCCTGGAGCTGAAGAACACCCTCAACACGATGGTGGACCAGCTCTCGAACTTCGCCGAGCAGGTGACCCGGGTGGCCCGCGAGGTGGGCACGGAGGGCATGCTGGGCGGGCAGGCCGAGGTGCAGGGTGTCTCCGGCACCTGGAAGGACCTCACCCAGTCCGTGAACTTCATGGCCAACAACCTGACCATTCAGGTGCGCAACATCGCCGAGGTCACGACCGCGGTCGCCAAGGGCGACCTGTCGAAGAAGATCACCGTCGACGCCAAGGGCGAGATCCTCGAACTGGTCACCACCGTCAACACGATGGTGGACCAGCTGTCCAACTTCGCCGAGCAGGTGACCCGGGTGGCCCGCGAGGTGGGTACCGAGGGCAACCTGGGCGGGCAGGCGCGGGTGCCGGGTGTCACGGGCATCTGGAAGGACCTGAGCGACAACGTCAACGTGATGGCCAACAACCTGACCAATCAGGTGCGGAACATCTCGCAGGTCGCGACGGCGGTGGCCAACGGCGACCTCACCAAGAAGGTCACGGTCGAGGCGAGCGGCGAGGTCGCCCAGCTCGCCGACACCGTCAACACGATGGTGAAGACGCTGAGTTCGTTCGCCGACCAGGTGACCCGGGTGGCCCGCGAGGTGGGCACGGACGGCATCCTCGGCGGGCAGGCGCGCGTTCCGGGCGTGTCGGGTACGTGGAAGGACCTCACCGAGTCGGTGAACGGGATGGCGTCCAACCTGACCGGCCAGGTGCGCAACATCGCGATGGTCACCACGGCCATCGCCAAGGGCGACCTGACCAAGAAGATCGACATCGACGCGCGCGGCGAGATCCTGGAGCTCAAGACCACCATCAACACGATGGTCGACCAGCTGTCGTCCTTCGCGGAGGAGGTCACCCGAGTCGCCCGTGAGGTGGGCACGGAGGGGCAGTTGGGCGGCCAGGCGCGCGTGCGTGACGTCGACGGCACCTGGCGCGACCTCACCGAGTCGGTGAACGAGATGGCCGGGAACCTGACCCGGCAGGTGCGCGCCATCGCGCGCGTGGCGACCGCGGTGACCCGCGGCGACCTGAACCTGAAGATCGACGTGGACGCCTCCGGCGAGATCCAGGAACTTCAGGACTACATCAACAAGATGATCGCGAACCTGCGCGACACCACCATCGCCAACAAGGAACAGGACTGGCTGAAGGGCAACCTCGCCCGCATCTCCGCCCTGATGCAGGGCCGCCGCGATCTGGACGACGTCGCTTCGCTGATCATGAGCGAGCTGACCCCGGTGGTCTCGGCCCAGCACGGTGCGTTCTTCCTCTCCATGCCGCTGGTCGACGGCAAGGACGCGGGCACCGAGGACGAGGAGGCGTACGAGCTGCGCATGCTCGGGTCGTACGGCTACTCGATGGGTTCCATGCCGACGTCGTTCCGGCCCGGTGAGGCGCTGATCGGGACGGCCGCCCAGGAGAAGCGCACGATCCTGGTGGAGAACGCGCCGAGCGGTTACCTGAAGATCTCCTCCGGGCTCGGCGAGGCGCCTCCGGCGCAGGTCATCGTGCTTCCGGTGCTCTTCGAGGGGACCGTGCTCGGTGTCATCGAGCTGGCGTCCTTCACGCCGTTCACGCAGATCCAGAAGGACTTCCTGAACCAGATCGCCGAGATGATCGCGACGAGCGTCAACACCATCTCCGTCAACACCAAGACGGAGGTGCTGCTCCGGCAGTCGCAGGAGCTCACCGAGCAACTGCGGGAGCGTTCGGCGGAGTTGGAGAACCGGCAGAAGGCGCTCCAGGACTCGAACGCCGAACTGGAGGAGAAGGCCGAGCTGCTCGCCCAGCAGAACCGCGACATCGAGGTGAAGAACACCGAGATCGAGGAAGCCCGGCAGGTCCTGGAGGAGCGCGCCGAACAGCTCGCGGTCTCCATGCGCTACAAGAGCGAGTTCCTGGCGAACATGTCGCACGAACTGCGTACGCCGCTCAACTCCCTGCTGATCCTGGCCAAGCTGCTCGCCGACAACGCGGACACGAATCTCACCCCGAAGCAGGTCGAGTTCGCCGAGACGATCCATGGCGCGGGCTCCGACCTGCTCCAGCTGATCAACGACATCCTCGACCTGTCCAAGGTCGAGGCGGGCAAGATGGACGTGTCGCCGACCCGCATCGCGCTCGTCCAGCTCGTCGACTACGTGGAGGCCACGTTCCGCCCGCTGACCGCGGAGAAGGGGCTCGACTTCTCCGTACGGGTCTCGCCGGAACTGCCCGCCACGCTGCACACCGACGAACAGCGCCTTCTCCAGGTGCTGCGCAACCTGCTCTCCAACGCGGTGAAGTTCACCGACTCCGGAGCGGTCGAGCTGGTGATCCGGCCCGCCGGGGCGGACGTACCGGTGGCGATCCGGGAGCAGCTTCTGGAGTCGGGGTCGCTGCGTGACGCGGACGCCGATCTGATCGCGTTCTCCGTGACCGACACGGGCATCGGGATCGCCGCCAGCAAGATGCGGGTGATCTTCGAGGCCTTCAAGCAGGCGGACGGCACGACGAGCCGCAAGTACGGCGGTACGGGCCTGGGGCTCTCCATCTCACGGGAGATCGCGCGGCTGCTGGGCGGCGAGATCCACGCGCAGAGCGAACCGGGGCGCGGCTCCACCTTCACGCTGTATTTGCCGCTGCACCCGAGCGAACTGCCGCCGCAGGGTTACGGGCAGCTCGCTCCGGCCCTGGAGGCGGGGGAGTTGCTTGCCTCCGAGGCGGAGTTGCAGGACATCGGGATGCCGGCCGAGGTTAAGTCGTACCAGGAGACCCAGAACGGGCCCGCCGCACTGTTCAGGAGGCGCCGCAGGGCGCTGCCCACGGCCGAGCAGCGCACCGCCGTCCCCGGACAGCCGGACGGCTCCGTGGGCGCGGCTCAGGAGCAGTGGGTGGCCGCGGGTCAGCAGGACGCGGGACCGCAGCAGAACCGGGGCATCCGGTTCGAGGGCGAGAAGGTGCTGATCGTCGACGACGACATCCGCAATGTCTTCGCGCTGACCAGCGTCCTGGAGCAGCACGGCCTCTCGGTGCTGTACGCGGAGAACGGCCGCGAGGGCATCGAGGTCCTGGAGCAGCACGACGATGTGACGGTCGTTCTGATGGACATCATGATGCCCGAGATGGACGGCTATGCCACGACTACGGCGATCCGGCGGATGCCGCAGTTCGCGGGGCTGCCGATCATCGCGCTCACGGCCAAGGCGATGAAGGGCGACCGGGAGAAGGCGATCGAGTCGGGTGCCTCCGACTACGTGACCAAGCCGGTCGATCCCGATCACCTGCTGTCCGTGATGGCGCAGTGGATGCGTGAGGAGTGACACACTCGCGTGGGGCGACGCGGGCCGTCACGTTGTGTCGGAGGCCGGGACGCTGTGTGGCACGTCCGTACCGGCGGCTCCGCCTCGGATAACTGACTGTGCCCGAAGCCGTGTAGAAGCGCGGGATACGGGGAACCTTCTGGTCTCCCGCCGCGTTTCTGCTACGTGCACAGTGACATCGCGGTGACAGGGTGTGGCGACAGGCGGGGTGCGGCTAGCATGACCGGCACAAGGACGGGCGGCGCAAGGGAGTCGTCCCCTGGGGCGGCGTCCGGTGCTTCCCCAAGTCCTGTGGACAGGGGAGGCCCCATGCCGGGGCGAGGAGGGCGGGCCATGGTGCAGAAGGCCAAGATCCTCCTGGTCGATGACCGGCCGGAGAATCTGCTGGCGCTGGAGGCGATCCTCTCCGCGCTCGATCAGACACTGGTGCGGGCATCGTCCGGGGAGGAAGCGCTCAAAGCGCTGCTTACGGACGACTTCGCGGTCATTCTGCTGGACGTTCAGATGCCGGGCATGGACGGTTTCGAAACCGCCGCGCACATCAAGCGGCGGGAACGGACCCGGGACATCCCGATCATCTTCCTCACCGCCATCAATCACGGTCCGCACCACACCTTCCGGGGGTACGCGGCCGGCGCGGTGGACTACATCTCCAAGCCCTTCGACCCGTGGGTGCTGCGGGCGAAGGTCTCCGTGTTCGTCGAGCTCTACATGAAGAACTGCCAACTCCGGGAGCAGGCGGCCCTGTTGCGGCTCCAGCTGGAAGGCGGCGGCAAGGCGGCGCTCGGCGAGGCCAAGGAGCCCGCCGGACTCCTCGCCGAACTCTCGGCGCGGCTCGCGGCCGTCGAGGAACAGGCCGAGGCGCTGTCCAAGCAGCTCGACGACGACTCGGCGGACGCGGCGGCGGTGGCGACCGCGGCCCATCTCGAACGCAAACTCACCGGACTGCGCAGGGCGCTGGACGCACTGGAGCCGGGCACGGGGAGCGGGGCACCCTCGGTGCCGTCGCAGAACTGAGGCCTACACGGCCGCGTCCGGGCCGCTCGGACGGTGTGAGGACGCGTCAGTTCCGGTCCCCGGCAAGGGTGACACGATCGGGTGAAGCTGGGGTCCCCCCTGTTCGAGCGAAGTCGAGAACTTGGGGGAGGCACACGTGTCGCTGTCGTCTCCACCGGTAACCTCACACACATGGCCCCACGTCAGTCCGCAGCCAAGAAGCCGCCCGCGAAGAAGGCGGCCGCTCCGACGAAGGCTCCGGCGAAGAAGGCCCCAGCAAAAAAGGCAGCCGCCAAGAAGGCGCCCGCCAAGCGGGCCGCGGCGAAGAAGCCCGCTCCCGCGCCGGCGCCCAACCCGACCTCGGGCGTGTACAGGCTCGTACGCGCCCTCTGGCTGGGCATCGCGCATGCCGTCGGAGCCACTTTCCGTGGCATAGGGCGGGGCGCGAAGGGGCTCGATCCGGCGCACCGCAAGGACGGCCTCGCGCTCCTGCTGCTCGGCCTCGGCCTGATCGTCGCGGCGGGTACCTGGTCCAATCTGCGCGGCCCCGTCGGCGACCTAGTCGAGATGCTGGTCACCGGTGCCTTCGGCCGCCTCGACCTCCTTGTCCCGATACTCCTCGGCACGATCGCGGCCCGGCTCATCCGGCACCCCGAGCAGCCCGACGCGAACGGCCGTATCGTGATCGGCCTGTCCGCGCTCGTGATCGGCGTGCTCGGGCAGGTGCACATCGCCTGCGGGGCGCCCGCGCGCAGCGACGGCATGCAGGCCATAAGGGACGCCGGCGGGCTCATCGGCTGGGGCGCGTCCACTCCGCTGACGTACACGATGGGCGACGTCCTCGCCGTACCCCTCCTCGTGCTGCTCACGATCTTCGGGCTGCTGGTCGTCACGGCGACCCCGGTCAACGCGATCCCGCAGCGGCTGCGGCTGCTCGGCCAGAAGCTCGGCATCGTCCAGGCCGACTTCGACGAGGACGCGTTCCGCGAGGACGAGGAGCGCTACGACGAGCAGTGGCGCGACGGGCTTCCGGCGGGCGCCCGCAGGCGATCGCGCGCCCCCGAGGCGTACGACCCCGACGGTGCGGAGCAGGAGGCGCTCACCAGGCGCCGGAGCCGCCCCCGGCGGCCCGGCGTGCAGCAGCCCGACATGAACCGGCCGATGGACGCCGTGGACGTCGCCGCGGCCGCCGCCGCGGCGCTGGACGGTGCCGTGCTGCACGGGATGCCGCCCTCGCCGCTGGTCGCCGATCTGACGCAGGGCGTCAGGGTGGAGCGTGACGGGTACGAGGAGACGACGCCGGTGCCGGCGGCCCGCGCCAAGGCCGTGCCGGGCGCCAAGCGGCCCAAGCAGGAGGCCCTCCCGGTCGAGTCCGTCGTGCCCGACCTCACCAAGGCCGCGCCCGACGCCCCGCGCGAGCTGCCCCCGCGCGCGGAGCAGCTCCAGCTCTCCGGGGACATCACCTACTCGCTGCCCTCGCTCGACCTCCTGGAGCGCGGCGGCCCCGGCAAGACACGCAGTGCCGCGAACGACGCGGTGGTCGCCTCCCTCCAGAACGTCTTCAGGGAGTTCAAGGTCGACGCCGCCGTCACCGGCTTCACGCGCGGGCCGACGGTCACACGCTACGAGGTCGAGCTCGGCCCCGCCGTGAAGGTCGAGCGGATCACGGCGCTCACCAAGAACATCGCCTACGCGGTCGCCAGCCCCGACGTGCGGATCATCAGCCCGATCCCCGGCAAGTCTGCGGTCGGCATCGAGATCCCCAACACCGACCGCGAGATGGTGAACCTCGGTGACGTGCTGCGGCTCGCGGACGCGGCGGAGGACGACCATCCGATGCTGGTCGCGCTCGGCAAGGACGTCGAGGGCGGCTATGTGATGGCCAACCTCGCCAAGATGCCGCACGTCCTCGTCGCCGGAGCCACCGGTTCCGGCAAGTCGTCGTGCATCAACTGCCTGATCACCTCGGTCATGGTCCGGGCGACCCCCGAGGACGTGCGGATGGTCCTCGTCGACCCCAAGCGCGTCGAGCTGACCGCGTACGAGGGCATCCCGCACCTGATCACGCCGATCATCACCAACCCAAAGCGGGCCGCCGAGGCGCTGCAGTGGGTCGTACGGGAGATGGATCTGCGCTACGACGACCTCGCGGCGTTCGGGTTCCGGCACATCGACGACTTCAACGAGGCCATCAGGAACGGCAAGGTGAAGCTGCCCGAGGGCAGCGAGCGGGAGCTGAGCCCGTACCCGTACCTCCTGGTGATCGTCGACGAGCTCGCCGACCTGATGATGGTCGCGCCGCGCGACGTCGAGGACTCGATCGTGCGCATCACCCAGCTCGCGCGCGCGGCCGGCATCCACCTGGTCCTCGCCACCCAGCGGCCGTCCGTAGACGTCGTCACCGGTCTGATCAAGGCGAACGTGCCCTCCCGGCTCGCCTTCGCCACCTCGTCCCTCGCGGACTCGCGCGTCATCCTCGACCAGCCCGGCGCCGAGAAGCTGATCGGCAAGGGCGACGGACTCTTCCTGCCGATGGGGGCCAACAAACCCACCCGTATGCAGGGCGCCTTCGTCACCGAGGACGAGGTCGCGGTCATCGTGCAGCACTGCAAGGATCAGATGGCGCCCGTCTTCCGGGACGACGTCACCGTGGGCACCAAGCAGAAGAAGGAGATCGACGAGGACATCGGCGACGACCTCGACCTGCTGTGCGCGGCCGCCGAGCTGGTCGTCTCCACGCAGTTCGGGTCCACCTCGATGCTCCAGCGCAAGCTGCGCGTCGGCTTCGCCAAGGCGGGCCGTCTCATGGACCTCATGGAGTCGCGCGGGATCGTCGGGCCCAGTGAGGGTTCCAAGGCTCGTGACGTGCTGGTGAAGGCCGACGAGCTCGATGGGGTGTTGGCCGTGATGCGCGGGGAAGCAGAAGCGTAGAACCCTCGGCGAGGGAAGGCGGGACGGCGCATCACGGCTCGGTGGGTGCGGGGCGGGTCGCTCAGGGAGTGGGCGGCTCGTCGGGTGGATGGCGGAACGTCATGTTCCGACCCGGGCTGAGATGGGAACGTGACTCACCCGTAAGGAGTGAGCGGGCAACCGTTTCCCTTCGTCGCACGTCAAGTTGAGCGAAGGGACGCCACCATGTCCCATCATCAGGATGACCGGCCATTCTGATGGCGTACAAAGTCCCGCCGCCCGGTTGCCCCACCCTTTCGTACCCCCCCTAGACTGAACCTCCAGCACAGGTGGCTACACGCTCGAAAGGCGCCCCCGTGTCCATCGTCAACTCTCCTGATGGCAACTCACCCGAAGACGAGCGTCCGTTCGAAGACGACCGTACGGCCGAGCGGCTCTCGATCGGCCGTGCCCTTCAGAAGGCACGCATCGAGGCCGGTCTGACCGTCGACGACGTCAGTAACGCCACCCGCGTCCGAATCACCATCATCCACGCCATCGAGCAGGACGACTTCGCGTCCTGTGGTGGCGACGTCTACGCGCGCGGGCACATCCGCACCCTCGCCCGCGCCGTCCGTCTCGATCCGGCCCCGCTGCTCGCGCAGTACGACGCCGAGCACGGTGGACGTCCCGCGCCGACGCCCGCCGCCCCGCTCTTCGAGGCGGAACGCATCCGTCCCGAGCGGCGCGGGCCGAACTGGACGGCCGCCATGGTCGCCGCGATCGTCGCGGTGATCGGCTTCGTCGGGTTCACCGTGGTCAAGGGCGGTGACAACGGCGACGACTCCAAGACCCAGGTCGCCGAGGGGTCCACGCCGACCACCAAGAAGTCCGCCTCGCCCAGCTCGGCCGCCACCAAGCCCGCCGACCCGAAGCCGGAGCCGTCCGACAGCGCCATCGCGGCCGCCCCGCAGGACAAGGTGACCGTCCAGGTCTCCGCCCCCGACGGACGCAGCTGGATCTCCGCCAAGGACCACAACGGCCGGGTGCTCTTCGACGGACTGCTGAAGCAGGGCGAGTCCAAGACCTTCCAGGACAGCTCCAAGATCAACCTGATTCTCGGGGACGCCGGAGCGGTCCAGCTGTACGTCAACGGCAAGAAGATCGAGGACGACTTCCAGCCGGGCGCGGTGGAGCGTCTGACGTACACGAAGGGCGACCCGCAGGTCGGATAGGGGTCCGACGGGGTAAGCCGGTACGGGGTTGGCCAAGATCGGCCAACCCCGTCGACGTGGGCTGTCGGTAAGACAAAGTAGTCTTGAGCCCATGCCTGAACGCCGTACCGTCGCACTCGTCACCCTTGGCTGCGCCCGTAACGAGGTGGACTCGGAGGAGCTCGCAGGCCGCTTGGAGGCGGACGGCTGGCAACTCGTGGAGGACGCCGAGGAAGCGGACGTCGCCGTCGTCAACACCTGTGGCTTCGTCGAAGCCGCCAAGAAGGACTCCGTCGACGCCCTCCTCGAAGCCAATGATCTCAAGGGCCACGGCAGAACCCAGGCCGTCGTGGCGGTGGGCTGCATGGCCGAGCGGTACGGCAAGGAACTCGCCGAAGCGCTTCCCGAGGCCGACGGCGTGCTCGGCTTCGACGACTACGCCGACATCTCCGACCGCCTCCAGACCATCCTGAACGGCGGCGTCCACGCCTCCCACACCCCGCGCGACCGGCGCAAGCTGCTGCCGATCAGCCCGGCCGAGCGGCAGAGCGCTGGCGAGGAAGTGGCCCTTCCCGGCCACGGCACCCCCGCGGACCTCCCCGAGGGCGTGGCCCCGGTCTCCGGCCCCCGCGCGCCCCTGCGCCGCCGCCTGGACGGATCCCCCGTCGCCTCGGTGAAGCTGGCCTCCGGCTGCGACCGCCGCTGCTCCTTCTGCGCCATCCCGTCCTTCCGCGGCTCGTTCATCTCGCGCCGTCCCAGCGACGTCCTGAACGAGACCCGCTGGCTCGCCGAGCAGGGCGTCAAGGAAGTGATGCTGGTCTCCGAGAACAACACCTCGTACGGCAAGGACCTGGGTGACATCCGTCTCCTGGAGACGATGCTGCCCGAGCTGGCCGAGATCGATGGCATCGAGCGCGTACGGGTCAGCTACCTGCAGCCCGCCGAGATGCGCCCCGGCCTCATCGACGTCCTGACGTCGACGCCGAACATCGCGCCCTACTTCGACCTGTCCTTCCAGCACTCCGCGCCCGACGTGTTGCGCTCGATGCGCCGCTTCGGCGACACCGACCGGTTCCTGGAACTGCTCGACACCATCCGTTCCAAGGCCCCCCAGGCCGGCGTGCGCTCCAACTTCATCGTGGGCTTCCCCGGCGAGAGCGAGGCCGACCTCGCGGAGCTGGAGCGTTTCCTCACGGGAGCCCGCCTCGACGCGATCGGTGTCTTCGGATACTCCGACGAGGACGGCACCGAAGCGGCGACGTACGAGAACAAGCTGGACGAGGACGTCGTGGCCGAGCGGCTCGCACGCGTGTCCCGGCTCGCCGAGGAACTGGTCGCGCAGCGCGCCGAGGAACGCGTGGGCGAGACCGTGCACGTGCTGGTGGAGTCCCTCGACGACGAGGAGGGCGCGTACGGCCGCGCCGCGCACCAGGCACCGGAGACGGACGGCCAGGTGCTGTTCACGAGCGGCGAGGGTCTGACCGTCGGCCGTATCGTCGAGGCCAAGGTGGTCGGTACGGAAGGTGTCGACCTGGTGGCCGAGCCGCTGCTCCTTGGCTCGCTCGCGTGTACTGAGGAGGCGGCCAGATGACCGGAGTCCCGGCATCCGCGGCAGGCGGCTCCCCCGGCGCCAAAGGTGCGACGGGCGCTCCCGGCGCATCCGGTGCTCCGGGGGACGCGAAGCCGGTGCGGGGCGGGAAGCTGGGCGCTGCGGCCGTCAACCAGGCCAGCCTCTGGAACATCGCCAATATCCTGACCATGATCCGGCTCGTCCTCGTGCCGGGCTTCGTGGCGCTGATGCTGGCCGACGGCGGCTACGACCCCGCCATGCGCGCGTGGGCCTGGGCTGCCTTCGCCGTCGCCATGATCACCGACATCTTCGACGGTCATCTGGCGCGCGCGTACAACCTCGTCACCGACTTCGGGAAGATCGCCGACCCCATCGCCGACAAGGCGATCATGGGCGCGGCGCTGGTCTGCCTGTCCGCCCTCGGTGATCTGCCCTGGTGGGTCACCTTCGTGATCCTCGGGCGGGAGCTCGGGGTCACCCTGCTGCGCTTCGTCGTGATCCGCTATGGGGTCATCCCGGCGAGCCGCGGCGGCAAGCTGAAGACGCTGGCCCAGGGCACGGCGGTCGGCATGTACATCCTGCCGCTGACGGGGGCGCTGGCCTCCCTGAGGTTCTGGGTGATGGCTGTGGCGGTCGTCCTGACCGTGGTCACCGGCCTCGACTACGTGAGACAGGCCATTGTGCTGCGCCGCCGCGGAATCGCCGAGCGGCGGGCCGCTGCCGCGGAGACCGAGAGGTGAGTTCCACGGCCGCCGAAGTGGTGCGACTACTCACGGTGAGGGGCGAGACGCTCGCCGTCGCCGAGTCGCTCTCCGGTGGCCTGGTGGCGGCGGAGATCACCGCGGTGCCGGGTGCCTCGAAGGCGTTCCGGGGCTCGGTGACCGCGTACGCCACCGAACTGAAGCACGAACTGCTGGGCGTGGACGCCACTCTTCTGGCCGAGCGCGGCGCGGTGGATCCGCAGGTCGCGGCGGAGATGGCGACCGGGGTGCGCAAGGCGCTCGGCGCGGACTGGGGGATAGCGACCACCGGCGTCGCCGGTCCCGACCCTCAGGACGGACAGCCGGTCGGTACGGTCTACGTGGCTGTCGACGGGCCCCCCGGGGCGGCTTCCGGCACCGCCCGTGGCGGGAAAGTGGCGCCGCTGCGGTTGAACGGCGACCGGGCGGAAATCCGTATGGAGAGTGTACGCAGCGTACTCGCGCTGCTCCTGCAGGAGCTCGCGGGCGAACAGACCGGGAATGAGCGGGCACAGGATACGGAACAGAACGGGGGGTTTTGATGTTTGCAGCCCTGAGTGAACACGACATCGCTCCCCGCACGGCCGCGGCGCAAGGCGGTACGGTGGGGCGTGAAGGATGCGGCTACGCGGTCCGAGGAGGGAGCCACCGATGATTCTGCTCCGTCGCCTGCTGGGTGACGTGCTGCGTCGGCAGCGCCAGCGCCAGGGCCGTACTCTGCGCGAAGTCTCCTCGTCCGCCCGAGTCTCACTCGGCTATCTCTCCGAGGTGGAGCGGGGGCAGAAGGAGGCATCCTCCGAGCTGCTCTCCGCGATCTGCGACGCGCTGGACGTACGGATGTCCGAGCTCATGCGGGAAGTGAGCGACGAGCTCGCCCTCGCCGAGCTGGCACAGTCGGCTCGGGCAACCGAACCGGTGCCCGCACCGGTGCGTCGCCCGATGCTCAATTCCGTATCGGTGACCGGAGTGCCACCGGAACGGGTCACGATCAAGGCGCCTGCGGAGGCGGTCGACGTCGTCGCCGCCTGACGCTCACCAGCTCGCGTTCCTGAGCTGAGCACGCGTATGCGAAAGCCCCGGCCGGGGCTTCTCCAGGGAGATCTGGAGGAGTCCGGCCGGGGCTTTCGCGTTGCGCGGGGTCCACGTCAGTCCCTGGCGGTTCCTGGTGGTCACTTATGGATGCATTTGCCGGTACCCGGCGCGACCTCCATGGTGGAGGTGCGGCGAGGCAGGTCGCCGGAGTCGTCGTGAATCGGAGGATGTGGATGTACGTCGTGAAGAGCTCCTTGTCCGACGCGGACCTGAAGACCGCCGCCGAGGCGCTGCAGGGTGCCCTGGTGGACCTCTCCCTCGTGGCGAAGCAGGTCCGCTGGAACGTGGTGGGGCCCCGCTTCCAGGCGGAGAACGGGTGACGGCCTCCGAGTCGCTCCGCCCCGGCTGTTGCCGTGTGCCGTCGGTGTGCACTGCTCACGCGTGAGATCGGCGGCCTGGTCCTGGGCCGGAGGAGGGTGCCATGGCAGGCCGAATAGCGCGCCGGGGGGCTGCGCTGGTGCTCGGCGCGCTGTGGTGGTTCAGCGTGCTCCGGCTCGCGCTGGTATCCGACGCCGGGGTGCTCGAAGGAGCGGTCGCGGCGGGTGGGTGGGGGCTCAGCCTGCTGCCGGTCCACTGCGTGCCGAAGTCCCGGGCCGCCGGCGCCGTGGGGTCGGACCGGTGGTGGGACCACTGGCGAGAAGCCTGGCGCCGTTCGCGGGGTCTTCGTGGGTGAGGCCGGGCTTCGAGTGGCGGGCTACCAGGGCATGGCGACGCCGCCGTTGGGGCGGAGTATCTGGCCCGTGGTGAACGCCGACGCGTCCGAGGCCAGGTGCAGCACGGTGTGGGCGATGTCCTCGGGTTCGCCGACGCGGCCCAGCGGTGACAGGCGCGCCATGAACGCCTCCGTGTGTGCCTGCTTCTCGCCGTGACGATCGGTCATGGGGGTGCGGATCCAGCCGGGTGCCACGGCGTTGACGCGAATACCGTGCGGGCCGACCTCGGTCGCCAGCGTCCTCGTCAGCTGTACGACGGCCGCCTTGGCCGCGCTGTAGCAGAGCAGGCCCGGACCGCCGGTGTCGATCGCGCCCGAGGCCATGGTGATGACGCTGCCGCGGACGTTGTTCGCGATCATGGAGCGCGCGGCCTCCTGGCACGCGTACAGCACGCCCTTGAAGTTGACGTTCAGCACCCGGTCGAGGTCCTCGTCCAGGGTCTCCAGGACGGGGCTGCTGTGCATGATCCCGGCGATCGCCGCCATGACGTCGATGCGGCCGCACGACGCGACGGCCTGTTCGAGCTGGGCGCGGTCGGTGACGTCGAGCGGGTGGCTGAGGGCGGTGCCGCCCTGGTCCTTGATCAGCGTCGCCGTCTCGTGCAGGCCCTGCTCGTCGACGTCCGCGCAGTGAAGGGTGGCGCCCGCCTCTGCGAGCAGGAGCGCGGACGCGCGGCCGATGCCGCCCGCCGCGCCGGTGACGAATGCGGTGCGTCCGGTGAGGTCGTACGCGGGGAGGGCCATGAAGGGACGGTACGAGGATTTCTGACGGGTCGTCAATTAGTTGGGCGGAGTTGATGCGTGGTCCGGCGTGCGGCTTCGCACAGGGTCCGGCGTGCGCCCGATCTCGGCCCGGCGTGTGGCCCGGGCGCGTTCTTTTAGTGGCGCCGCCGGTCGGGCGTCGGCGACTCGTACCTGGTGGGGCGGTTCCCCGGGGCGGTGCGCCGGCCGCCTGACGGCGGCGTGGGGCCGGTCTGGCACCGGGGGCACCAGTACGTGGGGCGCTCGCGGGCACCGTCGCCCTGGTTCGCCGAACGGATCGGCGTTCCGCAGCGAAGACACGGGCGAGGGGCGCGGCCGTAGACGAAGAGGTGCTGGTCACGGCGCCCCGTGGTGACGCGGGCCGGACGGTCGCGGTTGAACTCCAGCAGCTTCTTGGCGAGGACCGGGAGTTGGGCGGCGCGGTCGGTGGGCAGGGCGCCGACGGGGAGCCAGGGGGTGGCGCCGAGCAGGAAGCACAGCTCGCTTTTGTAGACGTTGCCGATACCGGCGAGATTCCGCTGGTCGAGGAGGGCCTCGCCGAGGGCGCGGTCCGGTGCGCGAAGGAGGTTCTCCAGGGCCTTGCCCGGGTCCCAGTCCGGACCCAGGAGGTCGGGGCCGAGGTGACCGACCGCGCGGGCCTCGTCAGTGGTGCGGAGCAGTTCCAGTACGGGCAGGCGGTAGCCGACCGCGGTGCGGTCCGGGGTGCCGAGGATGGCCCGGATCTGGTGTGCGGGGCCCCCGCTCCAGCGCCGGCCGGGCTCGTACACCTTCCACGAACCGTCCATCCGCAGATGCGAGTGCAGGGTCAGACCGCCCTCGATTCGGGTCAGGAGGTGCTTGCCGCGCGGGGTGACGTCCAGGACGGCGCGACCGGTGAGGTCGGCCGTGGCGTACTGGGGCACGCGCAGGTCGGATCGGGTCAGTACGTTGCCCGCGAGGGCGACGTGCAGCCGCCTCGCGGCCTGCCAGACGGTGTCTCCTTCGGGCATGACTCCAGGGTGGCACGGGCGGGTGGGGGCTCGGGGGTCAGGCGCGAAGGCGCAGTCCGCGTGGTGTGGCGATGAAGCCCGCTCCCTCCAGGAGGGTGCCGAGGGGGGAGGTGAGGGCCGAGGCGCCGTTGACGCGCTCGACGGTGACCGTGCCGAGCGAGCCCGCGCGGGCGGCGGTGGCGAGGGCCTCCGCCGCGGCATGCAGACGGGTGTCCTCGGTGACCGGTCCGTCCGGGTCCGAGGGCCACGCCAGCAGGGTCTTTCCGCCGCGCTCCATGTAGAGAGTCAGCTCACCGTCGACCAGGACGACCAGCGAACCTGCCTTGCGGCCCGGCTTGTGGCCCGCTTCGGTCGGGGGCTCGGGCCAGGGGAGGGCCGCGCCGTAGGCGTTCGCGGGGTCGGCGGCGGCCAGTACGACCGCCGGGGAGGCGGTGCGGGTGCGGGAGCGGGTGTTCGGGAAACCCGGACTGTTCGGGTAGCCGGAGCTGTTGGTCGGGTACGGCGAGCCGTTGCGGTGGGAGGAGGTGTTCGGGCGGTGGGGGGCGTCGGGGTAGTGGGAGCCGGCCGAGAAGCCGGAATCGGCGGAGTCGGCGGAGAAGGTGTGGTCGTCGCCGAAGGCGAGGTCGGAGTCGGGGCTGAAAGCGGGGTCGGAGTTCGGGTTGAAGGCCGGGCTGCCCAGGAGCCCCGGACCGTCCGCGAGGTCGGCCCTGTCCGCGAAACCGTCGCTGCCGCCGTCGAAGGAGAAGCCGGAATCCGGGAATCCGGGGACGCCTGGGAAACCGGGGGCGTCCGGGAAACCGGGGACGTCCGGGAACCCGTGTGCGCCGGGGGAGTTGTTCGGGAGAGGCGGGTCGGGCAGGGCGTCGCCCCGGTCCCGTGCGTTCGCCGCCGCGCGGAGGCGGTCCACGGCGCCGTCCATGGCGAACTGGGCGGCGCCGAGACCCTCGACCACGTAGCCGCGCCGTGCCTGGCCGCTGTCCTCGAAGGCCGACAGGATGCGGTACACCGCCGAGAAGCCGCCCTCGACGCCCTCCGCGGCGACGGCGCCCCGGGTCACCACGCCGTGCCGGTCGAGCAGGGTGCGGGCCAGGGCGTGGGCGCGCACGGTGGCGTCGGGTTCGCGCTCGGGCAGCAGTGACCAGCGGCCCGCCACGGTGGGGGGTCCGGTACGCGACTGGGGGCGCGCGCCTCCCGTCAGGGAGCCGTAGCGCCCGCGGGGGACCGAGCGCTTGGCGCGGTGGGCCGTGGACCCCGCGGTGCGGCCCGAACCCAGCAGGGAGCGCATCGGCGCGAGCGTGTCGTTCGTGAGGCGCCCGGACCAGGCCAGATCCCAGATCGCGTCGGCGAGTTGCGGATCGGTGGCGTCGGGGTGTGTGGTGGCGCGGACCTGGTCGGCGATCTGGCGGAAGAAGAGGCCGTAGCCCCCGGAGAGGGTGTCGAGGACCGACTGATGCAGTGCGGTCGGCTCCAGGGGGTGCGCGGCCGGAAGGAGCAGGGGGGCGGCGTCCGCCAGATACAGCGAGACCCAGCCGTCCTTGCCCGGCAGCGAACCCGCCCCTGCCCAGACCACCTCCCCGGCGGCCGTGAGCTCGTCGAGCAGCGCGGGCGCGTAACCGGCGACCCGGGACGGCAGGACGAGCTTCTCCAACGCGGACGCCGGCACGGAAGCGCCCTGCAACTGCTCGATGGCGCGCACCAGTCCGTCGATGCCGCGCAGTCCGTGACCGCTGCCGACGTGCTGCCACTGCGGCAGGAACTGGGCGAGCGCGGCGGGTGGGACCGGTTCGAGCTCATGACGCAGCGCCGCGAGCGAACGGCGGCGCAGTCTGCGCAGCACCGCGGCGTCGCACCACTCCTGGCCGATGCCCGCCGGATGGAACTCCCCCTGGACGACCCGGCCGTTCGCGGCGAGCCGATGCAGCGCGCCGTCGGTGACGGCCGTACCGAGACCGAAGCGGGCGGCGGCCGCCGTCGAGGTGAACGGCCCGTGGGTGCGCGCGTACCGGGCGAGGAGGTCGCCGAGCGGATCCTTGACCGGTTCGGTGAATGCTTCCGGGACACCGACGGGCAACGCCGTGCCGAGCGCGTCGCGCAGCCGCCCGGCGTCCTCGATGGCCGCCCAGTGATCGGCTCCGGCGATCCGGACCCGGATGGCGCGGCGGGCGGCGGCCAGCTCCTTGGCCCACTGCGGCTCCGCGCCCCGCTCGGCCAGCTCCGCGTCCGTGAGCGGCCCCAGCAGGCGCAGCAGGTCGGCGACTCCCTCCACGTCCTTGATGCGGCGGTCTTCGGTCAGCCACTGGAGTTCGCGCTCCAGCTCGGCCAGGACGTCGGCGTCGAGGAGTTCGCGCAGTTCGGCCTGGCCGAGGAGCTCGGCCAGCAGGCGCGAGTCCAGCGACAGCGCGGCGGCCCGCCGCTCGGCGAGCGGCGAGTCACCCTCGTACAGGAACTGGGCGACGTAGCCGAAGAGCAGGGAGCGCGCGAAGGGGGAGGGCTCGGGTGTGGTGACCTCGACGAGCCGCACCTTGCGCGACTCGATGTCGCCCATCAGTTCCGTGAGGCCGGGGACGTCGAAGACGTCCTGGAGGCATTCGCGTACCGCTTCCAGGACGATCGGGAACGAACCGAACTCACTGGCCACCTGGAGCAGTTGGGCGGCGCGCTGCCGCTGCTGCCACAGGGGGGTGCGCTTGCCGGGGTTGCGGCGCGGGAGTAGCAGGGCGCGGGCGGCGCACTCGCGGAAGCGGGCGGCGAAGAGGGCCGAACCGCCCACCTGGTCCGTGACGATCTGGTTGACCTCGCCCTTGTCGAAGGCGACGTCCGCCGCGCCGACCGGCGCCTGCTCGGCGTCCCACTCCGTGCCCGCCTTCGTGGGTGCCTGGTCGAGCAGGTCCAGGCTCATCAGGTCGGCGTCGGGCAGCCGCAGCACGATGCCGTCGTCGGCGTGCATGACCTGGGCGTCCATGCCGTACCGCTCGGAGAGCTTGGCCCCCAGGGCGAGAGCCCAGGGGGCGTGGACCTGGGCGCCGAAGGGGGAGTGCACGACGACCCGCCAGTCGCCCAGCTCGTCGCGGAAGCGCTCGACGACGATCGTGCGGTCGTCCGGGATGTGACCGCACGCCTCGCGTTGTTCTTTCAGGTACGCGAGGACGTTGTCGGCGGCCCAGGCGTCCAGGCCCGCGGCGAGCAGCCGGAGCCGGGCGTCGTCCTCGGGGAGCGAGCCGACCTCGCGGAGGAACGCGCCCACCGCGCGCCCCAGTTCGAGCGGACGTCCGAGCTGGTCGCCCTTCCAGAAGGGCAGCCTGCCAGGGACACCGGGCGCCGGGGAGACCAGGACCCGGTCCCGGGTGATGTCCTCGATGCGCCAGGAACTCGTGCCGAGCGTGAAGACATCGCCCACCCGGGACTCGTAGACCATCTCCTCGTCGAGTTCGCCGACCCGGCCGCCGCCCTTCTTGGGGTCGGCCCCCGCGAGGAAGACCCCGAAGAGCCCGCGGTCGGGGATGGTGCCCCCGGAGGTGACGGCGAGACGCTGGGCGCCGGGGCGGCCGGTGATCGTACCCGCGACGCGGTCCCACACCACGCGGGGCCTCAGCTCCGCGAAGGCGTCGGACGGATAGCGGCCCGCGAGCATGTCGAGCACCGCGGTGAACGCCGACTCCGGGAGCGAGGCGAAGGGGGCCGCCCGGCGGACCGTGGTGAGGAGGTCGTCGACCTGCCAGGTGTCGAGCGCGGTCATGGCGACGAGCTGCTGGGCCAGTACGTCCAGGGGGTTGGCGGGGACCCGCAGGGACTCGATGGAGCCCGTGCGCATCCGCTCGGTGACGACGGCCGCCTGCACCAGGTCGCCCCGGTACTTCGGGAAGACGACACCGGTGGAGACCGCGCCGACCTGGTGGCCCGCGCGCCCCACGCGCTGGAGTCCCGACGCCACGGACGGCGGTGACTCGACCTGGATGACGAGGTCGACCGCGCCCATGTCGATGCCCAGTTCGAGGCTGGAGGTGGCGACCACGGCGGGCAGACGGCCGGCCTTCAGATCCTCCTCGACCTGCGCCCGCTGCTCCTTGGAGACCGAACCGTGGTGGGCACGGGCGATGACCGGCGGCGCCCCCTGCGCCGCGCCCGAGCCGCCCATCAACTGGGCCGGCGCGTGCGCCTCGTCCAAGGGCTCGCCGGTCGCCCTCTCGTACGCGATCTCGTTGAGCCTGTTGCACAGCCGCTCCGCCAGGCGACGCGAGTTGGCGAACACGATCGTCGAGCGGTGGGACTGGACGAGGTCCGTGATCCGCTCCTCGACGTGCGGCCAGATGGAGGGCTTCTCTGCGCCCTCCTTGCCGTCGGAGGCCGGGGACCCGCCCAGCTCGCCCAGGTCCTCCACCGGGACGACCACGGTGAGGTCGAACTCCTTGCCGGACGGCGGCTGGACGATCTCCACCTTGCGCTGGGGCGAGAGATAGCGCGCGACCTCGTCCACGGGACGCACCGTCGCGGAGAGGCCGATCCGCCGGGCGGGCTTCGGCAGCAGTTCGTCGAGGCGCTCCAGAGTGAGTGCGAGATGGGCGCCGCGTTTCGTGCCCGCGACCGCGTGCACCTCGTCCAGGATCACCGTCTCGATGCCCGTCAGCGCGTCGCGCGCGGCCGATGTCAGCATCAGGAACAGCGACTCGGGGGTCGTGATCAGGATGTCCGGCGGGCGGGTGGCCAGTGCTCGGCGCTCGGCGGGCGGGGTGTCGCCGGAGCGGATGCCCACCTTCACCTCGGGCTCCGGCAGCCCGAGCCGCACGGACTCCTGCCGGATGCCGGTCAACGGGCTGCGCAGGTTCCGCTCCACGTCGACCGCGAGTGCCTTGAGCGGGGACACGTACAGAACCCGGCAGCGCTTCCTCGGGTCCGCCGGCGGTGGCGTCGAGGCCAGCTGGTCGAGCGCGGCGAGGAACGCGGCCAGCGTCTTGCCGGACCCGGTGGGGGCGACGACCAGCACGTCCGAGCCCGCCCCGATCGCCGCCCATGCCCCGGCCTGGGCCGCGGTGGGCGCGGGAAAGGCCCCCGTGAACCAGCCGCGGGTCGCGGGGGAGAAGCCGTCGAGGGCTCGGTGCGCGGAGCTGACCATGCGTCCATCCTGCACCCGGCCACTGACAATCGCCCTGACCTGCGAGAACGCCTCGGCGGGGCGTCAAACACGTCCGCGAGGCGGGGCGGGGCGGGTGCGGTGAGGCCGTCGGCGGTGGGTCCTCCCGCAGTGGCGGAGAATGAGGACGTGGCAGGTTCGGGGCAGGAACGGGCACGACACTGGCAGTACGCAGAGCTGCCCGGTGTCGATCTGCTGCGGGCCCGCTACGTCGAGAAGATCTTCGTGCGGCACACCCACGAGAACTTCGTCATCGCCGCCGTCGCCGAGGGTGTCGAGGTCTTCCACCACGGCGGCGCCGACCAGTACGCGGGCCCGGGTTCCCTGGCACTCGTCAACCCCGACACTCCGCACACCGGGCGCGCGGGCGTTCCGGAGGGCTGGAGGTACGGCGCCGTGTACCCCTCGCCGGACATGGTGGCCGAGATCGCCGCCGAGACCACCACCCTTCGCGGCACCCCCGGATTCACCCGTCCGGTACTGGACGACCCCTACGCGGCGGGCCTGGTCCACCAGGTGCTCCGGGCCGCGGAGGAGGGCAACGCGCTGGCCGCCGACACCCTGCTGCGGGTCGCCGTGACGCGGCTGCTGCGCCTGAACGGAGGATCGCTGCCGCAGCGGGCCGTGCGCACCGCGGGCGGCCGGCTCGCCGCACGCGCGCGTGGCGTGCTGGAGGAGCGGATGGCCGAGCCACCGACCCTGGAGCGACTCGCCGCCGACCTCGGCACCAGCCCGTTCGCCTTGCTGCGCGCGTTCCGGGACGCCTACGGCATGCCGCCCCACACCTGGCTGACCGACGCGCGGGTACGCCGGGCCCGCCACCTCCTGGACGCCGGTTCCGCGCCCGCCGAGGCGGCCGTCGCCGTCGGCTTCACCGACCAGCCGCACCTCAACCGCCACTTCGGCCGGATCGTGGGCGTCCCCCCGGGCGCCTACCAGCGCGAGCGCAAGAACGTACAAGACGCCGAGGGGCGACTCCTCGTACCGTCCGACGCGTGGCAGAACAGACAGCTCTCGCAGACATACGCAGTGAAGAAGACGGAAAACCCGACGCCGCCGTCGTCCGCGACGCCCTCGGAGTCGGGGTCGCCGTCGGACTGTCCGGTTTCGCCTTCGGGGTGACGTCGGCCGGCAGCGGGCTCACCCTGCTCCAGACCTGCGCGCTCAGCCTCCTGGTGTTCACCGGTGCGTCGCAGTTCGCGCTCGTGGGGGCGCTCGCGGCCGGAGGCAACCCGCTCACCGCGGCCGCGGGCGCGTTCTTCCTCGGGGTGCGCAACGCGTTCTACGGGCTGCGTCTGTCACAGCTCCTCGCGCTCCCGCGCGCGGTGCGCCCGTTCGCCGCGCAGTGGGTGATCGACGAGACCACGGCCGTCGCGCTCGCCCAGCCCACCCGCCGCAGCGTCCGCATCGGCTTCACCGTCACAGGCCTGTCCCTCTACCTGCTGTGGAACCTCACCACCCTGCTCGGCGCGGCCGGGGCCGAGGCCATCGGCGACACCGACGCGTGGGGCCTGGACGCCGCCGGGCCCGCCGTGTTCCTGGCGCTGCTCGCGCCGATGCTGAAGACCACCGCGGAACGCGCCGTCGCGGGAATCGCCGTCCTTCTGGGACTCGGTCTGCTGCCCGTGCTGCCTGCCGGAGTCCCCGTGCTGGTGGCCGCACTGGCCGCCCCCGCCGTTCTCTACGTGACGGGGCGCCGCGGTGCGAGGACCTTCGCCGAAGCACCCACCAGTGAAGCGGGCGAGGCACCGACCGGCGTGTCGAGCAAGACACCGACCGGCGCACCGAACGACGTATCGGAGGAAGACCGTTGAACATCTGGATCGCCATCGGCGCCACCGCCGTCGGCTGCTACGCCGTCAAACTCATCGGTCTGCTGATCCCCGCCGGCGTCCTGGAGCGGCCGCTCGTGCAGCGCCTCGCCGCTCTGCTGCCCGTCGCCCTCCTGGCCGCCCTGACCGCCCAGCAGACCTTCGCCGACGGGCGGGTCCTCGTGGTCGACGCGAAGGCCGCGGGGCTCGCGGCGGCCGCCGTCGCGCTGATCCTGCGCGCCCCTTTCCTGCTGGTGGTCGCCGCGGCCGTGGTGGTGACGGCCGCGGTCCGCGCGATGACAGGCTGACACCCGCACCCAGG
The DNA here is from genome assembly GCF_040611295.1 of Streptomyces sp. NPDC002935. Lineage (NCBI taxonomy): Bacteria > Bacillati > Actinomycetota > Actinomycetes > Kitasatosporales > Streptomycetaceae > Streptomyces > Streptomyces sp. NPDC002935. The sequence goes on from NZ_JBEXNW010000001.1 coordinate 28,156, forward strand.
CGCCCCGGGCCCCGCATCCGAGCCTCGCACCCGGGCGCGCAGACCTGGCACCGGGCACCCGGGCCCCGCGCCCAGGCACGCAGACCTGGTACCGGGCACCCGGGCCGGAGGCGGCGTCAGCCGATGGACCGGCCGTACGCCCGAAGCGTGCGCAGTGCCTCGATCGTCACCATGGGGCGGCACTCCAGGGAGGTGCTCGGTGCCCACTGACGCCATCGGATCGGCCACCCGCCGTCCTCCTGCTGCTCGTCCGCGAGGTGGTCGAGCGAGCGCGCCATCTCCGCGTCGGTGAACCACGCGCGCGCGAGCGAGCCGGGAGTCGCCGCGTAGTCGTGCGGGAAGTGGTGCTCACCCGGCGCGTAGCCGGGCGCGACCGGGTAGGCCTCCAGGTGGTCGGGGTCCAGGGCGGCGAGCCGGTGCTCACGGACGAGACGGCCCAGCCGGTCGGCGCTCGCCTCCGCGCGCGGGCGGTCGGCCGCGGAGTCCAGGAAGGCGACCGCCGCCTCGATCTCGTACGGATGGGACTTCTCCAGGGACTCGACCGCCTGCCAGCAGAAGTCGGTGGCCCGGAACAGCCAGGCGTGCCATACCTCGTTGCGGTGCAGGAGGCCCACCACCGGGCCGGTGGCGAGGAGTTCGCTCGGCGGATCGTCGACGATCGGCACGAAGGGGGCCGTCGGATAGCCGCGCTGGCTGGGATGGATCGCGGGCAGCGCGCCGTCCGCCGTCGACACGGAGGTCAGATAGCGGCACACACGCTCCACGCGCTGGCCGCCGCAGCGTCCGATCGAGTCGAGTACGCACAGCGCGTGCCCGGTGTGCAGCGGCTGGCTGACGGGGCCGCGCAGATCGGGTTCGAGGGCGTGACCGTACCCTTCGTCGTCGTTGCGGTAGGCGGCCAGCGCGGTCTCGACCGCGTCTGCGCCGCCGTCGAGGAAGTGGTACGCGAAGCGGCGTTGTTCCAGCACGCGCGCGGTGAGCCAGACGAAGTGCTCGGCGCGGGCGAGTGGGGAGTGCGCGGGGGGCGTCTGGGGGAGTGGGGATGCTCCTGTTTCGGCCATGCGTCAGACCGTAGGGCGGAAAGCGGTCTCGGAAAGCGGTCCCGGCTCGGGCCCACTCTCAGGGGCGGGATACTGGAGTCATGCGGTTGACGGTCTTCTGGCAGCGAATGGCTGATCACTTCGGCGAGGGGTACGCCGAGACGTTCGCGCGCGATCATGTGATGACGGAACTCGGCGGGCGCACCGTCCAGGAGGCGCTGAACGCGGGCTGGGAGGCCAAGGACGTGTGGCGCGTGGTGTGCGCGACCATGAACGTTCCGTACGAAAACCACTGAACGGAACCTCAAGTCCGGGGGACGTGGCCCTACTGTCGGTGGCGTGGGCCAGACTTGCGGCGTGGCCCCGACAGACGAGAACACGCAGGTCGACCAGCAGACATCACCGTTCGGCACGACGCCGCCCGACCCGCCGGGCGGGGACGCCGCCGCGCAGGGTGCGCGCATGCCCCGGTGGTTGCCGCGTGCCATGGTGCTCGCCCTCACGCTCGTCGCCGTGTTCCAGCTGGGCAGTTGGGCGTTCCACCAGCTCACCGGGCTGCTGATCAACATCCTGATCTCGTTCTTCCTGGCGCTCGCGATAGAGCCCGCGGTCAGTTGGATGGCCTCACGGGGCATACGCAGGGGGCTGGCCACCTTCCTTGTCTTCCTGGGCTCGTTGATCATGATCGCCGGGTTCATCACCTTGCTCGGCTCGATGCTCGCGGGCCAGATCATCAAGATGATCGAGGGTTTCCCCGACTATCTCGACTCGGTCATCAACTGGATCAACACGCACTTCCAGACCGACCTGAGACGCGTCGACATCCAGGAGGGACTGCTCCACTCCGACTGGCTGCGGAAGTACGTGCAGAACAGCGCCACCGGCGTCCTGGACGTGTCCGGGCAGGTGCTCGGCGGCCTCTTCCAGCTTCTGACGGTCGCGCTGTTCTCGTTCTACTTCGCCGCCGACGGACCGCGGCTGCGGCGCGCGCTGTGCTCGGTGCTGCCGCCCGCCCGGCAGGCCGAGGTGCTGCGCGCCTGGGAGATAGCCGTCGACAAGACCGGCGGCTATCTGTACTCACGAGGCCTGATGGCGCTGATCTCGGGCGTGGCGCACTACATCCTGCTGGAGGCACTGGGCGTGCCCTACGCGCCCGTGCTAGGCGTGTGGGTGGGTCTGGTGTCGCAGTTCATCCCGACCATCGGCACCTATCTGGCGGGCGCCCTGCCGATGCTGATCGCGTTCACGATCGACCCCTGGTACGCGCTCTGGGTGCTCGTCTTCGTCGTGGTCTACCAGCAGTTCGAGAACTATGTGCTGCAGCCCAAGCTGACCTCCAGGACCGTGGACATCCACCCCGCGGTCGCCTTCGGGTCCGTCATCGCGGGCACCGCGCTCCTCGGGGCCGTCGGCGCGCTGATCGCCATCCCCGCCGTCGCCACCCTGCAGGCGTTCCTGGGGGCGTACGTGAAGCGGTACGACGTCACGGACGACCCACGGGTGCACGGGCACCGTACGCGCAGCTCGGTCGGCCTCCTCGCGCGCGTGCGGCGGCTGTTCGGCCGGTGACGTTCACCAGGTGAGGGCCGCGTGGGCACCGGCGACGACGACGGCCGTCGTGTAGCCGCCGACGGCCCCGTACAGGACCCGCTGCTTGACCCTGTCGCTCCAGTCGGTGCGCGACAGCAGCCAGGCCAGCGCGGGCAGCACCAGTACGGCGTGCAGGCTCACTCCGTGCAGCGGCTTGAGCGGAGCCGTCGAGTGGTACGCGGCCTCCTGGTGGCCGGTCCGGGCGAGGACGACCCCGCGCGCGATCATCGCGGCCCCCGAGGCCAGCGCGACGAGCAGGATCGCGAAACCGGAGCGCACGGCGAGCGGCATGCCCAGAGGGCCTGTGGGCCGGCGCCGGAACGAGGCGACCGCGAACACGGTCAGCAGTACGACCAGAACCCCGCCGCCCACCGCGAGCATCATGGACACCGCCGTGTCGAAGCCGGTCTCCATGTCGAGATGCGAGGGCACCCGGCGCCACGCCTGGAGGGTGATCCCGCCGACCTCCACCACACAGTCCGCTGCGAACACGACGAGCAGCGTGGTGCGCAGCCTCGCCTCCACACGCACGTACGACGTGACCCAGGTGATCGCGATCAGGGTCAGCCCGAAGGAAAGCCCGAAGGTGACGGGCTTGCGCCAGGAGACGGGACCGTCCCACGGGCCGCCGTCGACGGCGAAGACCAGCAGATGCAGGCACCCCGAGAGGACGAGCAGGGCGCCCGTCGCGACGCAGAGCCACTCGGCCGGTCGGAGCGCGGGCTTCGGCGGCAGCAGGGGGCGGCTGCTCGTCGGGAGGCTGGTCCTCGTCGTTCGCATGGGGCACAGCCTGCCGGGTGGGCCGGGCGGCGTCGTCGTCCGGCCGAAGACACCGGCGGTACGCCCGGGAGAGTAGCCACGGGCGAGGACCGGTCCGGGGCCGGTGCCTGGACCGGGTGGCGGGCCCGGGACGGGTGCCCGGACGGGGTGTCGGACCCGGGCTGCTGGGACATTCGGGGCGTTGTCGGAGTGTGAACGTAGTCTCGGAGGTGCCGCGTGGTGCGCTTGACACGAAAATCGAACATCCATTCTTATGGAAGTTCCGGCGGAGCTCTCGACGGGGATTTCGGCAGGGTTTCGATGGAGATGTGCCCGAGTTATCCACAGGCCGGACGGGCGTCGGGGCGCATTGTCAGTGGCAGGCGTTAGCGTCTTTGACGTGAAGCGATCGACTCAAGCAAACCGGGTGGAACCCATGGCAGGAACCGACCGCGAGAAGGCGCTCGACGCCGCGCTCGCGCAGATTGAACGGCAGTTCGGTAAGGGCGCAGTGATGCGCCTGGGCGAGCGGCCGAATGAGCCCATCGAGGTCATCCCCACCGGGTCGACCGCGCTCGACGTCGCCCTCGGCGTCGGCGGCCTGCCGCGCGGCCGAGTGGTGGAGGTATACGGCCCGGAGTCCTCCGGTAAGACGACCCTGACCCTGCACGCGGTGGCGAACGCGCAGAAGGCCGGCGGCCAGGTGGCGTTCATCGACGCCGAGCACGCCCTCGACCCCGAGTACGCGAAGAAGCTCGGCGTCGACATCGACAACCTGATCCTGTCGCAGCCCGACAACGGCGAGCAGGCCCTGGAGATCGTGGACATGCTGGTCCGCTCCGGCGCGCTCGACCTCATCGTCATCGACTCCGTCGCCGCCCTGGTGCCGCGCGCGGAGATCGAGGGCGAGATGGGCGACTCGCACGTGGGTCTGCAGGCCCGTCTGATGAGCCAGGCGCTCCGCAAGATCACCGGCGCGCTGAGCCAGTCCCAGACCACGGCGATCTTCATCAACCAGCTCCGCGAGAAGATCGGCGTGATGTTCGGCTCCCCGGAGACCACGACGGGTGGCCGGGCGCTGAAGTTCTACGCCTCGGTGCGACTCGACATCCGCCGCATCGAGACACTGAAGGACGGCACGGACGCGGTCGGCAACCGCACGCGCGTCAAGGTCGTCAAGAACAAGGTCGCGCCGCCCTTCAAGCAGGCCGAGTTCGACATCCTCTACGGGCACGGCATCAGCCGCGAGGGCGGCCTGATCGACATGGGCGTGGAGCACGGCTTCGTCCGCAAGGCCGGCGCCTGGTACACGTACGAGGGCGACCAGCTCGGCCAGGGCAAGGAGAACGCGCGCAACTTCCTGAAGGACAACCCCGACCTCGCCAACGAGATCGAGAAGAAGATCCTGGAGAAGCTGGGCGTCGGTGTGAAGCCCGCGGCGCCCACCGCCGAGCCGGGCGCGGACGCGGCGGTCTCGACAGCCCCGGACGACGCCGCGAAGACGGTGCCCGCTCCGGCTGCCAAGGCCACCAAGGCCAGGGCCGCGGCGGCCAAGAGCTAGTCCATGACACGACGAACCGACTGGGCCGAGTACGCCCACCCCCTCGCCCCCCAGGGGCCGGGGCAGGGGTCCGGCAGGGGCGACGGCGGCTCGGTCGGAGACGGTGACAGGTCGTACGACGGTGCCGGGGGGTACGGCGGTGAGCCGTACGGCGCCGCCGACGGGCTCCATGGCGCCGAGGGTTTCCACGGCGTCGATCCGGACGGTGATCCGGACGGCGGCGGTTCGACGGGCGGTGACGCGCGGTGGGGTGACGGCCTGCCGGGCGGTCACGGTTCGGCGGGCGCGGCCTCCCGGCAAGGTGGACGCGGCGAGGGCGGACCGCGTGGTGGACGAGGGCGTCGGAGGCGTGGCGGTTTCGGTGAGCCGTCCGGCGACCCGCAGGACGGAGGCACCTCCTCCTCGTCGAGGGCCGAGAAGGGGGAGTCCCCAGGGGACCCGGCTGAGCGGGCGCGCGCGATCTGCCTGCGCCTGCTCACCGGGACCCCGCGCACACGGAAGCAACTCGCGGACGCGTTGCGCAAGCGTGAGATCCCGGACGAGGTGGCGGACGCGGTGCTGTCACGGTTCGAGGAGGTTGGGCTGATCAACGACGGCGCCTTCGCGGACGCCTGGGTCGAATCCCGGCACCACGGCCGAGGGCTGGCCAGGCGGGCGCTCGCCCAGGAGCTGCGGACCAAGGGTGTGGAGCCGACGCTGATCGACGAGGCCGTCGGACAGCTCGACTCCGAGCAGGAGGAGGCGACCGCGCGTGAGCTGGTCGCCCGCAAGCTGCGCTCCACACGCGGACTCGACCGCGACAAGCGGCTGAGGCGCCTCGCGGGCATGCTCGCCCGCAAGGGCTACTCCCAGGGCATGGCCCTGCGCGTGGTCCGCCAGGCGCTGGAGGAAGAGGGCGAGGACACGGAAGGGCTCGGGGACGACGGATTCTGATCCCACGGGCTTCCGCGTGAGGGCGCGTCGAGGCACCCGGGTGACCCGGGGCGTCGGAACAGCGTTGTCCGATCACGGGCTCTGGACACGGTGGACGCGCGGGGGCGCCGATCGCGTTCAGGGCCCGGACGTGTGCCCCGACGCCAACTCCCATGAGGGCGACTCCGGCTGACGCCGACCCACCCGGACCCAACGCCCGCTGACGCCGACCCACCCGGATCCAACGCCCGCTGACGCCAACTCCCCCAGACCGGAGTGGGGTTAACCCCCGGTCGAAGACGCCTGGTCACCGCAGTGCACAGACACCTGTGCACAGACGACTGTGTACGCATGGCACAGGGAACCCGGCACACAGGAGACGCCGCCCCCGAAGGGGCCGCCCGCCCCCACCGAACTCTCCGACCTCGCCGCGCTCAAGGCCCTCGCGCAGCCCCGTCGGCAGCGGATCCTGCAGCACCTCACCCTGCACGGCCCTGCCACCTCGGCGACCCTGGCCCGAGAACTGGGGCTCAACACGGGAGCCACCAGCTACCACCTGCGCGAACTCGCTCGCTACGGATTCGTCGAGGAACAGGCCGCGGCGGACGGGCACGGCCGCGAGCGCTGGTGGCGGGCGGTTCCCGGCGACCGACGCTTCCCGCCGCGCAGTCGGCAGAGTCCCAAGATGCGTCTTGTCATGGACGAGTTGAACCACCATGCCTACGCCGCCGACCTCGAACTCTTCGCGCAGGCACAGCTACGGGCCGGTGCGATCGAGGACCCCTGGGCCGACGCCTTCCCTTACTCACGCGGCAGCATCCGGCTCACGCTCCCCGAACTCCGCGCCTTCTTCGAGGAGTACATCGCGCTCCTCAACCGCTACAAGCGCCCGGACGCCGAGACCCCGGCTGGCGCGCGCACCGTACTCACCCGGTTCCTGGCTCTCCCCGCCCCTGACAGCGCACCCGAGAACGAGTCGGCGCCCCACAGCAGAAGAGAGAGTGACCGGTCATGATGCTGCGCTATGCACTGAAGACCGTCCGGGCCCGCAAGGGCGGCTTCCTCGGAGCCTTTCTCGCCCTGATGTGCGCGGCCGCCCTCATCACCGCCTGCGGCACCCTCCTGGAAACCGGCTTGCGCGGCACGATCCGCACCGAGCACTATGCCGCGGCGCCGGTCGTGGTCTCCGCCGACCAGAACGTCCACCAGACGACCGTCAAGCACAAGAAGGGCAAGACCAAGGTCAAACACAAGGCGAAACCGATCGCCGAACGGGCCTGGCTCGCGGACGACCTCGCCGCCCGGCTGCGCCGGATTCCCGGCGTGGCCCGAGTCGTCCCCGAACTGACCTTCCTGGCCCAGCCGTTGACCCCCAACGCGAGCGTCGAGAAGGACCGGCCCGCCTACGGTCACAGCTGGGCATCCGCCGCGCTGACCCCGTACAGGCTCACCACCGGCACCGCGCCCGAGGCCGACACCGACCTCGTCGTCGACCGTCGCTTCGCCGAGCGCGCCCACCTGAAGCCCGGCGACCGGCTCACCGTCCAGTCGACCCGGTCTCCACGCACCTACCGGGTCACCGGAATCGCCGCGCCCGCCACCGACGTGCGCCACCAGACCTCCCTCTTCTTCTCCGCCGCCGAGGCCACGCGGCTGGCCGCGCACCCCGGGCAGGTCACCGCCTTCGGGGTGCTGCCCGACAGCGGCACGGACCTCGCCGTCCTCAAGGAGGACGTGGCCAAGGCGCTGAACGGCACCACCGCGCAGGTCAGTACGGGTGACGACCGTGGACCGGTCGAGTTCCTGGACGCGGCCGCCGCCCGAACCGAACTCGTCAGCATGGGTGGTGCGATGGGCGGCACCTCGCTGCTCGTGGCCGTCCTGGTGGTCGTCGGCACCTTCGCGCTCTCGGTCCAGCAACGCCATCGTGAACTCGCCCTGCTGCGTGCCATCGCCGCCACCTCGGGTCAGATCCGCGCACTCCTGGGCCGGGAAGCCCTGATCGTGGGGGCCGCCGCCGGTGTCACGGGCGCACTCATGGGTCTGCCGCTGGGAAGTTGGCTGCACAGCCGATTCGTCCGGCTGGGCGCCGTCCCGGCCACGCTTCAGCACACCGTCAGTGTCTTCCCACTGCTCGCCGCTGTAGCCGCCACCCTGCTCGGAGCCTGGGCCGCCGCGCGTATCTCGTCCCGCCGCGTCGCCCGCATCCGCCCGGCAGAGGCGCTGGCCGAAGCCCGGATCGAGCGCGCACGCCCCGCCTGGGGACGTGTTTTCGCCGGTCTCGTACTGCTCGCCGCAGGAGCCGTCCTGGTCGCCGTGCTCAGCGTGCTGCGCACCGAGCCCGCCTCGACTCCGGTGACCTTTCTGGCCGTCGTGGTCCTCGCCGGCGCCGTCGCGCTGCTCGGACCGCTGCTGGTCAGGGCGGCCGCGGCCCTGCTCGCGGGCCCCCTGCGGCTGTCCGGACCCGGGGGCCGGCTCGCCCGCGCCAACCTCCGCGGCAACGCCGCCCGCATGGCCTCCGTCGTCACTCCCCTCACCCTCCTCATCGGTATGACCTGCACGGTTCTCTTCGTCCAGCCGACCCTCGGGGACGCCGCCCGCGCCCAGGCCCGCGAGGGCATCCGCGCCGACTGGGTGCTCGCCGCGCAGGGACCCGGCGTCCCGGCCGAAGCCGCCCGTCGGCTGCGTACCCGGCACGACGTCGTCACCGAGGTGGTCCGGACGACCGTCCGCGTGGGCCTCGACAAGTACGCGGCCCAGGGCGTCACTCCGGCCGGCCTGTCCCGCACCTGGGACCCGGACGTCACCGCGGGCTCGTTGAAGGACCTCGGGAACAGCACCGTCGCCGTCAGCGAACTCGCCGCGGACCAGCTCCACTTGACGCCCGGAAGCACATTGCGGCTCACCCTCGGTGACGGCACGCCCGTCCGCCTGACGGTCGCCGCCGTCTACGCCAAGGGCCTCGGATTCGGGGACCTCACCTTCGCCCACGACCTGGTCGCCCGCCATGTCGACAACCCACTCGCCACCTCCGTCCTGGTCAGCACGGCCCGCACACAGACACAACTCGCGACTACGCTCCGTGAGTTCCCGGCGGTGCGTGTTCTCGCTCCGGCCACCGCCGACTCCATCCAGGCGGAGCGCCGACAGGCGAACGCCGAGGTGAACTACCTCGCGATGGGACTGGTCCTGGCCTTCACCGCCATCGCCGTCGTCAACACGCTCGCCATGTCGGTCTCCGAACGGGTCCGCGAGTTCGCGATGCTCCGTCTCGCCGGAGCGACCCGCCGTCAGGTGCTGCGCATGCTGCGGACCGAGGCACTGTCGGTGCTGCTGCTCGCCACGGCGCTCGGCAGCGGTATCGCCCTCGCCGTCCTGACCGCCTTCAGCGTCGGTATGACGGGCACCGCCGCCCCGGCGATCACCCCGCTCGTCCACGTGACGGTCGTCGCGGTCGCCGGACTGCTCGTCCTGGTCGCGACAGCCCTGCCCGCACGCGTGGCCCTGCGGACGCGCCCCGTCGCAGTGGCCACCGCCCAGGAGTGAGAGGTAAGGGGCGGTACGCAAAGGTGGGCGCCCCTTACAACATGGGGCGCCCGGTCCAGATACGAGCGGGCAGTACGTCTCCGTGGGAACGGCTCCGTCCCGCCGGTGTGAGAGACGGTCCCGCTGACGCAGGGGCGATGGTCACCGGTGCGTACACGAGCTGGTCACGCGCGCGTACGGGAGACCGGCTCCCGCGCGTACGGGAGACCGTCGCCGCGGAGTGGTGCGGCCTCCCCCCGGTGAGGCCGTCTCCCGCCGGGCTCCTGCACGTGCGAGAGCCGGCCTCTGTGAGGGTGTGGCGGTCAGCTCGTCGCGTCGGCCGCAACGACCGGAAGACCGGCCTGCTTCCACGCCTGGAAGCCACCGACCAGATCGGTGGCCCGGTGGAGCCCCAACCGGCGCAGGGACGCGGCGGCGAGGCTCGACGCGTATCCCTCGTTGCAGAACACCACGACCCGCAGGTCATGGCTCGTGGCTTCCGGGGCGCGGTGGCTGCCCGTGGGGTCCAGCCGCCACTCCAGTTCGTTGCGCTCGACGACGAGGGCGCCGGGGATCAGGCCGTCGCGTTCGCGCAGCGCGGCGTACCGGGTGTCGACCAGAAGCGCTTCGCCGGCCCGTACGGCCTCGAACGCCTCCTCGGCCTCCACCCGGTCCAGGCCCGCGCGGACCTGTTCCAGCAACGCGTCGATGCCCACGGGCGGCGGGGTGCTCACTGCCAGTCCTCCGGACGCTCGACGTGCTCCAGACGCAGCACCTGGCCCGTACGGCTGTACCGGCGGATCTGCGGGAGCGGCGGGTAGTAGGCGTGGACCGAGATCGCGTGCCTCTCGGTGGACTCGTTGAGTACCTCGTGCACGTGGTGGCGGCCGAAGGAGCGGCCGGTACCCGCGGGCAGCTTTCGTTGCCGGTCGATCTCCTCGGTGAGTTCCAGGGTCTTCCAGCCGTCGGCGGGCAGCCGGGCGGCGAGTGAGTGCTCCTTGAGCTCGCCCGACGCGGTGAGGAAGGCGCCCACCGATTCGGCGTGGTCGTGCCAGCCCGTTCCGGTGCCGGGCGGCCAGCCGATGAGCCAGGCCTCGCTGCCGCCGGGGCCTTCGAGCCGCACCCACGTGCGGCCTTCGGGGTCGAGGGGGAGCGAGGCGATCAGCTCGGCGTCGGCTGCCGTGCGGCGGACGAAGGCGAGCAGGTCGGCCTGGGTGGGGGTATGAGGGGCGGCGGCGACCGCGGCGGAGGCGGAGACGGCGGCGGACGCGGAGACAGAGGGTGACACAGACACTCGGACCGTCCTGAGGGTTCGCGAGAGGAGCGCGCGGTGGCACGAGAGCGGCGCGCGGGGGAAAGGATGCGAAGTCAGAAGGACGGACGACACACGCAGCCCGCATAGCGGACGAGGTCCATATGGACCCTCCGCCACAGGCGCACACAGGTGTCGGTCACGATCCGGAGTACACCATGGTGGCGCAGACCGGTCAACTCACCGTCACCATCTGGACCAGGAATGCTCAAGGATCTGGAAAACCCCAGCTCAGACGGCTACGGACCGTTCAACCGGTTACCGAGCGTTCAACTGCTGCCCGCCGTCGCCTCCGCGGCGGCCTCCGCCTCCGCCGGTCCGCCGAGGGCCGCCTCGGCCGCCTCGTACAGATCGGCCGGGCGGACCCCGCCGAACGCGGTGACGAGGTGTCCGTCGGGGCGGACCAGGAGCACGGTGTGCGCGGCCGCACCCGGGTAGCTCTCCGCGACGAGCAGTTCGGCGGGGTGCGGCAGGGCGGTCACGGCGGCGGCGAGCCGGGGCATGATGCCGGCCGTCACCCAGTGTTTGCGCTCCCACACACCCGTACCCGGGGCGATCAGCACGACGAGCAGGACTCCGCGGCCGAGCCGCTCCCGCAGGGGCACGAACGAGCCGTCCTCCGCGGTCACCCGCACATCGACGACCGGTGCGCCGGGCTCGGTCGCGACGGGGGCGTGCGACTCGGCGTGCGGAGGCGCGAGCGGGGAGTCGGTGTACGCCCCCGGCGCGCCCAGCGGTCCGCGACCCAGGTGGCCGTCCGTGAGCAACGCGTCGTGGCCGCGAGCGGATCCGGGGACGTAGGCGCGCAGACCGCCGCCGCTCCGCAGCAGGGGCAGTACCTGGTCGGCGGCGCGCAGCCGGGCGGCGACCACGGCGCGCCGCTCCGCCTGATAACTGTCGAGGAGTGCTGCGTGCGGGCCGTGGTGCCAGGCGAGTGCCAGCTTCCAGGCGAGGTTGTCGGCGTCTCGCAGCCCTTCGTCCAGGCCCTGGGTGCCGAGGGCGCCGAGCAGGTGGGCGGCGTCGCCGGCGAGGAAGACCCGGCCTACGCGCCACCGGCGGGCGAGCCGGTGGTGGACGGTGTGGACTCCGGTGTCCAGCAGTTCGTACGCGGGCGTGGTGCCCCCGCTCCAGCCTCCGAGGGTCTCCCGGATCCGCGCCACCAGCAGGTCGGGCGTGACCAGGTCCTTGCCCGGGGGCAGCAGCCAGTCCAGACGCCACACGTCCTCGGCGAGGGGACGCGCGGTCACCTCGCCCGCCGAGGGGCCGGACGTCCGCCACGGCGGCATCCGGTGCAGCAACGCCTCGCCGGGCCACGGAAGTTCCGTACGCAAGGCCGCAACGGCGTGCCGTTCGACGGCGGTACGCCCGGGGAAGCGGATGTCCTGGAGCTTGCGCACCGTCGAGCGCGGTCCGTCGCAGCCGACCAGGAAGCTGCCGCGCCACCAGGTGCCGTCGGGTCCCCGGGTGTGCGCTGTGACGCCCGATGTCTCCTGGTCGACGGAGTCGAGGCGGCTGTGCACGGCGACCTTGATGAGCCGCTCGTGGATGATGGCCTCGCGCAGGGCGCCGGTCAGCGCGTGCTGGGCGATGTGCAGCGGGGCGGTGAACTCCTCGCCCTCCAGGGGGCTTTCCGCGCCCCAGGATCCGCCGGTGCCGCGCGCGGCGAGGGCCCCCCGAGGACCCTCGCCCCGCGCGGTCTCGGCGAGCCGGGAACCGGCGGCGCCGTTCGCGCTCTCCGTGCTCCCGGAACTCTCCCCGCCGAACGCGATCTGGCTCATCACCTGCTTGCGTCGCATCGACCGCCATCCGGCCCAATGAAAGCCGGCGTCGTCGAGAGGGAGTCCCGTGAGCCGCTCGACGAGCGCCACCGTGTCCTCGCGCAGCACCACGGTCCGCGCGAGCCGCTGTTCGTCCTTGCCCGGTCCCTCGTCGAGCACCACGGAGGGGACCTCCTGGCGCGCCAGCGCAAGGGCGAGCGTGAGCCCGACGGGCCCTGCTCCGACGATGATCACCGGGTCCACGACGCGGTGCCCCCTGCCCGGAGCTGTGTCCTGAGGGACGTACGGGAACAGGCAGGTGGAGCGGGGTGCACGATCACAGAACGTATGCAACCCATTGCCGCTGCTTGCGTCAAGTGACGGGGGCAGTGGCGATCACGCCACTGCCCCCGTCGTGTCAGATCGATGAACCGTTCATCGGACGACTCGTCAGAATCCGCCCCCGCCCGCTCCCGTCGCCGCGGTACCGGCGATCGACGCGTCGTTCGGGGAGAGCACCGCGCCGGTCGTCTTCTTGCCGCGCCGCAGCCTGCCCTCCAGCCAGGAGGCGAAGCTGGTGATCGCGAAGTTCACCACGATGAAGATGACGGCGACGACGATGAAGCTCGGGATGACGTTGGCGTAGTTGGCCGCGAGCGTGCTGCGCGCGGTGAGGAGTTCCGAGTACCCGATCATCACGCCGCCCAGCGCGGTGTCCTTCACGATGACCACGAGCTGGCCGACGATCGCCGGGAGCATCACCGTGACCGACTGCGGCAGCAGGATGCTGGTCATCGTCTGGCCCTTGCGCAGACCGATCGCGTACGCGGCCTCCGTCTGTCCCTTGGGAAGCGCGAGGATGCCGGCCCGTACGACCTCGGCGAGGACCGAGGAGTTGTAGAGCACCAGGCCGGTGACGACCGCGTAGAACGGACGGTCCTCGCTGGCGATGTTCCCGGACTTGGCGTAGAGCTCGTTCGCGAACAGCATGAGCAGCAGGACCGGGATCGAGCGGAAGAACTCGACCACGGCGCCCGCCGGAACACGCACCCAACGGTGGTCCGACATACGCGCGATACCGAAGACGGCGCCCAGCGGGAGGGCGATCACCATGCTCAGCGCGGCCGCCTTCAGCGTGCCGAGAAGACCCGGCCACAGATACGTGCTCCACGCGTCCGCCGTGGTGAACGGCTCCCACAGGTCCCATTTCAGCTGGCCCTTGTCGTCCATCGCCATCCAGATCCACCACAGGAACAGGGCGAGCAGGACGAAGAAGACCGCCGAGAGGAGCAGATTGCGGCGCTTGGCCCGGGGACCGGGGGCGTCGTAGAGGACGGAGGTCATCGTTTCACCGCCAGTCGCTTGCCCAGCCAGCCGAGAATGAGGCCGGTGGGGAGGGTCAGGACCACGAACCCGAAGGCGAAGAACGCGGCGATGAGGACCGTCTGGGCCTCGTTCTCGATCATCGTCTTCATCAGGCTGGCGGCCTCGGCCACGCCGATGGCGGCGGCCACGGTCGTGTTCTTGGTCAGCGCGATCAGCACGTTCGCCAGCGGGACGATGACCGAACGGAACGCCTGCGGCAGCACGACGAGGCGGAGGGTCTGGCTGAAGCTCAGCCCGATCGCGCGGGCCGCCTCGGCCTGCCCGACCGGGACGGTGTTGATGCCGGAGCGCAGCGCCTCGCAGACGAAGGCCGCGTGATAGCCGACGAGACTGAGCACCGCGAGCCGGAAACCCTGGAGTTCGAAGTTGTCGGGCGCGCCCAGCGTGACACCGAAGATGTCCGCGAGACCGAGCGAGCTGAAGACGATGATGACCGTCAGGGGGATGTTCCGGACGATGTTCACGTAGGCGGTGCCGAACCCGCGCATGAGCGGGACCGGACTGACCCGCATCGCGGCCAGCAGGGTGCCCAGGACGAGGGAGCCGACGGCGGAGAAGACGGTGAGCTTCACCGTCATCCAGAACGCCTCTAGGACGTCGTAACCTTGAAGAAAGTCGAACACGATCTCCCGCGCTTCCGGGTGGTGGCGTACGTGGCGGACGGGGTGGACGCGGCATGCCGCCGCCGCGATCGCGGCGGGCGGCGGCACACCTGCGGAACCCCGCGTGAACCGCGGATTCCTGCGTTGCCCGAGGGTCCCTGCGTGACCTGGTGAACCAGCGTTACTGAACGATCACGCCGATCTTCGGGGCCTGCTCGTTCTTGTACTTCGCGGGGCCGAAGTTCTTCTCGACCGCCGTTTGCCAGGCGCCGTCGGCCACCATCTTCGTCAGCGCCGCGTTGATCTTCTTCTCCAGCTCGGTGTCGCCCTTCTTGACGCCGATGCCGTAGTTCTCGTTGCTCAGCTTGAGGCCGGCGAGCTTGAACTGACCCTTGTACTTGTCCTGCGCGGCGAAGCCCGCGAGGATCGAGTCGTCGGTGGTCACCGCGTCCACGGCGCCGCTCTGCAGGCCCGCGATGCACTCCGAGTAGCCGCTGTACTCACGCAGGTTGGCCTTGGGGGCGATGGTCTTCTTGACGTTCTGTGCCGAGGTGGAACCGGTCACGGAGCAGAGCTTCTTGCCGTTGAGGTCCGTGCCCTTGGTGATGTCCGAGTCGGACTTGACGAGCAGGTCCTGGTGGGCCAGCAGGTACGGGCCGGCGAAGTCGACCTTCTGCTTGCGCTCGTCGGTGATCGAGTAGGTGGCCGCGATGAACTTCACGTCGCCGCGGGCGAGCGCGTTCTCACGGTCGGCGCTCTTGGTCTCGACGAACTCGATCTGGTCGGGCTTGTAGCCGAGCTGCTTGGCCACATAGGTCGCGACGTCCACGTCGAATCCGGCGTAGGAACCGTCCGGCTGCTTCAGGCCGAGACCGGGCTGGTCGTACTTGATGCCGACCTTGATCTTGCCGCCGCCCGAGGGCGAGGACCCGCTGTCGTTCTTGTCGTCCGAACCGCACGCGGTGGCGGTCGCGGCGAGAGCGAGGACGGCGGCCGAGGCGGCGGCTGCCTTGCGGAGCTTCATGGTGAACATCCTTTGAGTGAAGAAGTACGGGCCATCGACGGTCAGGTGACGTGAGTGGTCCCCCGCGCGTGGGGACGTCAGGATCCCCACGCGCGGGGACGTCAGTGGTGAAGGATCTTCGAGAGGAAGTCCTTGGCACGGTCGCTGCGCGGATTGCTGAAGAACTGGTCCGGCACAGCCTCTTCGACGATGCGGCCGTCGGCCATGAAGACGACGCGGTTGGCAGCCGAACGAGCGAAGCCCATCTCGTGGGTGACGACGATCATGGTCATGCCGTCCCGGGCCAGTTGCTGCATGACTTCGAGGACCTCGTTGATCATCTCGGGGTCCAGCGCGGAGGTCGGCTCGTCGAAGAGCATGACCTTGGGGTCCATCGCCAGCGCCCGCGCGATCGCGACGCGCTGCTGCTGACCGCCCGACAGCTGTGCCGGGTACTTGTCCGCCTGCGTACCGACACCGACGCGGTCGAGCAGCCCGCGGGCCTTCTCCTCCGCCGTCCGCTTGTCGGTCTTGCGGACCTTGATCTGTCCCAGCATCACGTTCTCGAGCACGGTCTTGTGCGCGAAGAGGTTGAACGACTGGAAGACCATGCCCACATCGGCCCGGAGCCGGGCGAGCCCCTTGCCCTCCTGGGGCAGCGGCTTGCCGTCGATCGAGATGTCACCCGAATCGATCGTCTCCAGGCGGTTGATGGTGCGGCACAGCGTGGACTTTCCGGACCCGGAGGGTCCGATGACCACGACGACCTCACCACGGGTGATCGTCAGGTCGATGTCCTGGAGCACGTGCAACGCGCCGAAGTGCTTGTTGACGCTCTTCAGGACGACCAGTTCGTCGGTCGCGGGCATGGCGTCCTTGACCACCGATACGTCGGTCATCGCTTTCGGGCTCCGTCCTCGTCGGTTTCGGAGGACAGTAGTAACGCCGTACGACCAGCGTCATTACATCTGAGGGGAACTTGAGCATCACGATCCGGTAGCAATCGGACACGCGTCGTAGCAGCCCGTACAGATGCGCGTACCGGCTGGGTAACGGAAGCCCCACGCAACCCGAAGCCCCTTGACGCCGTCCTTGTCCATCGGCGTGACTTCCTTGGTGCACGCGCGCGTGCACCGCGTTCTACAAGCACAGATCATACGACCGATGAAGCGGAGGGGGCCGGAATGAGACTGCTCCTCGTCGAAGACGACAATCACGTCGCCGCCGCCCTGTCCGCGGTGCTGGCACGGCATGGTTTCGACGTCACACACGCCCGCAGCGGCGAAGAGGCCCTGCAGGCGCTGGTCCCGGAGAGCGACGGGTTCGGCGTCGTCCTGCTCGACCTCGGGCTGCCCGACCAGGACGGCTACGAGGTCTGCGGCAAGATCCGCAAGCGGACCGCCACGCCGGTGATCATGGTCACCGCGCGCGCGGACGTACGGTCCCGCATCCACGGCCTCAACCTCGGCGCCGACGACTACGTGGTGAAGCCCTACGACACGGGGGAACTGCTCGCCCGGATCCACGCCGTCAGCCGGCGCAGCGTCCACGACGACGCGGCGGGCTCCGGTGAGACCATGCTGCGCCTCGGCCCCGTATGCATCGAACTCCCCAACCGCCAGGTCACCGTGGACGGTTCGACGGTCCAGCTGACCCGCAAGGAGTTCGATCTGCTCGCCCTGCTCGCCCAGCGGCCCGGAGTGGTGTTCCGCCGGGAGCAGATCATCAGCGAGGTGTGGCGTACCAGTTGGGAAGGAACCGGCCGCACCCTGGAGGTGCACGTCGCGTCCCTGCGCTCCAAACTGCGCATGCCGGCGTTGATCGAGACCGTGCGCGGCGTCGGGTACCGGCTCGTCGCGCCGGCTTCGTAGCGGGCACGCGTGCGCACACGTCTCCTCCCGCTGCTCATCGTCCTGATGGCAGCCGTACTGCTCGCGCTCGGCATCCCGCTCGCGGCGAGTGTCGCGGCGGCCGAGCAGCAGAGCGTGGTCGTCGACCGCATCGACGACACCGCGCGCTTCGGGGCCCTCGCCCAGTACGTCACCGAGGCTCCCAGCCGCTCCCAGGGAGGCTTCCCGGACGAGCGCGGCGAGACCCTGCGTACCGAACTCTCCCGCTACTACGAGGTGTACGGCATCCGGGCCGGTGTCTTCTACCGCAACGACAAGCCCATGGCCAACGCCCCGGAGACCTGGACCCTGCCCAGGAAGGGAGCGGCCCGCGACGCCTTCAACGAGGCGCTCGTCAGCCGCCGCAGCCATGACCCGGAGCAGGTCTGGCCCTGGCAGCACCACCGTCTCGTCGTCGCCTCCCCGGTCATCAGGGACGGCGACGTCGTCGCGGTCGTCGTCACCGACTCGCCCACCGGCCAGATGCGTTCCAAGACCCTGAACGGCTGGCTGATCATCGGCGCGGGCGAGATCGCCGCGATGCTGCTCGCGCTCGGCGCCGCGCTGCGCCTCACCGGCTGGGTGCTCAGACCCGTGCGCGTCCTCGACGCCACCACCCACGACATCGCGACCGGACGCCTGAAGTCCCGGGTCGCGGCCGCCGGCGGACCGCCGGAACTCCAGCGCCTGGCCCGGTCGTTCAACGAGATGGCGGACAACGTCGAGGACGTGCTGGAGCAGCAGCGTGCCTTCGTCGCCGACGCCTCGCACCAGCTGCGCAACCCCCTCTCGGCGCTGCTGCTGCGCATCGAGCTGCTCGCCCTCGAACTTCCCGAGGGCAACGAGGAGATCGCCTCGGTCCGCACCGAGGGCAAGCGCCTCACCCAGGTGCTCGACGACCTGCTCGACCTGGCGCTCGCCGAGCACGCCGAGGCCGATGTGCGCCTCACCGACATCGGCGCGCTGGCTGCCGAGCGTGTGGCGTCCTGGCAGCCGGTCGCCGAGAGCAGGGGCGTGCACCTGACGGGGAACTGCCCGCCCGTCACCGCGTGGGCCGACCCCGTCACGCTGTCCAGCGCGCTGGACGCGGTGATCGACAACGCGGTCAAGTTCACGCCCGAGGGGGAGAGCGTCGAGGTGAAGGTCGCTTCGAACGGCGAGTCCTCGACCATCGTGGTCACCGACGGCGGCCCCGGCCTCGGCGACGAGGATCTGGCCCGGATCGGCGACCGCTTCTGGCGCAGCGCGGTCCATCAGAACGTCAAGGGTTCGGGCCTCGGCCTGTCCATCTCGCGGGCCCTGCTCGCCGCGGGCGGCGGCTCCATCGCGTACGACCACCACGAACCGCACGGCCTGCGGGTGACGGTGACGGTGCCGAGGTCGGGTCCGGTGGCCTGAGAGGCCCTGCGGGGCTCCGAAGACGGCACGGGGGCGCTGTCCTGCGGACGGCCCGAGCCTGAAGCCGAGCGGCGGCGCGCGCTCGATTTCAGCGGCCGAGTGCTACGGCTTCGGCTGGTGGGTGAGGTCGCGGCTTCGGTCGTCGGGCGGCGTCGTGGCTTCAGCAGCCGGATGGAGCTGCCGGATGGAGCTGCCCGATGGAGCAGCCGGATGGTGCTGCCGTGGGTTACGGCTTGATCGACCGGTAGTAGCGGCGCGCGCCCTCGTGCAGAGGCAGCGGGTCCGTGTAGATCGCGGTGCGCAGGTCCACCAGCTGGGCCGCGTGCACCACGGCACCGATGTGGTCGCGGCTGGCGATCACCGTGCGGGTGAGCTCCTCGGTGAGTTCCGGATCCGCGTCCTCCCGGGTGATCAGGAAGTTGGCGACGGCCAGCGTCTGTACGGGGGAGCCGCGCTGCGCCTTGGGATAGGCGTCGGCGGGCATCACGGCGGACCGGTAGTAGCGGGAGGCACCGCCCTGCTCGTGCAGCTTCTCGATGAGGTCGCCGCCGATCGGCACCAGCCTGATGTCGTCGGCCTTCGAGAGCTCCAGCACGGCGCTCGTGGGCAGTCCGCCCGACCAGAAGAAGGCGTCGATCTTGTGCTGCTTGAGCAGGTCGGGCATGGTCGCGATGCCGTTGTCGAGGGGCTTGATGTCCGTGTCGGGGTCCAGCCCCGCCGCCTGGAGCACATGGTTCGCGATCAGCCGCACCCCGGACCCGCTCGGCCCGACGGCGACCGTCTTGCCCTTGAGGTCCGCCACGGACCGCACGGACGACGAGAGCGGGACCACCAGGTGCACATAGTCGTCGTAGAGCCGCGAGCAGCCGCGCAGCCGGCCCGATCCCGGTTTGTTCTGGAGTATGTACGTCTCCACGGCGTCGGCCGCCGCGATGGTGAAGTCGGCCTTGCCCGTGGCCACCCGCCGGACGTTCTCCTGCGATCCGTCGCTGTTCAGCAGCTGCACGTCCAGGCGTGGCATGTCCTTGGCGATGGCGCCCTGGAGGAGCTTGCCGTACATCTGGTAGACCCCGGTCGGGGTGCCCGTACTGAAGGTGATCGTCCCGCTCGGGGACTCCTCGCCCAGCGGCAGCAGCCACCACAACAGCAGCCCGACGACCGCGAAAGCGGTCGCCGAGCCGAACAGCGCGCGGCGTCGGCCGATACGGGGGAGTGCCTGGAACATGCGCGCGATCCTGCCAGTCCGCGGGCGGTCCTGGCCAGGGCGGGACTCACATGGGGGTTCCGGCGGATCGATAGGCTCGCCGGATGCAGTCGTCCTCCCTGCCCCAGGTCCCGCTTCCCTCCTCTCCGGCCCCTTCCCCGGCCGACAGCGCTTCCGGAGCCTCCCCTTCTCCGGCGGGGTCTCCGGCGTCCCTGGTCCGTGAGTTCCATCTCGCCTTCGGCCTCGATGCCCGCGATACCCCGACCGAGGTCTCCCCGAAGCTCGCCGCACACCGCGGTGAACTGCTGGCCGAGGAGGCCGCGGAGGTCGTCGAGGTGTCGGTCGACGGCCCGCTCGACCGGCTGGCGCACGAGCTCGCCGACGTCGTGTACGTGGCGTACGGCACCGCCCTGGTCCATGGGATCGACCTCGACACGGTGATCGCCGAGATCCACCGGTCCAACATGACGAAGCTGGGCCCCGACGGCCACGTCGCCCGCCGGGCCGACGGCAAGGTGCTCAAGGGCGAGCACTACCGGGCACCGGACGTGTCGGAAGTCCTGCGGCGGCAAGGGTGGAGCGCCCCGGACGCGTAGCTTTCCGGACGCGTAGCTCTCCGGACGCGTAGCTCTCCGGACGCGTGGCGTCCCGGACGCGTGGCGCCCAGAGGGCGAGGCGACTCCCGCGCTCCCGCCCGCCGGCCGACCGCCCTCTCGGCCGCTCACCTCTTCTGGCCGCCCCCGGCACCTCTCCGCCGGCCACGGCCCCCTTTTGACCACGGCCCCCTTTCGACCACGGCCCCCTTCCGGCCCGGGAGGCGGCTTGCTAGCTTCTCGAAACGCGGCCCACCCCTCTCCAAGGAGCACGCCTTCGCCGCTCCGTGACCCGGCCGCCAGGAACCGCACGGCCGCCGCCACCGTCGGGGCGCCCACCAGCGACGACCAGGAGAGCGCATGAACGAACCGGCCGAACTCGATCTGCCCGTCGACAGCGGAACCCTCCGCGTCCTGCGGTTCGGCCGGGGGCCGCGGATCGCACTCGCGGCACACGGCATCACCGCCTCCGGGATGGCCTTCGGCGCCCTGGCCCGCCGACTCCCCGACGAGTGGAGCCTGTTCGCGCCCGACCTGCGCGGACGCGGCGGCAGCGCCGACACCCCCGGCCCGTACGGCCTCGACCGGCACGCCACGGATCTGTGCCGCCTGGCGGAGGACCTGGGCGCGGGTCGCCCGGTCGCCCTGACCGGGCACTCGATGGGCGCGTACATCGCGCTGCGCGCGGCCGCGCGCCGGCCCGAGGTGTTCGACCGGCTGCTGCTCGTGGACGGCGGGCTGCCCCTCCCCGTGCCACCGGGCGCCGACCTCGACGGAATCCTCGACGTCACCCTCGGCCCGGCGCTGGCCCGCCTCAGCCGGACGTTCGGGACCGACCAGGACTACGTCGAGTTCTTCCGCGCCCATCCGGCGCTCGGCCCCGAATGGAACGCGGACATCGAGACCTACGTCCGCTACGACCTCACCGGGCCCCAGGGCGCTCGGCGTTCGAAAGCGCGTGAGGAGGCCGTGCGGCACGACGGGCGCGACCTGCTGGCCTCCGCCGACCTGTTCTCCGCCGACCTCGCGCGGCTCTCCGTCCCGGCTCTGCTGCTGCACGCGCCGCGCGGGCTGCTCGGTCAGGAGCCGCCGATGCTGCCGGCGGCCGTCGTCGAACGCTGGACCGGCCGGTCCCCGAACCTCCCCGCCGAGCTGATCGAGGGTTCCAACCACTACACGATCATGCTCGGAGCCGCCGCGAAGACGGTCGCGGAGCGGCTCGTCGGACTCGGCGAGTGATCATGGCCCCGCACCTCCCATGCCCGCATGCCGTGTAATGCCGTGCACCTGACAGGCGCAGTCCGGCGTCCGAACGTACTCCAGGTACCGCCTACCCTTGTCACATGAGCAGCGGCGACCGGAGTCAGGCAGTGGACGTTCAGGAATCCAAGACGTACGAAGTGCGCACCTACGGGTGTCAGATGAACGTCCATGACTCCGAACGGCTCTCCGGGCTCCTTGAGGGCGCCGGTTACGTGCGGGCGCCCGAGGGCTCGGACGGCGACGCGGACGTCGTCGTCTTCAACACCTGCGCCGTGCGCGAGAACGCCGACAACAAGCTCTACGGCAACCTCGGCCGCCTGGCGCCGATGAAGACGAAGCGCCCCGGCATGCAGATCGCCGTCGGCGGCTGCCTCGCCCAGAAGGACCGCGACACCATCGTGAAGCGGGCGCCCTGGGTGGACGTCGTCTTCGGCACGCACAACATCGGCAAGCTGCCGGTCCTCCTGGAGCGCGCCCGCGTCCAGGAAGAGGCGCAGATCGAGATCGCCGAATCCCTGGAGGCCTTCCCCTCCACGCTGCCGACCCGCCGCGAGAGCGCGTACGCGGCCTGGGTGTCGATCTCCGTCGGCTGCAACAACACCTGCACCTTCTGCATCGTCCCGGCGCTGCGCGGCAAGGAGAAGGACCGCAGGACCGGCGACATCCTGGCCGAGATCGAGGCCCTGGTCGGTGAGGGCGTCTCCGAGATCACCCTGCTCGGCCAGAACGTCAACGCGTACGGCAGCGACATCGGCGACCGCGAGGCCTTCGGCAAGCTGCTGCGCGCCTGCGGGCAGATCGAGGGACTGGAGCGTGTCCGCTTCACCTCGCCGCACCCGCGCGACTTCACTGACGACGTGATCGCCGCCATGGCCGCGACGCCGAACGTGATGCCGCAGCTCCACATGCCGATGCAGTCCGGATCGGACACCGTCCTGAAGGCGATGCGCCGCTCGTACCGCCAGGACCGCTTCCTCGGGATCATCGAGAAGGTCCGGGCCGCCATCCCGGACGCGGCGATCACCACCGACATCATCGTGGGCTTCCCCGGTGAGACGGAGGAGGACTTCGAGCAGACCCTGCACGCGGTCCGCGAGGCCCGCTTCTCTGCGGCCTTCACGTTCCAGTACTCCAAGCGCCCCGGCACCCCGGCGGCCACCATGGAGGGGCAGATCCCCAAGGAGGTCGTCCAGGCGCGCTACGAGCGTCTCGTCGCCCTCCAGGAGGAGATCTCCTGGGACGAGAACAAGAAGCAGGTCGGCCGCACCCTGGAGCTGATGGTCGCCGAGGGCGAGGGCCGCAAGGACGGCGCCACCCACCGTCTGTCCGGCCGCGCCCCCGACAACCGCCTGGTCCACTTCACGAAGCCGGACGCAGAGGTCCGCCCCGGCGACGTGGTCACCGTCGAGATCACCTACGCCGCCCCGCACCACCTGCTCGCCGAGGGCGCTGTCCTGGACGTGCGCCGCACGCGCGCGGGAGACGCCTGGGAGAAGCGCAACGCCGCCGAGGCAGTCAAGCCGGCGGGCGTCATGCTGGGGCTGCCGAAGATCGGCGCCCCGGAGCCGCTGCCGGTCGCCACGGGCAGCGGCTGCGGCTGCGACTGACGGGCGCCCTCGCCCGAACGCTCACGGAACCGGAGTGGGCAGGGGACCAGGGCGCGGATCCGCAAGGGGGCCGGGGTCGGCTCACGGAACCGGAGCGGGGCCAGGGCGGATCGTCGGCTGACAGCGTTACGCTGCGGATCATGCTTGTAGCCGCCGCAGTCTGCCCCTGCCCTCCGCTGCTCGTCCCCGACGTCGCAGCCGGCGCCGCACCCGAGTTGGACGTCGCGCGCGCGGCGTGCACGGACGCGCTGGGCGTGCTCGCCGCATCCCGACCCGACCTGCTGATCGTCGTCGGCCCCGCCGGTCAGAGTGGTCGCGGACCGCATCCGGAGGGCACCCGCGGCTCCTTCAGCGGCTTCGGCGTCGGCCTCGAGGTACGCCTCGGTCGCCCGCACGCGGGGAGCGCGAGCCGCGACGACTCGGAACGCGAGTTGCCGCCCTCCCTCGCCGTCGCCGCCTGGCTGCTGGAGCGCACCGGCTGGTCCGACGCCCCGGTGGAGGGGCTCGGAGTGGGGGAAGCGCTGGAGGCCGAGCGGTGTGTCCAAGCGGGGGAGCACATCGGCGGGCGGGCCGAGCGGGTGGCGATGCTGGTGATGGGTGACGCCAGCGCGTGCAGGACGCTCAAGGCGCCCGGCTATCTCGACGAGCGCGCGGCCGGCTTCGACGCGGAGGCCGCGCGGGCGCTGGGCGCCGCGGACGTGGCCGCCCTCAAGGCGATGGACACCGCTCTGGCACACGAGCTGAAGGTCGCGGGGCGCGCCCCCTGGCAGGTCCTCGCGGGCGCGGCCGAGGGCGCGGGGCTCGGCGGCGCCCTGCTCTACGACGAC
This sequence comes from Streptomyces sp. NPDC002935, assembly GCF_040611295.1. Classification (NCBI taxonomy): domain Bacteria; kingdom Bacillati; phylum Actinomycetota; class Actinomycetes; order Kitasatosporales; family Streptomycetaceae; genus Streptomyces; species Streptomyces sp. NPDC002935. The sequence continues at coordinate 52,384 of NZ_JBEXNW010000001.1, forward strand.
GCTCTGTACGGGGTGGGATATCTGGTGGCGGCCTGGTCGTAGGGGTCGCGCCGAGCACGTTGTGACGCGTTGGGCCGTACGGGCATGAGCGCGGCCGGAGCCCGGCCCGCGGACCCTCCGGCGGTTCCCGGACACGGACGCGCCGTCAGCCGTCAGCGGTCGGCCGTCAGTTGTCAGCGGGCAGTCATCAGCCGTGCAGGCGCCGGGCGGCACCTGGCGCCCGCTGTACGGGCCGTCAGCCGTACGAGCCGTCAGGTGCCTGTGAGGGCGCCTGCACCGGCACCTGACGGCGCGGACGGACGCTCGTGCCCTCACCTTGCCGTGCCCTGCACTGCCGGCCCGGACACGGCGGACGGCCGGAAGCCTGAGCGCTTCGCGGCCGTCCGACGATGTGTGGGTCGTTCAGGATGTCTGAGGCGGAGTCGGCATGTCCGGCGGGGTCGGTCCCCCGCCGCCGTCCTTGTGCGCCAGGCGGTCCATGGCGTCCTTGGCCTTGCCCGTGCCCGTCCGGATCTTGCCGCTGTACTTGTGCTTGGTCTTCTCGTCGACCACCTTCGCGGCCTTGTCGAGGCCGTGAGTGACCTTGTGCCCGTGCTGCTGCGCGAGCCCGGAGACCTTGTCCTTGGCGGGCTCCAGCTTGGCTTTCAGATTGTCCATCAGACCCATGGTTCGCCTTCCCTCGCGGGACAGTTACCTGCGGGCACCCTCGCCGGCCTCGTTGTCGGCGGCCTGATCGGCGGTCTGCTGCTTGGGGATGTCGACGTCCTCCGCGGTGTCGGCCTCGGCGGTCCCCGCCGTCGCCTCGCCCTCGATCTCGGACGAATCATGCGACTCTGCCGCCGCCTCCGCCTCGGTGTCGGCCGGCTGCGCGGCGGCTTGCGCCTCGGCGGTCGCCGCCTCCTCCGTAGCCTTTGACCTCCGGAGAAGCCGTGCAAAAACGCCCATATCCACTCCATACGTTACTCGTGAGGGCGAAATTCCGCGTTGCCCGGTGCGCCCCATTGCGTCGCCCGGGTCGCCGGTTCTCGCAACCGGCGGGTGGAATCCCGCAACAGGCAACGAACCTGGACCCCTGGCGTCACGCGACTCGTTGGAGGAGAGGTCCCGGGGTTTGCGAGACTGGGACCGTGAGTAGCGCACCCCCCGCCCCCCGGGTCATCGCCGTCGTCGGACCGACCGCGGCAGGAAAGTCCGATCTGGGCGTTTTCCTCGCCAGGCGTCTCGGAGGCGAGGTGGTCAACGCCGACTCGATGCAGCTGTACCGAGGGATGGACATCGGCACCGCCAAGCTGACGCCCGACGAGCGTGGCGGCATCCCGCACCACCTCCTGGACATCTGGGACGTGACGGTCACCGCCAGCGTCGCCGAGTACCAGCGGCTCGCCCGTGCCCGCATCGACGCGCTGCTCGCCGAAGGGCGCTGGCCGATCCTGGTGGGCGGCTCAGGGCTGTACGTCCGCGGGGCCGTCGACAACCTGGAGTTCCCCGGCACCGACCCCGAGGTGCGCGCCCGCCTGGAGGAGGAGCTCACCCTGCGCGGCTCCGGAGCTCTGCACGCGCGGCTCGCGATGGCCGACCCCGAGGCCGCGCACGCGATTCTGCCCAGCAACGGCCGCCGTATCGTCCGCGCCCTCGAAGTGATCGAGATCACCGGCAAGCCCTTCACCGCCAATCTGCCCGGCCACGACTCCGTGTACGACACCCTCCAGATCGGGGTCGACGTCGCGCGACCCGAACTCGACGAGCGCATCGCGCGCCGGGTGGACCGGATGTGGGACGCCGGGCTCGTGGACGAGGTGCGCACGCTGGAGGCGCGCGGCCTGCGCGCCGGGCGCACGGCATCACGCGCGCTCGGGTATCAGCAGGTCCTCGCGGCGCTCGCCGGGGAGTGCACCGAGGGCGAGGCCCGCGCCGAGACCGTTCGCGCCACCAAGCGCTTCGCGCGCCGTCAGGATTCATGGTTCCGACGCGACCCCAGGGTGCATTGGCTCAGTGGGGCTGCGGCGGATCTCACAGAACTTCCGGAACTCGCACTGGCGTTGGTCGAACGACCGGTCACAGCCTGATCACGTCATGGCATCGGGACGCTCAGGCCGTCATCCGGGCCTCTGACGCCGTGCCATCATCGAGCTTCGATCGACCAGTGAAGTCCGAGTTGGGAGGGCGCGTGGCGATGGAGGCCGGCCCTCGCGACACTGCACGAGGCACTGAGCACGGTGCTGATCCGGACGGAGTTCGTCTGACCATCGATCCGGACGCCGATTCCGGCGTCGAGCCGGAGCTGGGCGGAGACCGCCTGAGCTCCGACGGACCCGAGGACACCCCCGGCGGGGTGATCGCCGACGGCCCCGAGCCCGGCGCGATGTCCCCGGAGCCAGCGGTCGAGGTCGAGCTGCGCCCGCAGCGTCTGCTGCGTATTTGGCAGCTCGCGCCCATCGTGGGACTGGCCGCGATCGGCTCCCTGATGTTCGCCTTCCCGCTCGCCTTCGAGTTCGGTGACGGCGGTGCCGTGGTCGCCATGCTCGGCCTGCTGATCTGCTCGTGCGCCGCCGGCTGGGGCATGATGGCCGCCCGCCGCGTCGGCTACGCCCTGCCCGGCTTCCCGCAGCGCGGCTCCGGCCGCCGCCCGGACTGGCGAGTGGTGATCGCGTACATCGTGGTCGTCGCCGCGGTGGCGGTGCTCGCCGTGTGGCGCGTGGCCCGGCTGCGCTGACTCCTCGGTCCCACGGTCCCGGTTCGCCGACGCGTGGGCCCGGACCCCGGGCCCTCGGTCTGGCGGCACGGCACGGCGCGGACGGGAGTTTCGTACCGACCTTCGCCCGCGCGGACGGGAGTGACGCACCGACCCTCAGCCCCGCGTGGACCGGCGCGCCGGACGGACCCGGCCCCCGCGCGCGACGGGAGCACGGGAGCACGGAAGAGTCGTACCCCTCCCCGCGAACGGCAGCGCCGTACGGACACCCGCCCCGCGCCGGCCGGACTGTCGTACCGACCCCTTACGATCGAGGAATGAGCACGCGGATCGCCTTCCTCAAGGGGCACGGGACCGAGAACGACTTCGTGATCATCCCGGACCCGGAGAATGTCATCGACCTGCCTCCCGCCGCCGTCGCCGCCCTGTGCGACCGCCGCGCGGGCATCGGCGGCGACGGCCTGCTGCACGTCGTGCGGTCCGCCGCGCACCCCGAGGCCAAGGGGATGGCGGCCGAGGCGGAGTGGTTCATGGACTACCGCAACGGTGACGGCTCGGTCGCCGAGATGTGCGGCAACGGAGTGCGTGTGTTCGCCCGCTACCTCCAGCGCGCCGGGTATGTGACCGAAGGCGATACCGCGGTCGCCACGCGCGGGGGCTTGAAGACCGTGCACGTCGCCAAGGACGGAGACGTCACCGTCGGCATGGGCAAGGCACTCCTCCCCGAAGGAGACGTCACGGTGAGCGTCGGCGAGCGCAGCTGGCCCGCACGCAACGTGAACATGGGCAACCCGCACGCCGTCGCCTTCGTTGACGACCTCGCGCACGCCGGTGATCTGTTCACGCCGCCGCCGTTCACCCCGGCGTCGGCGTACCCGGACGGCGTCAATGTCGAGTTCGTGGTCGACCGGGGGCCCCGCCATGTCGCCCTGCGGGTCCACGAGCGCGGCTCCGGAGAGACCCGATCCTGCGGCACGGGCGCGTGCGCCGTGGCCGTCGCCGCGGCCCGCCGAGACGACGCCGACCCCTCCGTGACCGGCACCCCGGCGACGTACACCGTCGACGTGCCCGGCGGACGCCTGGTGATCACCGAGCACGCGGACGGCGAGATCGAGATGACGGGCCCCGCCGTGATCGTCGCCGAGGGCGAGATCGACGCGGAGTGGCTGGACGACGTGCGGCGCTGAGCCGAGCGGCCGGGGGACGGGGGACGGGCGTGATCTGTCGCCCACCGCTGCGGCGCCGTACGTCCGCGCCGTCTCTTCCAGAAGTTCGAAACCGTAAACCCAAAAACCTTCGCTCGAATGGGTGATCCGTTTCACGCTCGGCGAGAGGCGGTCAGCCGGGCGTGGTGGGGTCGGTAGCATCAAGCACCGGCACGGACGGGGGACCGACACCATCCCCTGAGCCGAGTACGCCATGGGGCACCCGTCCGCCGGTCTTACGCAGCCGGAGGTGCCCATGAGTGCGGAGGCGACGAATCCCGCGACGCCAGGCCCTGCAACGCCCGCCCCCCAGCGCTCGGCCTCGCTCGAGCCGGGAGTGCCCCCGGTGCACCGCAGGAAGGGGCGTCCCCGGATCGACCTGCGCCGACTGGGGCGGGCCGCCCTCCTCGGGCCCGCGACCCGCGACCGGCTGCCGGACGCGATCGGGCATGTGGCCGAGGCGCACCGCGCCCATCACCCCGACGCCAAGCTGGAGCCCCTGCGCCGCGCGTACGTGCTCGCGGAGTCCTCGCACCGCGGCCAGATGCGCAAGAGCGGCGAGCCGTACATCACGCACCCGCTCGCCGTGACCCTGATTCTCGCCGAACTCGGCGCAGAGACAACGACGTTGACCGCCTCTCTGCTCCACGACACCGTCGAGGACACGGAGGTGACGCTGGATCAGGTTCGGGAGGAGTTCGGCGACGAGGTCTGCTATCTCGTCGACGGCGTCACCAAGTTGGAGAAGGTCGACTACGGCGCCGCCGCCGAACCGGAGACCTTCCGGAAGATGCTGGTCGCGACGGGCAACGACGTCCGGGTGATGTCGATCAAACTCGCGGACCGGCTGCACAACATGCGCACCCTCGGCGTCATGCGCCCAGAGAAACAGGCGCGGATCGCCAAAGTGACCCGGGACGTGCTGATCCCGCTCGCGGAGCGCCTCGGCGTCCAGGCGCTCAAGACCGAACTGGAAGACCTCGTCTTCGCGATCCTGCACCCGGAGGAGTACGAGCACACACGGGAGCTCGTCGACGACAACGCGAGCCACGACGACAACCCCCTCGAGGAGATCGCGGAGGAGGTGCGCGTGGTCCTGCGCGACGCCGGGATCCCGGCCGAAGTCCTCATAAGGCCACGCCACTTCGTCTCCGTGCATCGCGTGTCGCGCAAGCGCGGCCCGATGCGCGGCGCCGACTTCGGACGGCTTCTGGTGCTCGTGAACGAGGACGCCGACTGCTACGGCGTCCTCGGCGAACTGCACACCTGTCTCACCCCGGTGGTCTCGGAGTTCAAGGACTTCATCGCCGTCCCCAAGTTCAACCTGTACCAGTCGCTGCACACGGCCGTCACCCGCGGCGACGGCCAGGTCGCCGAAGTCCTCATCCGCACGCACCAGATGCACAAGGTCGCCGAGGCCGGAGTCATCGCGCTAGGCAACCCCTACGCACCGCCGTCGGAGGAACAGCCGGACGGCGGCGGGGAACGCCCCTTCGACGGCGAGCGCGCCGACCCCACCCGCCCCGGCTGGCTCTCACGGCTGCTCGACTGGCAGCAGGGCGCCCCGGACCCGGACACGTTCTGGTCGACACTGCGCGAAGACCTCGCCCAGGACCGCGAGATCACCGTCTTCCGCGCCGACGGAGGATCGTTGGGCCTTCCGGAGGGCGCCAGTTGCGTCGACGCGGCGTACGCGCAGTACGGCGAGGACGCGCACGCCTGCATCGGGGCCCGGGTCAACGGCCGCCTGGCGACGCTGAGTACGGTCCTGAAGGACGGCGACACCGTTCAGCTCCTCATGGGCCAGGACCCCGCCTCCGAGCCGTCCAGGGAGTGGCTGGAGCACGCGCACACGGCCGCGGCGCGGATCGCCATCCAGCGCTGGATGGCCACGCACCCCGCACCCGGCGCCGAGGAGACGACCGGGACCTCCGCCACGGGCCCCAGACCGCCCGTCGAGGCCCCGGCGCGCCCCGCCGAGGCGCAGGTCGCCCGCCCCGCGAGTGCCGTCGCCGACCCGCCCGGCGCGTCCGTACGCATGGCAGGCTGCTGTACGCCCGTACCACCCGACGAGGTGACCGGGTTCGCCGTTCGCGGGGGAGTGGTCACCGTGCACCGCGTGGAGTGCGCCGGAGCGGCGCGCATGAAGAGCGCGGGGCGCGCGGAGGTCGGCGTGCGCTGGGGGGACACCACCGAGTGCCGCGTCACTCTGGTCGCCGAATCCTTCGGGCGCCCGCATCTGCTCGCCGACCTCACCGAGGCCATCGCCGCGGAGGGTGTCGCCGTCGTCTCGGCGACCGTCGAACCCCCCAGCCAGCAGCGGGTGCGCCATACCTACACGCTCCAACTCCCGGACGCGGCCCGCCTCCAGGGCCTGATGCGCGCGATGCGCAATGTGCCCGGCGTGTACGACGTGAGCCGGGCCCAGCATCCGGCGACGGCGGCCCAGTAGACACCGCGCGCCGGGCGCCCGGCGCCGGCCACCGGACGCTGGATCCAATGAGCCTGGTGAACGACTCGTTCGGGTGGGCCGGGCGCGAGTCGTCACCGCGGAACCGGTGCGCGCTGGTAGCGGTGGTCCATGCTTGTCAACCCCACCGCCACGCCCGCACGCCCGAGGAGCCGCCGCGTCTCGGCGGCCCTGCTCGCCTCGGCCGTCTCCGTCTGCCTGATCGCCGCGAGCGCCCCGGACGCCGCCGCGCCCCTGGGGATCGGTGACCGGCTCTTCCCCACCCTCGGAAACCCCGGCTACGACGTCGAGTCGTACGACCTCGTCTTCACCTACCCCGGTACCAACGACAAGCCGCTCAAGGCCGTCACCACGATCGATGCCCTGACCATGGCCCCGCTCGACCGTGTGAACCTCGACTTCGCGCACGGAACGGTGCGATCGGTCGAGGTCAACGGAGCGTCCGCCGATTTCGCGAGCGCCGGTGACGACCTGGTGGTGACGCCGGCCGAACCGCTGTCCGCCGGGAGCCCGCTGCACATCACCGTGCGTCACACCAGTGACCCGATCAGTGCCAAGGACCAGGACGGCGGCTGGGTACGGACCAAGGACGGGCTCGCGATGGCCAACCAGGCCGACGCCGCACACCTGGTCTTCCCGTGCAACGACCACCCCTCCGACAAGGCGATGTTCACCATCCACGTCACGGCGCCCGACGGGTACACGGCCGTGGCCAACGGTCTGCCCGAGGGAACCGACCGGACCCGTGGGGCCACGACCTGGACGTATCGCACCGAGCACCGCATGGCCACCGAGCTGACCCAGGTGTCCATCGGCCGCTCCCGCGTGCTGCACCGCGAGGGGCCGCACGGCCTGCCGGTACGCGATGTCGTCCCCACCGGCGACCGCGCGGTACTCGAACCGTGGCTCCGGAAGACCCCCGCCCAGATCGCCTGGATGGAAGGCAAGGTCGGGCGGTACCCCTTCGAGACCTACGGCCTGCTGATGGCGCAGGCGCAGACCGGCTTCGAGCTGGAGACGCAGACGCTCTCGCTCTTCGAGAAGGGCCTCTTCACCGAGCCCGCGTACCCGAAGTGGTACGTCGAGTCGATCATGGTGCACGAGCTGTCCCACCAGTGGTTCGGCGACAGCGTCAGTCCCCGCACCTGGTCCGACCTGTGGCTCAACGAAGGACACGCCACCTGGTACGAGGCCCTGTACGCCGAAGAGAAGGCGCACAAGCCCATGGAGACGCGGATGAAGGCGGCCTACCGGCTGTCCGACTCCTGGCGCGCCTCCGGCGGTCCGCCCGCGAAGCCCAAGGGGCCCAAGCCCGGCCACAAGATCAGCATCTTCCGTCCGAACGTCTACGACGGGGCGGCCCTGGCCCTGTACGCGCTGCGCCAGGAGATCGGGCGCCCGGCGTTCGAGCGCCTGGAGCGGACCTGGGTGAGCGTCAACCGCGACGGGGTGGCCTCGACGGCCGACTTCGTCGACCTCGCCTCCGCCGTCGCGGCCCGTGATCTGAGGGGGTTCTTCAAGGCGTGGCTGTACGACGAGAAGACACCGCCGATGCCGGGGCACCCGGACTGGAAGAGCGACGCCCCCAAGGCGCGAAAGGGCGCGTGAGGCGGCGACGCCCGCGGGCCCCTGAATCAAGGGAACCGGGGGCACGGCGGCACCCCGCCGGGGCGATGTCCGCGGGTGCCCGGCGGGCGCCGATAAGTCGCGTGACGAGACGGGCCGTACCGTGCGACCATCTTCGAGCCGGCGGCGCGGCCCCCTTCGGAGGGTTGGCCCGGCCGGAACCGGGAATCTCCCGGTGGCCCCGGGCGTTGTTTTCTTTGACGGGCGACTCTCGTCGGCCCGCGGCTCTCCCCATCTACGTAAGGATCCAATGACCTCCTCTTCTTCCCCTTCCCAGGACGCGCAGAATTTCGCGCAGAACTACCCCGAAGGTCTTCGGGCCGATGCCCTGATGGAAGAGGACGTCGCCTGGAGCCACGAGATCGACGGAGACCGGGACGGCGAGCAGTTCGACCGCTCCGAGCGCGCGGCCCTGCGCCGTGTGGCGGGCCTCTCCACCGAGCTCGAGGACGTCACCGAGGTCGAGTACCGACAGCTCCGTCTGGAGCGCGTCGTCCTCGTCGGTGTCTGGACCTCGGGAACCATTCAGGACGCGGACAACTCGCTGGCCGAGCTGGCCGCACTCGCGGAGACCGCGGGAGCGCTCGTGCTCGACGGCGTCGTCCAGCGCCGCGACAAGCCCGACGCGGCCACGTACATCGGTTCCGGCAAGGCCAACGAGCTCCGGGACATCGTGATCGAGACCGGCGCCGACACAGTGATCTGTGACGGTGAGCTGAGCCCCGGCCAGCTGATCCACCTCGAAGACGTCGTCAAGGTCAAGGTCATCGACCGCACGGCCCTGATCCTCGACATCTTCGCCCAGCACGCCAAGTCCCGAGAGGGCAAGGCACAGGTCGCGCTAGCGCAGATGCAGTACATGCTGCCGAGGCTGCGCGGCTGGGGCCAGTCGCTGTCCCGTCAGATGGGCGGCGGCAAGGGCGGCGGCCTCGCCACCCGTGGTCCCGGTGAGACCAAGATCGAGACGGACCGGCGCCGTATCCGCGAGAAGATGGCGAAGATGCGCCGGGAGATCGCGGCCATGAAGACGGGCCGCGAGATCAAGCGCCAGGAGCGCCGCCGCAACAAGGTGCCCTCGGTCGCCATCGCCGGATACACCAACGCCGGCAAGTCGTCCCTGCTCAACCGCCTCACAGGCGCGGGCGTCCTCGTCGAGAACGCGCTGTTCGCGACCCTCGACCCGACCGTGCGCCGGGCCGAGACCCCGAGCGGGCGGCTGTACACGCTGGTCGACACGGTCGGTTTCGTACGGCACCTGCCGCACCACCTGGTCGAGGCGTTCCGCTCCACCATGGAGGAGGTCGGCGACTCCGACCTGATCCTGCACGTGGTGGACGGTTCGCACCCGGCTCCGGAGGAGCAGCTGGCAGCGGTGCGCGAGGTCATCCGTGACGTGGGCGCGACCAAGGTGCCCGAGATCGTGGTGATCAACAAGGCGGACGCGGCGGACCCGCTGGTGCTCCAGCGGCTGATGCGGAACGAGAAGCGCTCCATCGCGGTCTCGGCCCGTACCGGCCAGGGCATGGACGAGCTGCTCGCCCTGATCGACAACGAGCTGCCGCGTCCCTCGGTCGAGATCGAGGCGCTCGTGCCGTACACGCACGGCAAGCTGGTCGCGCGCGCCCACACCGAGGGCGAGGTGATCTCCGAGGAGCACACCGCGGAGGGCACCCTGCTCAAGCTGCGGGTCCACGAGGAGCTGGCGTCGGACCTCGCACCGTACGTCCCGGCGCCCGCGCTCCGGTAGGCACGGCCGTACCGGATCCACACGCCGGTCAGCACCACGGCAGCGGATCCACGAAGGCCCGCCCCCTCGCCGAGGGGGCGGGCCTTCGTCGTGGACGCGCCTCCACGGAAGCGCGGGATGCCTACTGGCCGCCGTACCGCTTGCTCATCTGCTCGTAGAGCGCCTGGGCTCCCTTGCCCAGCTGCGGTCCCGCCAGCCAGGTGTTGCCGGCCGGGCCGATCGAGGTGTTCGAGACGAGCTCGGTCCTGCCGTCGACGACCCGGAACCAGCCGCCGCCGGACGAACCGCCGGTCATGGTGCAGCCGATGCGGTACATCGTGGGCAGGGCCGGGTCCAGCGACAGACGGCCCGGCTGGTCGACACACTTGAACATGCTGAGGCCGTTGTACGGCGGCGCGGCCGGGTAGCCCCAGGCGCCCATCGTGCCGGCGTCCTGGGCGGACGGCGCGGAGAAGTCCACGTCCAGCGCGTTGCCGACGGTCTCCTCCAGGGACTTGCCGCCCTGCTCCGGCTTCACATGCAGCACGGCGTAGTCGTACGGGGCGCCCGCGCCGCCCGTCTCGTCGCCGCCGGAGATCCACTCGTCGGAGGTCGAGGCCCAGTCCGCCCACCACTGGCCGTACGGAGCGACCTCCGAGGCCGTGGCGCTGCCGAGCTGCGCCTCGGACCTGCCCTGGTCGTTGTAGGACGGGACGAAGGCGATGTTGCGGTACCAGCCACCGCCGCCACCGGCGTGCACGCAGTGGCCCGCGGTCCACACGAGGTTGGACCTGCCGGGGTGGTTCACGTCCTTGACGACCGTGCCCGAGCAGACCATCGAGCCCTCGGGGGAGTCGAAGAAGACCTTGCCGACCGGCGCGGCGTGGTCGTGGTACGGGGTCTTCTCGGCCTTGGCGGGGACGGGCGCCGGCTCCGGGTCGCTGACGCCCTGGTCGGCCGCCGCGTCCTTCGCGGAGATCGTCTTGTCCGGGTCCTTGGCGGCCTTCATCCGATCGGGCTTCCACAGCCCGTCGATCACCGGGTTGACGAAGTCCTTGGCCTCACTGAGCCACTTGTCCTTGTCCCAGTTCTTCCAGGCGCCGTTCTTCCACTGGTCGACATCGACGCCGTGCTCTTTGAGCTTGTCCCTGATGCCGTCCGGGATCTCGATCTTGTCGTCGCCGCTGTCGGATCCCTGCGACGCGGAGGCGGTGGAGCCGCCGCTCGCCTTGTCGTCACCGGAGTTGCAGGCGGTCGCGGTGAGCGCCAGGGCGGCCAGGAGGCCGGTGGCGGCGAAGACCGTACGACGCCGTCGTGTGGAACGCATGGTGCTGAAACCCCCGTTGAAGCTCAGTGTCTGTGCCGGGCGGGCGTGGGGCGACTCTCCGGGGAACCGCCCGAACACGACACCCCGCTGTGCCCGCTCGGTTGGGGACGAACGGCGGTGGTCCGGTGACAGTTCCCGTGAACCGTCCCACCGCCGTGCGTCCGAACCCTGTCACGTCGTCCGCGTCACCGCCCGGCGAACTTCCCGCTCACCGAGTCGTACACGCCCTTGGCCACATCGCCCAGCCGCGGACCCGCCAGCCAGCCGAACTTGACCGGGCCGATCGAGGTGTTGGACACCAGCGCCGGCTTGCCGTCGGAGCCCGCGGCCACCCAGCCGCCGCCGGAGGAACCGCCGGTCATGGTGCAGCCGATGCGGTACATCGTCGGGTCGGCCTGCGCGACCGACAGCCGTCCCGGCTTGTCCGTGCACTGGTACAGCTTCTGGCCGTCGAACGGCGCCGCGGCCGGGTAGCCGGTCGCCGTGATGCTCGACACCTTCGGCACGGCCGGAGCGTTGAAGTTCACCGGCAGCGCCGAACCCACCGTCTCCTCGAGGGACTTGCCGCCGCTGCCCTTCTCCGGCGTCACATGCAGCACGGCGAAGTCGTACGAGGCTCCCTGGCCGCCCGTGGAACCGCCCTGCTCGATCCACTGGTCCGAGGTCTGCGCCCAGTCGCTCCACCAGACGCCGTACGGAGCGACCTCCTGCCGCGGGGCGCTCTCCATCTCCGCCGCCGTCTTGCCGGCGTCGTTGTACGAGGGCACGAAGGCGATGTTGCGGTACCAGCCGCCCTTCTTGCCGGCGTGCACGCAGTGGCCCGCCGTCCACACCAGGTTGGACTTGCCCGGGTGCGCCGGGTCCTCGACCACCGTCGCCGAGCAGACCATCGTGCCCTCGGGGGAGTCGAAGAACACCTTCCCCGCCTCGGGCACGTTGGCGTGGTAGGACGTCTTCACTGCCTGCGCCGTCACCGGGGCCGGTTCCGGGTCGGTGACGCCCTGGTCACCGGTGAGGTCGGCGTCGTCGACGCCCTTGTTCTTGTCCGGGTCGTCGGCGCCGCGCATCCGGTCCGGGTCCCAGAGGTCCTTGATGATCGGGTTGATGAAGTCGTCGGCCTCGCGCAGCCAGTCGTCCTTGTCCCAGTTCTTCCAGGCGCCGTTCTTCCACTTGTCGACATCGATGCCGTGCTCTTTGAGCTTGTTCTTGATGTCGTCCGGGATCTTGATCTTTCCGTCGCTGCCCTGGGACGCGGAGGCGCTGGACTGGCCGCTCGCGTTGTCATCGCCCGAGCCGCAGGCGGTGGCGGTCAGGGCAAGGGCGGCGGTGAGGCCGACGGCGGCCAGCACGGGGGACGTTCTGCGGCGCGCGCTCCTGCCTCGACGAGCGGCGAAGGGCGGGCGTATGGATCGCATGGTGTAACTCCCCCTGAGCGTATGGGAACTGTGCGGTGCGTGGGCGGGTGCCTGAGCGGTTCGTTCGGTACGACCGAACGGCACCAAAGACTATGCGGTCGCTGTGGGGGACGTCCGACGGAACCGCAACGGTTCAGCTACGGGGGGCCGGACGCGAGCGGCAACGGTTCCTTCACACCAGGAACTTGGAATTCACCCGCTTCCCAACGCGAGCAGCGTCGTTGGTACGTACGGGGGGCGTGCCGCCTGCGTTCGAAACCCCCGCCAACTCGCCTCTGGACAGCGGGAGGACCTGAAGTCGTGGCCGTGACCGAGTCAACGGTGGTGCCGGTGGGGGCGCCCGGGGAACCCGAGGGAGCGCGGGATGGTGGTGCCGGAGCGGCCGAGAGGGCGCGCGCGGCGCACGAGGGGATTCTGCGGCGCCAGTCGGCGCGCGAATCGGCGGCACGAACCTACGCGCGCGCCCTTCCGATCGTTCCGGTGCGAGCACGCGGGCTGACGATCGAGGGCGCCGACGGACGCCGCTACCTCGACTGCCTCTCCGGCGCCGGGACCCTGGCCCTCGGACACAACCATCCCGTGGTCCTGGAAGCGATCAGAAAGGTTCTCGACTCGGGGGCGCCCCTGCACGTCCTGGACCTGGCGACACCGGTGAAGGACGCGTTCACCACCGAACTGTTCCGCACGCTGCCCCCGCGTTTCGCCGAGCGCGCGCGGGTCCAGTTCTGCGGACCGGCCGGGACGGACGCCGTCGAGGCCGCGTTCAAACTGGTGCGCACGGCCACCGGCCGCACCGGCATGCTCGCGTTCACCGGCGCGTACCACGGGATGACCGCGGGCGCGCTCGAGGCCTCCGGTGGTGCGATGGACGTACGCGTCGCGCGCCTGCCCTATCCGCAGGACTACCGCTGCCCGTTCGGCATCGGCGGCCTCCAGGGCGCCGAACTCGCCGCGCGCTGGACGGAGTCCCTCCTCGACGACCCCAAGTCGGGCGTGCCGCTCCCCGCCGGGATGATCCTGGAACCCGTCCAGGGCGAGGGCGGGGTGATTCCCGCGCCGGACGTGTGGACGCGGCGGATGCGTGAGATCACGGCGACACGGTCCATCCCGCTGATCGTGGACGAGGTCCAGACAGGAGTGGGCCGGACCGGAACCTTCTGGGCGATGGAACACAGCGGGATCACCCCGGACGTGATGGTCCTGTCCAAGGCCATCGGCGGCAGCCTGCCGCTGGCCGTCGTCGTCTACCGCGACGACCTCGACGTCTGGCAACCCGGCGCCCACGCGGGCACGTTCCGCGGCAACCAACTGGCCATGGCCGCCGGCACGGCCACCCTCGCGTACGTCCGCGAGAACGGCCTCGCCGAACGCGCGGCCACCGTCGGGGCCCGCATGCTCACCCAACTGCGCGGCCTCGCGGCGGAGTTCCCCTGCATCGGCGATGTCCGTGGCCGTGGCCTGATGATCGGCCTCGAACTCGTGGACCCCGAAGGGCCGCCGCACACCACCCCCGACGGCCCGCGCCCCGTCGCTCCCGAACTCGCCGCCGCCGTCCAGCGGGAGTGCCTGCGCCGAGGCCTGATCGTGGAACTCGGAGGTCGCCGTTCGAGCGTCGTGCGCCTCCTTCCTCCCCTGACGATCAGTGACGAACAGACGTCCGCCGTGCTCGACCGGCTCGCCGACGCGGTGCGGGCGGTGGCGCAGGGGGACCGGCGGCTCGGGAGGGACGGGCCACGGGGTGCCGACGGGTCGCGGTGACGGTCTGACCGGCACGGCAGGGCGCGTACCACGTCGGGCGGAGCTCGGTGGAACCTCGGCCGGCAGGCCGCGGCCTCGGCGAGCGCCCGTCGGCGACGGAACCCCCGGACCCGCCGCCGACCCCATCCGACCTCACCCCCCGACCGGTGTCCCCTTCGCAGCAGCCGACCAGGGAAAGCCAAGAGCCCAACGCGACCCGGTACCGCCCCGGTTCGTCGCCGCGCGAGCCCGTACGACCTTCAAGGAATTCTCGTGAACGCCACCCCCGCACCCGACAGTCGTCCCCCCACGTACGAGCGAGCGGCCCCTGCCACACCGACCGCGCACCTGTCGCCGGCGGATGCGGTCCCCCGGCAGAAGGAGGGGGCCCAGGCTCCCGAGCGGCTCCGCCAGGCCACCGCCGACCTGCCGACCACCTCCGACCTGCCGGGCACCGCCGACCTGCTGGAACACCCCGACACCCGGACGGCGGCCCAGGCGGCGGCGGTCGAGAACCTGCTGCGCTGCTGGGTACGCGAGAACGACCTGCCCGCCCCCGACGGCGGCACCCTGCGCATCGCCCTGCCGGCCAGCGGCGTGACCCTGCTCGTTCCCGTCCACCACTGGTCCGCCTCCGGCTGGCACCGCTTCGGCCTTCCCCGCCTCGCCGACGCTCCCGACGAAGCACCAGTCGCCGACGCGGTGACCGTGGCCGCCCTCTTCGCGCGGCAGTCGGCCACCGGAGCATCTGCCGCGGGCACGAGCTTCCCCGCACCCTCCGCGGAGCGCGCGGGAGTCGCACCGAGCCACCCCGAAGCCCGGCATCCGGACAGCCCGGCCGGTGAAGGCACCGACCTCGTCGACCGTGTCGCCGACTCGGTCCGGCGCACCGCGGTGTTCATCAGGGACCGCAGGGAGCACCCCACCGACGCACCCGACCTCTTCCTCGCCGCGGAGCAGGCACTCCTGCTCGGCCACCCACTGCATCCGACACCGAAGGGACGCGACGGCCTCTCCGAGGCTGAAGGCAGGCTCTACTCGCCCGAGTTGCGCGGCTCCTTCCCCCTGTACTGGATGGCGATCGCCCCCTCGGTGCTGGCGGCCGACTCGGCGTGGACGGAGCGCGGCCGCCCCGTATCGGCGGAGCAACTGACCGGGCGCCTGGCCGGTGCCGGCCTGGCACTCCCCGACGGGTACGCCGCCGCGCTGCCGCTGCACCCCTGGCAGATGCGCGAGGTCAAGCACCGTCGTGAGACCGCGGCCCTGCTAGACGCCGGACTGCTCCAGGACCTCGGTCCGCAGGGCACCCCATGGCA
Organism: Streptomyces sp. NPDC002935; assembly: GCF_040611295.1. NCBI lineage: Bacteria > Bacillati > Actinomycetota > Actinomycetes > Kitasatosporales > Streptomycetaceae > Streptomyces > Streptomyces sp. NPDC002935. The sequence continues at coordinate 67,898 of NZ_JBEXNW010000001.1, forward strand.
CCCGACCTCGTCCGTCCGTACCGTCTACCGCTCCGGCGCCCCCGCGATGCTGAAACTGTCGCTGGGCCTGCGCATCACCAACTCCCGTCGTGAGAACCTCCGCAAGGAACTCCACCGTGGTGTGGAGGTCCACCGCCTGTTGCGTGGCGGGCTGTTCAAGCAGTGGCAGGCCGCCCACCCTGGCTTCGACATCGTCCGCGACCCGGCCTGGCTCGCCGTCGACGGCCCGGACGGCAGCCCGCTTCCCGGGCTCGACGTGATGATCCGCCACAACCCGTTCGGCCCGGCCGACGACGTCGGCTGCGTCGCGGGACTCGTCTCACCCCGGCCGCGCCCCGGACCCGGCCCGCACAACCCGGCAGAGGGCGGCCGCCTCATGCGGTCCCGGCTGGCCGAGATCGTCACCGGGCTCTCCGGTCGCACCGGACGCCCGCGCGGCGCCGTCGCCACCGAGTGGTTCCTGCGCTACCTCGAACAGGTCGTACGCCCCGTGCTCTGGCTGGACAGCGAGGCGGGCATCGCTCTGGAGGCGCACCAGCAGAACACCCTGCTCCTGCTGGACGCGGAAGGCTGGCCCACGGGCGGCCGTTACCGGGACAACCAGGGCTACTACTTCCGCGAGTCCCGACGCGCGGAACTCGACACCCGGCTGCCCGGCATCGGGGCGCACAGCGACACCTTCGTCTCCGACGCGGTCACCGACGAACGCTTCGCCTACTACCTCGCCATCAACAACGTGTTCGGTCTCATCGGTGCGTTCGGCTCCCAGCGGCTCGCCGACGAGAGGCTGTTGCTCGCCGCGTTCCGGCGCTTCCTCACCGACGTCGCCACCGGTCCGACCCGACTGCGCACGCCCCTGCCCGCCCTCCTGCTCGACTCACCCGTCCTGCGCTGCAAGGCCAATCTGCTGACCCGGCTGCACGGCCTCGACGAACTCGTCGGTCCCGTCGACACCCAGTCCGTCTACGTCACCATCTCCAACCCCCTTCATTCCTGAGGAACGTGACCCACCCGTCTTCTGAGAGGAGCGTCGTCGTGCCTCCCACCGACGCGAGCACCGACGCCGGCACCGCCCGCGCCACCCGACTCGACCCCGGAACCCGCCCCGACCCCGGATACCACGCGGGCACCGGCTCGGACCCCGGTGACGGCACAGACTGCGAGGACACGCTCGATCTGCGCCTCCCCGACGAACTGATCGCGCTGTTCGCCGGGGACACCGGAGCTCGGGACGGGACCACGAACGAGGATGATCTGCTCGACCAGGTCGGCGGCTGGGGACCGGCCATGACTCCCATCGGCGTCTTCCACCTCGTCCGAGTGCGTGCCGAGCGCGATCTCCCTCTCATCACCCGCTGGATGAACGACCCCGCCGTCGCGGCGTTCTGGGAACTGGCGGGACCCGAGTCGGTGGTCGAGGAACATCTGCGCCGACAACTGGACGGCGACGGACGCTCTGTTCCGTGCCTCGGGGCGCTGGACGGCACCCCGATGAGCTACTGGGAGATCTACCGCGCGGATCTCGACCCCCTGGCGCGCCACTACCCGGCCCGCCCCCACGACACCGGAATCCACCTCCTCATCGGCGGTGTCGCCAACCGCGGGCGAGGACTCGGCTCCACCTTGCTCAGAGCCGTCGCCGACCACGTACTGGACAAACGCCCCTCGTGCGCTCGCGTCGTCGCGGAACCCGATCTTCGCAACACCCCCTCCGTGTCCGCTTTCCTGAGCGCCGGCTTCCGGTTCTCCGCCGAGGTCGATCTGCCCGACAAACGGGCAGCCCTCATGGTCCGGGACCGGGCCCTGCGCGATCTGTTGTAGAGCCGTCACTCTTGGTACACCGCTCGTGCCGATCCGGTTCCCTGTCGAGGAGTTCCCGTGTCGAATCCATCCGCCACCCCGGCCGCCGGAGAGACGCCCGCCCTCTACGACCCGCCCGAGCTGCGCGCAGATCGCTGGGAGCAGGCCGGCCGCCGCCTGCTCGCGAAGATGATCGGTGAGTTCGCGTACGAGGGGATCATCGAGCCGGAGCCGGAGGGGGTGCCGGAGCACTCGTTCTCGCCCGCGCCCTCGTCCTCACCGGCGCTATCGTCGGCCCCCGCTGCCTCACCCCCGTCCCCCTCCTCCGCCGTGAAAGCGGCCCCCACCGGCTTCCGTGGCACCCCGTACGCTCTGCGTCTCGACGCGGGCGGCAGTCTGTCCTTCCGGGCCCGGCGTACCGCGTACGACAGCTGGCGCGTGGAACCCGACTCCCTCACCCTCACGGACAGAGGGGCGGAACCCCGGCCGTTCAGCGACCCCGTCGGCTTCCTCACGCGCGCCCGCGGCACGCTGGGGCTCGACGGGGCGACGCTCGGGCACGGCATCCGCGAACTGAGTACGACGCTGGCAGCGGACGCGCGCCTCGACCACGAAGCCCTCACCGTCGCCGAGCTGGCCGACCTGGGATACGCGGAACTGGAAGGCCACCAGACCGGGCACCCGTGGATCGTGCTGAACAAGGGCCGCCTCGGCTTCTCCGCGCGGGACGCCGGGCACTGGGCACCGGAGGCTCGCAGAGCGACACCCCTTCCCTGGATCGCCGTGCACACCGGGCTCGCCACCTACCGCGGCGTCGGCGGCCTGGACACCGCGGACCTCCTCTACGCACGCGAACTCGCCCCCGCCACACGGGAGTCCTTCGACGGTGCGCTCCGCGCGCGCGGGCTCGCCCCGGAGTCGTACCTCTATCTGCCCGTGCACCCCTGGCAGTGGGACGACGTCGTCCTGCCCCTCTTCGCTTCTCACATCGCCACGGACGCGATCGTGCCGCTGCACTCGGACGGCGATCTCCGGCTGGCCCAGCAGTCCGTCCGTACGTTCCTCAACGTCTCGCGTCCGGACCGGCACACCGTGAAACTGCCGCTGTCCGTCCTCAACACCCTGGTGTGGCGCGGCCTTCCGACCAGGCGAACGCTCGCCGCGCCCGCCGTCACCACCTGGATGCACGCCCTGCGCGCCGGGGACCCGTTTCTGCGGGACACCTGTGGGGTGATCCTCCTCGGCGAGGTCGCCTCCGTGACTGTGGGACATCCGGTCTACGACGCCCTCCCCGAGGTGCCCTACCAGTACAGGGAACTGCTCGGGGCGATCTGGCGTGAGCCGGTCTCTCGCCACCTGGCTCCCGGTGAACGCGCCCGCACCCTGGCCGCCCTGCTGCACACCGACCTGGAGGGCCGTTCCTTCACCGCCCAGCTGGTGGCCCGCTCCGGACTCACGCCGAGGGCCTGGCTGCGCCGTCTCTTCGCCGTGCTCCTGCCGCCGCTGCTGCACTTCCTGTATCGGTACGGCACTGTCTTCAACCCACATGGCGAGAACGCGATCGTTGTCTTCGACGACCATGACGTTCCCGTGAGGCTCGCTGTGAAGGACTTCGTGGACGACATCAACGTGAGTGCGGAACCTCTGCCCGAGCACGCCTCCATGCCGGACGAGGTACGGCGGGTCCTGCTCACCGAGCCGCCGGCCTTCCTGATCCAGTTCATCCACTCCGCGCTCTTCGTCGGAGTGTTCCGCTACCTCGCGCCGCTCTGCGAGGAACAGCTGGGTGTTCCCGAGGATGAATTCTGGTCCCTCGTACGAGGGGAGATCATCCGCCACCAGACACGCTTCCCCGAGCTCAAGGACCGTCACGAGATGTTCGACCTGCTCACCCCGCGTATCGAGCGGCTGTGCCTGAACCGCAACCGGCTGCACCTGGACGGCTACCGCGATCGCCCGGCGCGCCCGCACGCCGCCGTTCACGGCACCGTCCCGAACCCCCTTCACCAGCTGTGATCCCCCGGCCCGCACGCGGCTTGATCACGCCTTCGGATCCGCCCTTGATCGCTCGGTTGTCAGTGGCGCCCCGTAGGCTGGCAGCGCTATGACAAAGCCCTCCCTCCCCGAACTCCTGCATGCTGCCGTCACTGCCGTCGGCGGTACGGAGCGCCCTGGCCAGGTGACCATGGCCGAAGCCGTCGCCGGGGCCATCGACGACAGTTCCCACCTGCTGGTCCAGGCCGGCACCGGCACCGGAAAGTCGCTCGGCTACCTGGTGCCCGCGCTCGCGCACGGGGAGCGGGTGGTCGTGGCGACCGCCACCCTGGCCCTCCAGCGGCAGCTGGTGGAGCGGGACCTGCCGCGCACCGTCGACGCGCTGCACCCGCTGCTGCGCCGCCGCCCCGAATTCGCGATGCTGAAGGGCCGGTCGAACTACCTGTGCCTGCACCGCCTGCACGAGGGCGTGCCGCAGGACGAGGAAGAGGGCCTCTTCGACCAGTTCGAGGCGGCCGCGCCCACCAGCAAGCTGGGCCAGGACCTGCTGCGGCTGCGCGACTGGTCGGACGAGACCGAGACCGGTGACCGCGACGACCTCACACCCGGTGTCTCCGACCGGGCCTGGGGCCAGGTGTCGGTGTCGTCCCGGGAGTGCCTGGGCGCCACGAAGTGCGCCTACGGAGCCGAGTGCTTCGCCGAGATGGCCCGCGAGCGGGCCAAGCTCGCGGAGGTCGTCGTCACGAATCACGCGCTGCTCGCGATCGACGCCATCGAGGGCGCCCCGGTCCTCCCGCAGCACGAGGTACTGATCGTCGACGAGGCGCACGAGCTCGTCTCCAGGGTCACCGGCGTCGCCACCGGCGAGCTCACACCCGGCCAGGTCAACCGTGCCGTGCGCCGCGCCGCGAAGCTCGCCAACGAGAAGGCCGCCGACCAGCTCCAGACCGCCGCCGAGGGCTTCGAGCGCCTGATGGAGCTGGCCCTGCCGGGACGCCTGGAGGAGATCCCGGAGGACCTGGGATACGCGCTGATGGCGCTGCGCGACGCCGCCCGCACGGTGATCACGGCCATCGGCTCCACCCGCGACAAGTCCGTCCAGGACGAGGACGCCGTGCGCAAGCAGGCACTGGCGTCCGTCGAAGCGGTACACGCCGTGGCGGAACGCATCGCCAACGGCTCCGAATGGGACGTCGTCTGGTACGAGCGCCACGACCGCTTCGGAGCCTCGCTCCGGGTCGCTCCGATGAACGTGTCCGGGCTCCTCAGGGAGAAGCTCTTCGCCGACCGCTCCGTCGTCCTGACGTCAGCGACCCTCAAGCTCGGCGGCGACTTCAACGGCGTGGGAGCGTCGATGGGGCTCGCCCCGGAGGGCACGGAGGGCGAGGACCTTCCCCAGTGGAAGGGCGTCGACGTCGGCTCGCCCTTCGACTATCCCAAGCAGGGCATCCTCTACGTCGCCAAGCACCTGTCGCGCCCCGCGCGGGACGCCGACCGCGGTGACATGCTCGACGAGCTCACGGAGCTGATCCAGGCCGCAGGCGGCCGCACGCTCGGTCTGTTCTCCTCGATGCGCGCGGCCCAGCTCGCGGCGGAGGAGCTGCGGACCCGCCTCCCCGAATACCCGATCCTGCTCCAGGGCGAGGAGACCCTCGGCGAGCTGATCAAGAACTTCGCGGCCGACCCGAAGACCTGCCTCTTCGGCACGCTCTCGCTCTGGCAGGGCGTGGACGTGCCGGGCACCAGCTGTCAGCTGGTCGTCATGGACAAGATCCCCTTCCCCCGCCCCGACGACCCGCTCATGAGCGCCCGCCAGAAGGCGGTGGAGGACAACGGGGGCAACGGCTTCATGGCCGTCGCCGCCACCCACGCCGCGCTCCTGATGGCCCAGGGCGCCGGCCGCCTCGTACGAGCCTCGGGGGACCGGGGCGTGGTCGCCGTACTGGACCAGCGTCTGGCCACGGCTCGCTACGGCAGCTATCTGAAGGCCTCGCTCCCCGACTTCTGGTACACAACGGACCGCAACCAGGTCCGCAGATCCCTCGCCGCGATCGACGAGAAGGCGAGGGCGATCGAGGAGACGGCAGGGCAGGCCGCCGAGCCCGCGAGTGAGCCGGAGGACGCGTAGCACCCAAGGGCCCGGCCCATGCCCCCTGGACCTGGTACACGAGCCATGTGGAGCCTTGAGCCCCGTCTCCGGGACCCGCACGGAAGTCCGAGCCACGTGGAGCCTCGCGTCGGGGACCTGCATGGAGCCCGAGCCACGTGGAGCCCAGGGCTCCCGGCCTATGGGGCGCATGGAACCCCGGCACCCCGCGGCCGAAGGACCAGTGGAGTCCGGTCAGGGCCCCCGGCCAGAAAACGCACAGGACCCCGGAACCGGCGCAGTTGGTTCCGGGGCCCGGTCAGGGGCGGGGGCGGAGGACCGCCCATCGCGGTGTCACACCCGACGCAGCACGGCCACGACCTTGCCGAGGATGGTTGCCTCGTCGCCGGGGATCGGCTGGTACGCCGAGTTGTGCGGCAGCAGCCACACGTGCCCGTCCTCGCGCTTGAAGCGCTTCACCGTGGCTTCGCCGTCGAGCATCGCGGCGACGATGTCGCCGTTCTCGGCGACCGGCTGGCGGCGGACCGTCACCCAGTCCCCGTCACAGATGGCGGCCTCGATCATCGAGTCACCGACGACCTTCAGGACGAACAGCTCACCGTCGCCGACCAGCTGGCGCGGGAGAGGGAACACGTCCTCGACCGATTCCTCGGCGAGGATCGGGCCACCGGCGGCGATACGGCCGACGAGCGGCACATAGGACGCGGCCGGCTTGCCCGCCGTGTCCGTCGGCTGCACCGACGACTGGTCGGAACCCCGCACCTCGTACGCGCGCGGGCGGTGCGGGTCTCGGCGCAGGAAGCCCTTGCGCTCCAGGGCCATCAGTTGATGCGCGACCGAGGAGGTGCTGGAAAGGCCGACGGCCTGACCGATCTCCCGCATCGACGGCGGGTAGCCGCGCCGCTGCACGGAGTCCCGGATCACCTCGATCACCCGGCGTTGCCGGTCCGTGAGTCCCGAGCTGTCGGCCCGGATGCCTGGAGGTCGGCCAGGCAGCGAGCGCTTGGGCCCCTCATGATTCGCGGCTTCGTTCATCGCATGCACCGGCTCGAGTCGGCCCTGGGAGCGCTCCTGGGCAGTGATGGTGGCGCTGTCTGCGGTGGTGGTCACGTCGGCCCCTCTCGATGGTCTCCCTGCTGGACAACGGTAGTTGCTTTCGAAAGGTTGCGCCAAACACACGTTCGAGTGAAAAAACGTGTATTGCCTGACGTGATCATGTGTCTGGGTGTATGGCTGCCGACGCGCCTAGCGGACAAAAGGGCTCATTGCTGTACCCTTCACCGCCGGAGGCGGCAGCCGTGCCGGCTGACCTGGGCCGTCGTCCAGTCTGCCATCCGATGGCCGACCGGCCGGGGACCGGCCCCCTTCCGTGCGCCGCCCACGCTATCCCCGAGTGTCCGGGATGGGTATGCCTGTGCGGCACGTGCCCTTACGTGTACGACACGCGGGTCGTGGGCGAATTCATGAGCCAGGCCCCACATCTAGTGGTTGGATTGCGGGAGCATCCCAGAAGTTGTGGTCCCCCGGGTCTTCGGACCCTTGGGTATCGCCTATGCTTGAGGCTGCTTCGAGGGGCCCGGGAGGTCCCGAGAGGTCTCTGAGTCGTGCTGTGAAGGAGGGTTGGAGCCATGCACTGCCCCTTCTGCAGGCACCCTGACAGCCGCGTCGTCGACAGTCGTACGACCGACGACGGCACGTCGATCCGAAGGCGCCGCCAGTGCCCCGACTGCTCTCGTCGTTTCACGACGGTGGAGTCGTGCTCACTGATGGTGGTGAAGCGCTCCGGTGTCACCGAGCCCTTCAGCCGGATCAAGGTCATCAACGGCGTGCGCAAGGCCTGCCAGGGGCGGCCTGTCACCGAGGACGCGCTCGCCCAGCTCGGCCAGCGGGTCGAGGAAGCCGTGCGAGCCACCGGAAGCGCCGAGCTGACCACCCACGACGTGGGGCTGGCCATACTCGGACCCTTGCAGGAACTCGACCTCGTGGCCTACATGAGGTTCGCGTCCGTGTACCGGGCCTTCGATTCGCTCGACGACTTCGAAGCCGCCATCGCGGAACTCAGGCAGGTGAATCAGCGCCCCGCCGTGGACGAGGACGACCCGGACGTGGTGCGCGAGCAGACCGATCATGGGCCCGGAGGAACCGCTGAGGTTCCCGTGCCCGCCACCGCCGTCGACTGACCGCGGGCCGGACCCTTCGGGGCGTCCGGCCCCGCCTTCGGGCGGCGACCACAGACCTGCTGCGAGAAGCCGCATCAGCGGCGCGCGCAGTATCAGACACACACCGTGCCGCGGGAAGTTCGCGGCACTTCAGGGCGTTTTAGCCTGAACAGGGAGGCGGCATGACAGAGACGGCGAGCGGTCCGGCGGCACGAGGTTCCCGCACCAAGAGCGGGGCCAAGGCCGGCAAGGGACTGCGCATCGAGCGCATTCACACCACCCCCGGCGTGCACCCGTACGACGAGGTGGAGTGGGAGCGCCGTGACGTCGTCATGACCAACTGGCGCGACGGCTCGGTCAACTTCGAGCAGCGTGGCGTCGAGTTCCCCGGCTTCTGGTCGGTGAACGCGGTCAACATCGTCACCAGCAAGTACTTCCGCGGTGCCGTCGGCACCCCGCAGCGCGAAGTGAGCCTCAAGCAGCTCATCGACCGCATCGTGAAGACGTACCGGAAGGCCGGTGAAGACAACAAGTACTTCGCCTCGCCCGCCGACGCCGAGATCTTCGAGCACGAGCTGGCGTACGCCCTCCTGCACCAGATCTTCAGCTTCAACAGCCCCGTTTGGTTCAACGTCGGGACGCCCCAGCCCCAGCAGGTCTCCGCCTGCTTCATCCTGGCCGTCGACGACTCCATGGAGTCGATCCTCGACTGGTACAAGGAAGAGGGCATGATCTTCAAGGGCGGCTCCGGCGCCGGCCTGAACCTCTCCCGCATCCGCTCCTCCAAGGAGCTCCTCTCCTCGGGCGGCAACGCCTCGGGTCCCGTCTCCTTCATGCGCGGTGCCGACGCCTCCGCAGGAACGATCAAGTCGGGTGGCGCCACCCGCCGCGCGGCCAAGATGGTCATCCTCGACGTCGACCACCCCGACATCGAGGACTTCATCGAGACCAAGGTCAAGGAGGAGGAGAAGATCCGCGCCCTCCGTGACGCGGGCTTCGACATGGACCTGGGCGGCGACGACATCACGTCCGTCCAGTACCAGAACGCCAACAACTCGGTCCGCGTGAACGACACGTTCATGAAGGCCGTCGAGTCGGGCGGAACGTTCGGTCTCACCTCGCGCATGACCGGCGAGGTCATCGAGGAGGTCGACGCCAAGTCGCTCTTCCGCAAGATGGCCGAGGCCGCCTGGGCCTGCGCCGACCCGGGCATCCAGTACGACGACACGATCAACAACTGGCACACGTGCCCGGAGTCCGGCCGTATCAACGGCTCGAACCCGTGCAGCGAGTACATGCACCTGGACAACACGTCCTGCAACCTCGCCTCGCTGAACCTGATGAAGTTCCTCAAGGACGACGGCAAGGGCCGTCAGTCCTTCGAGATCGAGCGCTTCGCCCAGGTCGTCGAGCTGGTCATCACCGCGATGGACATCTCCATCTGCTTCGCGGACTTCCCGACTGAGAAGATCGGCGAGAACACCCGCGCCTTCCGTCAGCTGGGCATCGGCTACGCCAACCTCGGCGCCCTCCTGATGGCGACCGGCCACGCGTACGACTCCGACGGCGGCCGCGCGCTCGCGGGCGCCATCACCTCCCTGATGACGGGTAGGTCGTACAAGCGTTCCGCCGAGCTCGCCGCGGTCGTCGGCCCGTACGACGGCTACGCCCGCAACGCGCAGCCGCACCAGCGCGTCATGAAGCAGCACGCCGACGCCAACACCACGGCCGTCCGCGTGGACGACCTGGACACCCCCATCTGGGCCGCCGCCACGGAGGCCTGGCAGGACGTGATCCGCCTCGGCGAGAAGAACGGCTTCCGCAACGCGCAGGCCTCCGTCATCGCCCCGACCGGCACCATCGGTCTCGCGATGTCCTGCGACACCACCGGTCTCGAGCCCGACCTCGCGCTGGTCAAGTTCAAGAAGCTGGTCGGCGGCGGCTCGATGCAGATCGTCAACGGCACCGTGCCGCAGGCCCTGCGCCGCCTGGGTTACCAGGAGGAGCAGATCGAGGCGGTCGTCGCCCACATCGCCGAGAACGGCAATGTCGTCGACGCCCCGGGCCTCAAGCACGAGCACTACGAGGTCTTCGACTGCGCCATGGGCGAGCGCTCCATCTCCGCGATGGGCCACGTCCGCATGATGGCCGCGATCCAGCCGTGGATCTCCGGCGCGCTCTCCAAGACGGTCAACCTGCCGGAGACGGCGACCGTCGAGGACGTCGAAGAGGTCTACTTCGAGGCGTGGAAGATGGGCGTCAAGGCGCTCGCGATCTACCGCGACAACTGCAAGGTCGGCCAGCCCCTCTCCGCCAAGACCAAGGAGAAGGAAAAGGTCGAGGTCACGGCGAAGGCCGAGGAGACCATCCGTACCGCGGTCGAGAAGGTCGTCGAGTACCGCCCGGTCCGCAAGCGCCTCCCCAAGGGCCGTCCCGGCATCACCACCTCCTTCACGGTGGGCGGCGCCGAGGGCTACATGACCGCCAACTCCTACCCGGACGACGGTCTCGGCGAGGTCTTCCTGAAGATGTCGAAGCAGGGTTCCACCCTCGCGGGCATGATGGACGCCTTCTCGATCGCCGTCTCGGTCGGTCTGCAGTACGGCGTGCCCCTGGAGACGTACGTCTCGAAGTTCACCAACATGCGCTTCGAGCCGGCCGGCATGACGGACGACCCGGACGTGCGGATGGCGCAGTCGATCGTCGACTACATCTTCCGCCGCCTGGCACTGGACTTCCTGCCCTTCGAGACGCGCTCCGCACTCGGCATCCACTCCGCCGAGGAGCGCCAGCGTCACCTGGAGACGGGCTCCTACGAGCCGTCCATCGACGATGTCGAGCTCGACGTGGAGGCGCTGGCCCAGTCCGCGCCCCGCGCGCAGGAGCTGAAGGCGGTCGCCGCCCCCAAGATCGAGGCGGCGGTGGCCGAGCCCGCCCTGAAGCAGGTCCACACCAGCGCCGAGCTGGTGGAGATGCAGCTGGGCATCCAGGCCGACGCCCCGCTGTGCTTCTCCTGCGGTACGAAGATGCAGCGGGCCGGTTCCTGCTACATCTGCGAGGGTTGCGGTTCGACCAGCGGTTGCAGCTGACGCCGAGCGCCTTCCGGGCGTGAAGTAGCTGGTCAGGGCGGTGCAGTTGATGGTCGACTGCACCGCCCTCGGCGTTCGCCGACCGGGAGCGGCCGTGCCGGCGGGCAGCCCCGTCGTGCGGAGCGGGGCAGGGAGCCGCGGGTGGCGCGGTGCGATGCTCCGGGCGGCGGCGGAATTCGGGTCACCCGCGAAACGATCACCGGCTAGTCTCCCTCAGCGCGCACGGGGCGCGATGGGGGAGAGTGGGGACATGGCCGACAGCGCGGCCGGTTCGAAGAACGGCGCCGGCGCCGGGGCCCAGGCCGTCTCCGCGGTGATGATGGTCGCGTTGGTGACGGCGGGCATCTGGCTCCTGGCGCAGGTCCTCCCGCAGAACAGCGGCGCCGCCAGTGAACCGGCCACCTGCTCGAAGGAGGACAGCAGGCCGCCGGCGAGATACGTCTCCGGAACGCAGCTCTGCGAAGCACTGAACCGCAAGGACCTTCCGGCCATGCTCGGGACGCCGGACGAACACGCGGAGACCGCCTCCGGAAGCGGGGGCCACACCACCGTGGCCGGTGACGCCAAGGTCGCCGGTCCCGAAGCGAACGTCACGCTCAAGTCCTACTCCGTGAAGCTCTCGGCCTCCTACGACCGGCTCTCGGTGGCCGACTGGACCGAGCTGCTGGGCGCGTCCGCGGAGCCTAGGACGATCCTGGGCCACCCGGCGGTCCTCTACTCGGACCGGACCATCGCCATCACCTTCGGTTCCGACAAGGCGGACGCCGGTCCCGGCGGCATAGCCCGCCGCCTGGTGGTAGCCAAGGACGCGAAGGACGGCGGTGGCGCGTTCGAGGTCGCCATCTGGCGTCAGGACGATGTGACGCCGGACGACGCGGCCCTCCTCCGGGTCGCCGAGGCGGTGCTGCCGACGGTCCCGGGCTGGAACAAGGCCTGAGCGCCGGTCGCGACGACAGGGCCCGGAGCCCGGAACCGGCGCGCGTCAGGAGGGAAGGCGCTGCGCCGGCGTCCGGACGGGGGAGCGTTCCTCACGCTTCCTGCGGGCTGCCCATGACCCGTGCGAAGGTCGCCGGGTCCGTGTCGTAGCCGCGGATGCCCGCGTGGAACGTCCACTCCCCGGAGTGGTCGCGTACGAACTCCCCGATGGTCGCGGCCGTCGCGCCCAGGACATCGCCGAAGTCGCCCTCCGTCAGGACGGTGTAGCCCTCACGCAGACGGAAGCCGGGGTTGAGGACACCGACGAACGTCTTCGCCGCCGTACGCTGCTGGATGAGCACGCCGACCACCACGCGCGCGTAACGGGTGTCCAGGCGGTCGAGCTCCAGGGTCATGACCTCGTCCCAGCCGAAGCCCTTGCCGTCCTTGCTGTCGCGGTTCAGATAGATGGTGCCGTCCGGCGAACGGCTGCCGAAATACACCACATAGGCCGGATCTCCCTGCGGTGCGGACGCCAGATACGTCGCCGCGATGATGTCCAGGTCGGTCGCGGGCTCACCGACAGGACTTGGATCCCACTTCACCGCCAACTCGGCCTTGCGGATGCCCTTGTTGAGACCGTTCACCGGATGTCCCCTCCCCGTTCCTCAACAACCACCGGCCCAACTCCCCTGCGGGCATGGCCGGTTGTCCATCGTGCCACGCGTGCCGGGGCGTTCGCGCGGATCTATCCCGCCGGAGCGTGACCGGCGCCACGTTCCGTGGCCTTACGATGGCGCGGTGCTGGTCAAGTGGATTCGCTGCACCGTGGTCGATCGCCGCGGTTTCGAACGGGGGCAGCGAAGGTGGGCGGGGCTTCTGGGGGAGCCGGGATTCCGGGGACAGGGCGGAGGATGGAGTGTGAGGCGGTCCGGCGTCGCGCACATCTTCGCCTTCTGGGAGAGCCGTGCCTTCTACGACTCATTCATGGCCCGGTCCCATGACCGGCTCGCGGCCTCACAGTCGGGCACCTTCAAGGACTCCCAGGTCAAACTGTTCGACTACCGCTTCGACGTGAAGACCGGCTTCGAGCCGCGCTTCACGGACGCCGATGTGGTGCGGGTCGCGCACTGCCGTGTCCACGAGGACCGCGCCGAACACTTCGCGCTGATGCAGGAGAAGGTCTGGAACCCCGCGATGGCGGGTTCGCCCGGCATGGTGCGGGGCCTGTTCGGCGAGGCGCCCGGCAGCGAGTTCCTGGTCCTGTCGATGTGGCACTCGGCCGCCGAGCACGGCAAGTACCGCGCCGAGCGGGTGGAGAGGCTGGCGCTGCGTGCCCAGATCGAGGCCGACATAGCCGCCCTCGCGGGCGACATCGTGCAGCTGGAACCCGGCTGGATCGTCTGACGGACTCCTGCGGGGTCCCTGATGTGCGGAAACGGTGTGATCTACGCCGTATCGGGCCGTACGACTGCTCGAACCGCGCCGACACGATCTAGGGTCTTGGCATGGCACGACCACGGCGCATCGTCCTTGTCCGGCACGGCGAGTCGGTGGGCAATGCCGATGACACCGTGTACGAACGCGAGCCCGACCACGCTCTGGCGCTCACCGAGACGGGGTGGCAGCAGGCGGAGGACACCGGCAAACAGCTGCGCGAAATCTTCGGCCAGGAGCGCGTAAGCGCTTACGTCTCCCCGTACCGGCGCACCCACGAGACGTTCCGCGCCTTCCATCTCGACCCCGGACGCGTCCGGGTGCGCGAGGAGCCGCGACTGCGTGAGCAGGACTGGGGCAACTGGCAGGACCGTGACGACGTACGTCTTCAGAAGGCCTGTCGCGATGCGTACGGGCACTTCTTCTACCGGTTCGCGCAAGGCGAGTCCGGTGCCGACGTGTACGACCGGGTGGGCGGCTTCCTGGAGAGCCTGTACCGGAGTTTCGAGGCCCCCGACCACCCGCCGAACGTGCTCCTGGTGACCCATGGCCTGGCCATGCGGCTGTTCTGTATGCGCTGGTTCCACTGGACGGTCGCCGAGTTCGAGTCGCTCTCGAACCCGGGGAACGGCGAGACGAGGATGCTCGTTCTGGGGGAGGACGGGAGATACACCCTCGATCGTCCCTTCGAGCAATGGCGTGAACCGGAATCGTACGGAGTCACCGGATAGAGTGGCAGGGCGATGATCGTTGACTCCTCTCCCGACGGGCGCTTGGACCGGGCCCTTGCCAGCCTGCGCGGACTCGCGCTGGGGGACGCGCTGGGCTCGCAGTTCTTCGTGCCCGCGAACTACCCGCTGCTGAAGCGCCGGGAGCTGCCGCCCCGCCCCTGGCAGTGGACCGACGACACAGAGATGGCCTGCTCCGTGGTCGCGGTTCTGGGTACGCACCACCGCATCGACCAGGACGAGCTGGCCCGCTCCTTCGCCGATCACCACGACTTCGACCGGGGCTACGGCCCCGCGGTCAATCGGCTGCTGCGGCAGATCCGGGAGGGCGGCGACTGGCGCGAGCTGGCATCGGCCCTCTTCAAGGGGCAGGGCTCCTGGGGCAACGGCGCCGCGATGCGCATCGCCCCTCTGGGTGCCTGGTACGCCGACGACCCGGAGCAGGCGACCCACCAGGCGGAGATCTCCGCCTATCCCACCCACCAGCACCGCGAGGCCGTGGTCGGCGCCATGGCCGTCGCCGCTGCCGCCGCGCTGGCCGCCGACCCGGCGGGCCCGCCGAGCGCCGAGGCCCTGCTCGACGGCGTCATCGCGCTCGTACCGCGCAGCGCCGTGGGCGCCGGGCTGCGGCGCGCCAGGGACATGCTCGACTACGGCGACGCCGGGACTGTGGCCGCGGTGCTGGGCTGCGGACGGCGTACGTCGGCTCACGACACCGTTCCCTTCGCCCTCTGGTCGGCCGCCCGCGCCCTGGGCGACTACGAGGAGGGCTTCTGGGTCACCGCCCAGGTCGGCGGCGACGTGGACACGACCTGCTCCATCGTGGGCGGTGTGGTCGCCTCCGGGAAGGCGGGAGCACCCCCCGGGGCGTGGCTGGAAGCCACGGAGGAGCTGCCGCGATGGGTGCCCGGACCTGCCCACGGACGAACGGCCGGCGACGCGTAGAGCGCACGGCTGAGGGGGTTCACGGGCCGGTGAGGTGCGCGCCCCGTCGACCTGTGGCGTGTGGGTGGCGCCGAGGGCCGCCGAGGGCGTGCGGGCGGAGCGAGGGCATGCTTCAGGGGTCTCCTGAACGCCGTCCCGGCGGCCGCCCCGGAGAGAAGCCGCTGGGCTGTGTCACAGGCTTGCTACAGCCCCGCGGCCCCATCGTGAGCCCCGTTGCCCGTGGATACCCTGTGCGCCACGCCGCCCGTTGATCATGGCGGCGTGTGCCGACAAGTACCGGTCGGCAGCCTCCCTGCCGCAGTGGCGTGTCGTGGGCTGCCCGAGACCGGCTGGGAGGGGATCCCTTGTCCGACATACCGTCCACGCCCGAGCCGAGAGACGAGGCATCGGCGAAGCGGAAGAGCCCGGGGGCGAGCAAGGAGGTTCCGGAGGTCGAGAAGCGGCTTCCGGAGACATCGGAGCCGGAGGATTCCACGGATCCGGCCGAGCCGGAATCCACGGGGCGGCCGAGCGCCGAATCCGGCGCCAAGGGGAAGGCGGCCGCAGCGGGGGGCGCGGAAGAACCCGGGGACGAGGATGAGCCCGGGGACGAGGATGAGCCCGGGGACGAGGATGAGCTCGGGGACGAGGAAGAGCCTGAGGGCCAGGCCTACGAGGAGACCGACGAAGGTGTCGGCCAGGGGCCCGCGGAACAGGCCGCTGGTAAGGCCGACGGAGACGAAGAACCCGAGGAGCGGGACGCCCCAGCGGCGGCCGGGGACGACAGGCCCCGGGCGAGCTCGGTCCGGAGTGCCGACGGAAACGTGAAGCCCCGGGCGCAGGCCGCCCGAGCGGTTCAGGGAACCCCCGGCAGAGCGCACCCGGCGCCCACCCCCGGCCTCTGGCTGGCCGATCTTCAGGTCACGCGGCCCGCCCCGGTGCGTACGTCCACGCTGTGGGCCGTGCTCGCTACCGGAGTGCTGAGCATGCTGCTCCTCGACGACGGTCTGGCGATCAACCTCCTGCTGGTGGCGATACCCGCCTCGCTCGCCGCGTACTTCGCGGGCCGGGCCGCGGGACGCCGCACGCGCGCGTGGACCCTGGTCTGGGCCATCGGCGGCATCGGTCTGCTGAGTGTGCCCGCTCTGCGGGACGCGGACTGGCCGTCGTTCCTCGCCGTCGTCTCGGCGATCGCCCTCGGTTCGCTCGCGCTGCACGGCGGACGCACCTGGCCCGCGGTTCTGCTGGGCCCCATCGGTGTGTTCAACTCCGTGGTCACGGGCCCCGCCTGGGGCTGGCGCGGGCTGCGGGAACGATTCGGCGGTGCCCGTCGCAGCGTGGGCGTCGGGCTCCGCGCCTTCGTGGTGACCGCGGTCCTGCTGCTGGTCTTCGGGGCGCTGTTCGCCGGGGCCGACGCCGCCTTCGCCAATCTGCTGGGCGACCTGGTGCCGGACACCTCCGTCGCCGGCGGACCCTGGCGCCTGGTGCTGCTGGTCCTCGGTCTCGTCGGAGCGCTGGCCGCGGCCCACACGGCCGCCGCGCCGGCGCAGTGGGACCGGGTCGTCGTGCCCGCCGGGCGCCCTCGCAACCGTGTCGAGTGGGCCCTGCCACTGATCGTGCTCACCGTGCTTTTCGCGGCCTTCAACGCGGTTCAGCTAGCCGTCCTGTTCGGTGGCTATGACGCCGTACTGAAGAAGACCGGCCAGACGTACGCCGAGTACGCGCGCCAGGGCTTCTGGCAGCTGCTGCTCGTCACGCTGCTGACCCTGCTCGTCGTGGTCTTCGCGCTGCGCTGGGCGCCGCGGGCCGAGGCGGGCGACCGGAACCTGGTGCGGGGTGTGCTGGGAACCCTCTGCGGCCTGGCGCTCGTTGTCGTGGCGTCCGCTGTGCGACGTATGGACATGTATGTGGAGGCTTATGGGCTGACGCGGCTGAGAGTGTCGGTGATGGCCGGGGAGCTGTGGCTGGGCCTGGTCATCGTGCTCATCATGGCGGCCGGTGTGTGGGGCGCCCGCTGGCTGCCACGTGTCGTCGCGGCCAGTGCGGCGGCCGGGGTGCTCGCGTTCGGGCTGATGTCGCCCGACGGTCTGATCGCCGAGCGCAATGTCCAGCGGTACGAGGACACGGGCAAATTCGACCTCCAGTACGCGCAAGACCTGTCCGCCGACGCCGTACCCGCCCTCGACAAGCTCAAGGAGCCGATGCGTTCCTGCGCGCTGAGCTCGATCGCCGATGACCTGGGCGCGGACGACGCGCCCTGGTACGCCACCAGTTGGGGCGAGGCCCGAGCCCGGGACATCCTCCGCGACCGCCCTCCGGCCACGTCCGCCGACTGGGACAGGTGCAACGAGTTGGCGAACGACCTCATGTACCGCTGAGCGGCCTGACGTCGGCATGCGCCCCTGAGTGACGGGTCGGGCTTGTGCGCGCGTCCCTCGCCGAGTGCCGGTGCGTCGCGTGTGGCCGTCGCGCCGCGTGTGCCGTTGCTTCGGCAGAGACGCCCGTCCTCGGCCTCGTACTGCGGAGGCCGGACCGCGGTCGCCGTGGGGCTCACGGACCGCGGCGCGGCCTTCCGCGGTTCCGTCCTCAGCCCGCGGCGGGTCCCGCCGTACCGGCGAGGGCGTCCAGATCGCTCTTGCGGACCCTGATCACCAGCGCCGCGGTGATCAGGGCGAGCAGGGCCATCGCCACCGCCGGTACGAACGCGGTCGAGATTCCTTGAGCGAGCACTTCGTGGTCCCAAGGGGCCGGCAGCTGGTGGGTCTTGGCGAACTCAGCCTTCTGCTCGGCCGAGCCGTCCGCCAGGAACCTCGGCATCTGCTTCTCCGCCTCGTCGCGGCCGGCCGAACCGAAGACCGTGGTGAGGATGGCGAGGCCGAGCGAACCGCCCACCTGCTGCGTGACATTGAGCAGACCCGAGGCCGCGCCCGCCTCGTGCTGGGCGACACCGGAGACAGCGGTCACCGTCAGCGTCACGAAGTTCAGGCCCATGCCGAAGCCGAACAGCAGCATCGGACCGAGGACTCCGCCAGCGTACGAGCTGTCGGGACTGATGAAGGTCAGCCAGCCGAGCCCGAGGCCGACGAGCGTCGAGCCGACGATCATGAACGGCTTGGGGCCGAGCACCGGCAGGAACCGCTGCGAAAGACCCGCGCCGACCGCGATCGCGACCGTCACCGGAAGGAAGGCCACACCGGCGGAGATCGGGCTGTACCCCAGCACGTTCTGCACGAAGAGCACGATGTAGAAGAACATGCCGAACATCGCGGCCGCGAGGCTCAGCATGATCAGATATGTGCCCGAACGGTTGCGGTCGGCGAACATCCTCAGCGGGGTGATGGGCTCCTTGGCCCGGGTCTCGATGGCCACGAAGGCCAGCAGCAGAGCCACGGCCGCGCCGAACGACCCGATCGTCAGACTGTCCCGCCAGCCCTCCTCCGCGGCGCGGATGAACCCGTACACCAGGGACGCCATGCCGGCCGTCGAGGTGAGCGCGCCCGCGATGTCGAAACGTCCCGGGTGGCGTTCGGACTCGTTGATGTACATCGGCGCGAGGACCGCGATCAGGATGCCGATGGGCACGTTGACGAAGAGGACCCACCGCCAGTCGAGCCACTCCGTGAGCATGCCGCCGGCGAGCAGACCGATCGCGCCACCGCCGGCCGAGACCGTCGCGAACACGGCGAACGCCCGGTTCCGCTCCGGGCCTTCGGGGAACGTGGTGGTGATCAGGGCCAGCGACGTCGGCGACGCGATCGCGCCACCGACACCCTGCAGGGCGCGCGCCGCCAGCAACTGCCAGGGCTCCTGGGCGAGGCCGCCGAGAAGCGAGGCGAAGGTGAACAGCAGGATGCCGGTCATGAAGACCCGGCGCCGACCGAGGATGTCACCGGCCCGCGCGCCGAGAAGCAGCAGGCCACCGAAGGTGAGGGTGTACGAACTGATCACCCATGTCAGGTCGGTCGTACTGAACTTGAGGGCGTCTTGAATGTGCGGGAGTGCGATGTTCACAATCGTCGCGTCGAGTACCACCATGAGTTGGCAGGCCGCGATGACGGTGAGCGCGATGCCGGGATGCCCCTCCCGGCGGGCCGCACCAGGCTTGGAGTCCTTAATCAACTGAGAGGTTGTCACTATGCTTCCCCCACAAGTGCGTTAGTGAACGCTCGCGTTCACTGCCGCGTCAACGGTAGTGAGTCCCCGTCAGTGAACGCAAGCGTTCACTGAAGTCGCTGTCCGAAGACGTCAATTCGATCGCCCGCTCCTCACCGAAGCCTGAACTCCCCGACTTTTGCTCCCCTGCACGACGGAGACACTCTGATGGTTACCTCGCGTTGGACGGCCGCCCCCGCTCAGGCGGCCTCCTCGCGCCGGCGCGGCGCCGTGCTCGAGCGCGCGATCCTGGAGGCGGCGCTGGAACAGCTCGGCACGGTCGGCTGGAACGGCCTCACCATGGAGGGCGTGGCCGCGCGCGCCCAGACCGGCAAGGCCGCGGTGTACCGCCGCTGGCCGTCCAAGGAGGACCTGGTCGCGGACGCGCTCCAGGCGGGACTGCCGAACCTGACGAAGGCTCCCGACCTCGGCGCCGTCCGTGAGGACCTGCTCGAACTGTGCCGAGGTGTACGCGAGGCGATGTTCTCGCGGCCGGGATTCGCGCTTCGCTCGGTCCTTCACGAATGCGACGCGAAGCAGGTCGAGCGCTTCAACCGCGTGATCCACGGTGGGGTCGTCGAGCCCACGCTGAACCTGCTCCGCGAGGTCATTCGTCGCGGTATCGAGCGGGGAGAGGTGCGTCCCGACGCCGTGAACTCGTATGTCTTCGACGTTATCCCGGCGATGATGATGTACCGCTCCAAGGTGTGCGCGAGTGAATGGAGCGATCAGGACCTTCAGGAGATGATCGACCAGCTGATGGTCCCGCTCCTGCGCGCGCGGGTCGCCTGAGGCTCCGCCGCGGGCTCCCCGGCCGCTCGGGGAGCCCGGGTGTCGCGAGGGGCTCCGGGCGGCGTAGTCTGAGGACGCCATGCCGTACGAACCACCCACCCACACCGTCGAGCGCTCCCTCCGCGCCACGACCGGAGCGAAGGTCATCGCCGGTGTCGACGAGGTGGGGCGCGGTGCCTGGGCCGGACCCGTCACCGTCTGTGCCGCTGTCACCGGACTGCGCCGCCCGCCCGAAGGGCTCACCGACTCCAAGCTCCTGACCGTCAAGCGCCGGACCGCGCTCGCCGTGGAGTTGGAGAAATGGGTGACGTCGTACGCCCTCGGGCACGCCTCCCCCGAGGAGATCGACCGCCTGGGGATGACGGCCGCCCTGCGCCTCGCGGCAGGACGCGCCCTGGAGGCCTTGCCGGTCCGCCCCGACGCGGTCATCCTCGACGGGAAGCACGACTATCTCGGAGCTCCCTGGCGGGTCCGTACGGTGATCAAGGGCGACCAGTCCTGTATCTCCGTCGCGGCAGCCTCGGTGATCGCCAAGGTTCAGCGCGACAAAATGATGGCCGAACTGGGTGTCGACCATGCAGACTTCGGTTTTGCGGCCAACGCCGGGTACCCGTCGCCGGTCCACAAAGCCGCACTGGAGGAGCGGGGACCCACCCCGTACCACCGGTTGTCGTGGGCGTATCTTGATGCGCTGCCCCAGTGGCGGCATCTCAAGAAGGTCCGCAGCTGGGCGGACGGAAACGTTCCGGAGATCGAGGGCCAGCTCGGCTTCGATTTCTGACGATTCCGTTCGCACTCATGTGCCACCCGCCGAGTCGGGTCGCACCGGCGTTTGATAGATATCAGCTCATGCCTCTCCTTCCCGAGGAGCCTCAGATTCACGAGAGTGCCCAGGGTCCCCGCGTCACTCCGGCCAGTGGCCGCACCGCGCCGACCCCTCGCCCCGTACCCGGTCCCCGTCCCGCGGCTCCGCCGCGTCCCGGCCGTCCGGGTCCTGTCCGGCCGATGCCGGCCCAACGCGCCCCGCGCGAGCCCGTCGTGGCCACGCCGGGGCCGTCCGCCAAGGCGGCGGCACCCGCTGCCGCCACCCCGCAGATCCAGCTCATCCCGGCCTCGGCCGAGGGTGCGCTGGACGCCGCCGAAGAAGCCGTCGACCTGCTGTTGGAGTCGGGCCGCTCCCCTGGTGAGGTGCTGGTGATCACCACCGGCGATCCGCACCCGTGGGCCGCGCACGAACTCTCCTTCGGCGAGGCCGCTTACTGGGCGCAGCACGACGCCGGCGACGACGTCTTCTACGCCGGTGCCTCCGTCGCGGGCCGGGCCGTGTCCCGCTCCGTGGTCGTGGTCGCGGTCAACGGCGGTTCCGGCGAGGCTGTCGCCACCGCCCTGCCGCTGGCCCTTGGCCGGGCCGGCGCCCTGCTGATCGTCTGCGGCGACCCGCAGCAGATCAACTCGGTCCTGGGCACAGGCGTCTGAGCGCGTTCCGGACCTTGTCCGGAACGCGCCCGGCGGGACGTTGAGGGTGCCGCCAAGGCGGCACCTGCACGGCGGTCACTTCGGCGTACCCGCAACGCGTCCACGCGCGCGGGGCGTCCTGCCCATCGCTCGTTCGTGTGGCGCGAGGTGCCCTGGTGCGACGCCCGGCGCCATGGCTGCGGGGTCGTGGCCTGCGGGATTTCCTCGCTCTTGGCGGGTGTCATCGGGATGGAGACCGGTCTCTCTCCGTTCGCCCTCCAGTGGCATGCGTGCGCACATCACCCGGCGTGACCCCCGTTGCCCGGTGCGGGCCCTCGCATGGTCGAGGACGGGTGTGCGCCCGGCACCCGATCCGCGCGTCAGTGGCGTACCTGCGCACGGTTGGTACGGCGCTGAAGCGGGTCTGCCGACCTGGGTGGTCTGTCGACATAGGTGGCCCGCCATCCCCCGGGGCGCGCCGGTGCCCAGCGACCCGCCCGCTCCTCAGCGGGCGGCCGCCCGGCGCATGACCTCCGATGCGGCGCCTCCCGTGCGGGGCAGCGGCGGCAGCATCTCGCCCGCGAAGAACTCCGGGGCCGAGTCGGAGTTGGGACGACGTCCGCCGCGACCCTCGCCGAGAACCTGCCAGCCGTCACGCGTCAGGGTGATGTACGCCCCGCACCGCAGTCCGTGGAGGGTGCAGGCATCCCGCAGTCCCCACATCCAGGCCCCGTCCTCCTCCGTCCAGCGCGCGTCGCCGTCGCGGCAGTACAGCAGGACGGCCGTACGCACGGGAGAGCGGCGCCGCAGGTCGTGCGGGATGACCCGGCGCAGCTGCGCGAGCAGCGCGTTGCGGAACATCCAGCCGTCGGCCGGTGCCGAACGGCGGGTGAAGGAGGCGCTCGCCATCAGTCGCTCGTCCGGATCGAGCACTGCCACGATCGCGGTAGACGGTCTGGGCCGGTGCCGAGCGTGCAGCCCGCTGACAACCTCACGGGGATCGCGCAGAAGCGGAATTCCGGCCGAGGCCCATTCGGCGGGTTCGAGCATGCGGGCCAGTGGGTTGGCGGAAGCGGCGGACAGGTCGGGAGAGGTCGACATGGATACCGCCGAGGACGGAGCGAATCCGAAGGTCACGGTCCTCCCTTCGGCTACGTGCCCATACAGCGGGCGGGGTCGGACTTGGGGGATGGCACGCCGCAGCAGAGCCCTACCGGACCACGGGCGAACCGTGCGGGGAGCGGACCTCAATTCTTCCTGTCGAACTGGGTTGCGGCAACGAGCAATTGGGGCCACAGACCGGTTTCGGACGATTGGTGTCTTATATACCTGCCCCAGTGTTTCGAATCGCGACACGCGCGTCACGCCTGTACGGCGAGGACCAGCGGCAACACCCCGGGGGCACCCGCTCTGCGAAGCATTCTCGATGCCACCGCCAGCGTCCAGCCCGTCTCCGTGGCGTCGTCCACGAGAAGTACCGGGCCACCTGCGTCTTTCAGGGCGTCGGCCAGCCGCGGCGGCACGGTCAGCGCCCCGTCCAGCGCCTTCAGCCGCTGAGCGCTGTTGCTCCGGGAGATCTGCGACACCTCGCCGACGTACTCCACGGATCCCAGGAGCGGCAGCCGGCCGATCTCCGCGATCCGCGCACCGAGCGACTGGATCAGCTGGGGCCGCGAGCGCGAGGCGATGGTCACCACACCGACCGGACGCGGCTGTGCGTCGGGCTGTCCGGAGGCCCAGCCGCCCGGGCCTTTCGCCCAGTCGGCCAGAACGCCGACCACGGCCTTGGCGACATCGTCCGGAACGGGCCCGTCAGGGGCCTGCGGGGCGAGCATCGGCCGCAGCCGGTTGCCCCAGCCGATGTCCGAGAGTCGTCCCAGGGCGCGCCCGGGAGCGGCCTGTTCGCCGACCGGGATACGCCCCTTCAGGTCGACGCCGACCGCCGGCAGCCCGGTCGGCCACATCTTCCGGGGCTCGACGTCGACGCCGGCGCGGCCGAGTTCGCCGTTCGCCGCGTCCAGCGCCGTGGGGGAGACGGACGCCTGGAACCGGCCGCCGGCGCAGTTGTCGCAGCGCCCGCACGGTGTGGCCCCCTCGTCGTCCAGCTGCCGCCGCAGGAACTCCATACGGCAGCCGGTCGTCGAGACGTAGTCCCGCATGGCCTGCTGCTCCGCCGCCCGCTGCTTGGCGACCCAGGCGTAGCGCTCGGTGTCGTACGTCCAGGGCATGCCCGTGGAGATCCATCCTCCCTTGACCCGGTGGACGGCTCCATCCACGTCGAGCACCTTGAGCATGGTCTCCAGGCGGGACCTGCGCAGCTCCACCAGCGGTTCGAGCGCGGGCAGCGAGAGCGGCCGCCCGGCCTGGGCCAGCACGTCCAGGGTGCGCCGCACCTGCTCCTCGGGAGGGAAGGCGATCGAGGCGAAGTACTCCCAGATCGCCTGGTCCTCCTTGCCCGGCAGGAGCAGCACCTCCGCGTGTTCCACACCGCGGCCCGCGCGTCCGACCTGTTGGTAGTAGGCGATGGGGGAGGAGGGGGAGCCCAGGTGCACCACGAATCCCAGGTCGGGCTTGTCGAAGCCCATGCCCAGTGCCGACGTGGCGATCAGGGCCTTGACGCGATTGGCGAGCAGGTCCTCCTCGGCCTGCTGGCGGTCCGCGTTCTCCGTCTTCCCGGTGTACGACGCCACGGTGTACCCGCTCTGGCGCAGGAACGCGGTGACCTCCTCGGCCGCGGCGACGGTGAGCGTGTAGATGATGCCGGAGCCCGGCAGGTCGTTCAGATGCTCGGCGAGCCAGGCCATCCGGTGCGCCGCGTCCGGCAGCCGCAGCACGCCGAGACTCAGGCTCTCCCGGTCCAGCGGGCCGCGCAGGACGAGCGCGTCGGTGCTCACCCCGGTGCCCAGCTGCTCGGCGACATCGGCCGTCACGCGCGCGTTGGCCGTCGCGGTGGTGGCCAGCACCGGGGTGTCGGGCGGGAGGTCGGCGAGCATGGTGCGCAGACGACGGTAGTCCGGCCGGAAATCGTGGCCCCAGTCGGAGATGCAGTGCGCCTCGTCGACCACCAGGAGGCCGGTGGCCGCGGCCAGCTTGGGCAGTACCTGGTCGCGGAAGTCGGGATTGTTCAGCCGCTCCGGACTCACCAGGAGGACGTCGACCTCGCTCGCCGCCACCTCGGCCTGGATCGTCTCCCATTCCTCCGTGTTGGCGGAGTTGATCGTCCGCGCGACGATTCCGGCGCGGGCCGCCGCCTCCACCTGGTTGCGCATCAGCGCGAGCAGCGGCGAGACGATCACCGTGGGCCCGGCACCCAGCTCGCGCAGCAGCGCCGTCGCGACGAAGTACACCGCGGACTTGCCCCAGCCGGTGCGCTGCACGACCAGCGCTCTGCGCTTGTCGGCCACCAGCGCCTCGATGGCGCGCCACTGGTCCTCGCGCAGCCGCGCCTCGCCCGCCCGGGCACCGACGAGGCGGGCCAGGACGGTGTCGGCCGCGGCCCGCAGGTCGTCGCGGGCGGTGTCGTGTGCGTTGTCGGTGGCTACGGGTCGCGGGTCTTCGTTGGTCATGGCTCCATGCAACCCGATGGGTCGGACAAAGCGCGAACGAGCCCGTCGAGCTGTGGACAACTTCTGGCGTGATCATGTTGATGGTTATCCACAGGTCGAACCGGAATCTCGCGATCCGCGGGATGGTCACCGCATGACGAATCACGACGAAGCGGCCGGCACTTCCGGCGACGAGAACATCAGCGCGGTCGGTGGATGCGGCCGGAACCCCCTGCACGACCGATCCGGTGACGAAGGCGATCACGGCGGCCGGAGCGGGGCGGGCGGCCACGCCGACGACGGGTGGAAGGGCCCGGGCGGACGATCCGGACGCGAGGGCCGGGACCGCCGGGCCCGTCGGACCGGCGCGGAGGCCCCCGGAAGTACGGCCCTTCCTGGCGTGCTGCACCACGGGGGTGGCGCGGGCCTCGTCGGCGGCGACCACCATGGCGGCGTCCTGGGTGCCCAGGGCGGGGAACATCAGGTGACTCTGCGCACCCCGGCGGAGCTGGCCGACGCGCTGCCCTATCTCCTCGGGTACCGCCCCGAGGACAGCATCGTGCTGGTCGCCCTGCACGACCGGGAGCGGCGGGGCCGCTTCGGCGGCCGGGCCCGCCTCGGCATCCCCGGCCACGCCGAGGACTGGCCGTCCGTCTCCGACCAACTGGCGCAGGGTCTGGTGAAAGGCAGCGAACGGCGGGGCGCCCGCCCCGAGAGCATGGTGGCGTACCTCTGTCAGGAACCGGCGAGCGGTGAATCGGGGCGGGAGGTCATGGAACGCCTGCGCCCGCTCGCGCAGCTGCTGCGGACGGCCTGCGGACGCCTCGACGTTCCGGTGATCGAGGCTCTCTGCATCTCGGACGGCCGCTTCTGGTCGTACACCTGCCCTGGCCAGGGGTGCTGTCCGCCCGAAGGCACGTCGATGGGCCTGCCCGGGACGTCGGTCCTCGCCGCCGCCGCGACATACGCGGGCCTTCAGGTACGCGGATCGCTGAGGGACCTGAGGGCCAGGTTTCTTCCCTGGGAGTCGACGGCCGCGCTGAGCCAGGAGGTGGCGCTCGACACGGCCAGCATGGCCCTCGTGCCGAGGATTCTGGAGGACGACAGCCGCGCGGAGGTGGCTGAGGAGGCTCTGTCGCTGGCCCGGCGGATCAGGGACCGGCTCGCGGTGGCTCCTCCTGTGTCGGGAGCGCGTCCCGCGGACCTGCGCGACGACGGCCTCCTGGAGAACGACGAGGCCGCCACACTGATCCTCGGCCTCCAGGACCGCACCACCCGTGACCGTGCCGCGCAGTGGATGGAGGGCGACGAGGCCGGCCCGGCGCTGCGCCTGTGGCGAGCACTGGCCCGCCGCTGTGTCGGTCCTTACCGTGAGCACGCCGCGGCACCCCTCACCCTGGCGGGGTGGGTCGCCTGGTCCATGGGGGACGAACTGGAGGCACGGGAAGCGCTCGCCATGGCACTCGGCGCCGATCCCGACTATCTGTTCGCCCGGCTTCTCCATCAGGCATGCAATGAGGGTCTGGATCCGGAGTCCGTCCGACGCTGCCTGCGCGCGGAGCGTACGGGGGGTGACTCGACCGAAGCGGAGCAGCCGATCGATTCCGGCGCGCCGCTCCCCTCGGCCGACCCGGCGCGCGCCTCCCACGCGCCGGACACCCGTTCCTCGGGACCCGCCGCTCGTCGTCGCCGCCGGACCCGCTCGACCGCGAGCGGCGGAGGCCGTCCGGGCCGACGTGCCCCCGGGACCGTGAGTGCCCAAGGGCGTCGCCCGGCCGGCGACGCCTCACCGGCCGGGGACGTACCGGGGCGAGCGGTGGAGAGCGCCGACGGTAGGCCGCGCGCGTGGGGCGAGGGCGGTCGGCGTGGCGCGGAGGAGGACAGGTGAGGGGTGGGGCGCGGCACGTCGGGCACGGACCCGGGACGAACCCGGGACGGAGGCCGAACCGCCCACTCGGCGGCCGAGGCCGGACGTGATTCCCGCCGCCCTGGGGGCGGGCCGCGCCCCGATCGTGCCGCTGCCGATCGTCGCGTTTCCCGGCGGCCACGTCACCCCCTGTGTGGCGGGCCTCCCCTCGACGGGTGCCCGGGAGACGCGTCGGCCGCCCCACCGCCATTCGGTCGGCTTCCCCGGTCAAAGGCGTGACCCCGGACAGGGCTGTCCCGTTCACCTGAGTGGCGGAATCCGTGGCCGGGGCGCGCCCCCGCAACGCCCCCGACCCCGCGGAGCCCCCACTAGAAGCCGAACGCGCTCCAGGCGCACCGAGCGCGGAGAAAGCCACCCCATGCCCATGCCTCATCCGTCCTCGGCCCCCGACGGCGGCCGCACGCCCGGGCGCGAGTCCGCTCAGCCCGTCAGACCCAGGGGCGCCCCCGCGGCCCCACGAGCGGGCCGGGACGCCGGTGCGCCCTCCTCCCCGGGAGAGCGCGGCCCGAGCGTCCCCCAGACATCCCTGCCCGTCCCAGGCCGAACGGCGGACCTGCCGCCCGCCCACACCGCCCTGATCTGTGTCGCTCTTCCAGGACTGGTGATCTCCACGGAGGAGGGACAGCTGAACGGTCGAGGGCTGGAGGGCTTCTACATGGCGGGCAGACGCCTGTTGTCCCGTTGCCAGGTGCGGGTCGCGGGCCGGGAACCGCTCGCCATGCGCGCCCGCATGCTCGCGGCTGACCGAGCCCGCTTCGTGGGAACGCTGCGCTCATCACCCGACGTCGGCCCGGACCCGGACGTGGTCGTCGAAAGAACACGCCATGCCGACGGCACCGAGCGGATCATCCTGCGGAGCTCGGCCCCTCGCACACTGCGCCTGCCCCTCGAGGTCGCCCTCGGGACGGATCTCGCGGAACTGGGCTCGGTCGCCTCGGGCCGAGCCGGACCCGAGCTGCCGGCCAGCGTCCACGCCTCCGGCCTCCGCTGGGCCTGCGCCACGGGGACCGCGACCGTCACCGCCGACCCGTCACCCGCCGACGCCCTGGCCTCGGCCGGACTGCTGCGCTGGAAAGTCGAACTGCCACCGGGGGGCACCCTCAGTGTGGAACTGCGCGTCCGGCCGGACAGCCAGGGGCCGACCAAGGCGGCGGGTCGCGGCGCGGCGAGCCCGTTCGCCCAGGCCCGGGCAGTGAGCGACGGGCCCGGGGCCGAAGCTCTCCTGCGCACCTGCGTCGAAGACCTCCAGGCACTGCTGCTGCGAGACCCCCGGCATCCCACCGACATGCACCTCGCGGCGGGAGCTCCATGGCGCTGCGGGCTGGCGCCGGCCGAGGCGCTGGCCGCGGCCCGGATGACGCTGCCGCTCGGTACGCGGCTCGCCGCGGGCACTCTCCGGACCCTCGCCCGCACCCAACTCGCCGGTCCGGGGCCACGCTCCGGACTGATTCCGGGACCGCTCCGGGACGGTGGGCCCCACCTGCCTCCGGGCTGCACGGCGACCGAGGCGACACTGCTCTTCCCCGTGCTTCTCGCGGAAGCCCGGCGCTGGGGTCTGGCCGCGCGGGAGGTCGAGGAGCTGCTGCCCGCGGCCGAGCGGTGTCTCGACTGGCTGCGCACCACGGTCGGCGACAGCACGTACCTGCCGGACCCACAGCCGGGCGGACCGTTTCGCTGCGAGACGCAGGCACACGCGCACCGTGCGGCGCTGCTCGGCGCCGATCTGCTCGACGCGCACGGCCGGACCGGTGGCACAGGGCTGCGTCAGTGGGCCCAGTCGATGCGGGCAGCGTTCCGGGACGACTTCTGGATCGAGGACCTGGGCGGTGGCCGACCCGCCGCCGCCCGCACCTTGGACGGGCGCCTCGTGCCCCAGCTCGGTTCGAGCACCTCCCATCTCCTCGACACAGGCCTGCTGGGCTCCGGAGAGCTGGCCCCCGGTCTGCTCGACAAGGCCCGGACCGAACAGCTCGCGCGGCTGCTCGGCAGCCCGGCCATGGACTCGGGCTGGGGGTTGCGCAGCCTCGAAGCCAAAGAGGTGGCGTACAACCCGTTCGGCCATCGCAGCGGGGCCGTGCGCGTTCAGGAGACGGCCGTCGCCATCACGGGGCTCGCCGCCGCGGGCCATGAGAAGGAGGCCGGCGCACTGCTGCGCGGCGTCCTCGCGGCTGCCGAGTCCTTCGGCCACCGGCTGCCCGAGATGTACGCGGGTGAGCAGCGCACACAGGGGAGCACCCCGCTTCCCCATCCGGCGGCCTCCCGGCCCGCCGCCACCTCCGCGGCCGCCGGGGTGCTCCTGCTCAGCTCCCTGGCCGGGATCCGCCCCGATGCGCCGGCGGGGACCGTGACCCTGCGCCCGTTCCCGGGTGCTCCACTGGGCGAGATCGCTCTGACGGGCCTGCGGATCTCGGGCGCCCCCTTCTCCGTACGCGTCAGCAGACTCGGACTCGCCATGGTCGAGGAGGCGGGCGACGGACTGCAGTTGGGGGCGTGACGTCGTGGGACGCCTCTCGGAGCGAGCGCCCTCGGTGACGAGGTGCCGTACCGGACGGAAGTCGATCAACCGTGGACAGGGCTGCCGAAGGAGGTGTTTATCGTCAGGCAGACGACTATGATCGCGGCATGCCCTACGACCCGTCAGCGTTTCCGCCCTTCGCCGTGACCGTGGACCTGGTCGTGCTGACCGTGCGCCGCCATGCCCTGTGCGCGTTGGCGGTACGACGGGGCGAGCAGCCGTTCCAGGGGCGATGGGCCCTGCCCGGCGGCTTCGTACGGACCGACGAGGATCTCGCCCAGGCCGCCGCACGCGAGCTGGTCGAGGAGACCGGGCTGTGCGCCCACGACCCCTCCGTGCCCGCGCAGGACAACGGCGCGCACCTCGAGCAGCTCGCGACCTACGGCGACCCCAAGCGTGACCCCCGGATGCGGGTGGTCAGCGTCGCGCATCTGGCGCTGGCCCCCGACCTGCCCGCGCCCCGGGCGGGCGGCGACGCGAACAGTGCACGCTGGGCACCGGTCGAAGAACTGCTGCAGCAGGGCGGCTACGGGCGCGACGGTGAGCAGGCGGCGCCCCTCGCCTTCGACCACGCACAGATCCTCTCGGACGGCGTGGAGCGGGCCCGATCCAAGATCGAGTACTCGTCGCTCGCGACCGCCTTCTGCCCGACCGAGTTCACGGTGGGCGAGCTGCGCCGCGTCTACGAGGCCGTGTGGGGCGTGGCGCTCGACCCGCGCAACTTCCACCGCAAGGTGACGGGCACGCCGGGCTTCCTGGTGCCCACTGGGGGCACGACCACGCGCCAGGGCGGCCGCCCCGCCCAGCTGTTCCGCGCGGGCGGCGCCACGCTGCTCAACCCGCCGATGCTGCGTCCCGAGGTCTGAGAGGGCGGCGAACACGGTTCTGGGCCCTGGAGCCTTTGTGTGTTCGCGAGAGTTGCGAAGCCTGCCGGAGACGAGCCGCAAGGTGCCCGGAAAATCCGAAATGTCGCGCTATCTTGCTTTGAGTGATCCAGGCCATCGGACTGACCAGCAACTCCCGCAAAGCGCGTCCGCCCGCCGTTGACGACGTGTCCTTCGAGGCGCGCACGGGCCACGTCACAGCGCTCCTCGGGGCCCCGGGCGCGGGCAAGACGACGGCGCTGAAGCTCATGCTCGAACTCCGGCAGGGCCGCGGAATCACCTACTTCCGAGGTCGGCCGCTGCATCGCATCCCCCGTCCCTCGCACGAGGTCGGCGTGCTCATGGGCGAGGTGCCGGGCCATCCCGCCCGCACGGTTCGCGGTCAGCTCCGCATGCTGTGCGCCGCCGCCGGTGTGCCCGTGCGTCGCGCGGACGACGTGCTCGAAGTGGTCGGGCTCGTGAGCCTCCGCGACGAACGTCTGGGCACGCTCTCCCGCGGCATGGACCGCCGGCTCGGACTGGCCTGCGCGCTCCTGTCCGACCCGCACGCCCTCGTGCTCGACGACCCCGCGGACGGACTGTCGGCCAGGGAGGGCCACTGGCTGCACGGGATTCTGCGCGCTCACGCGGCTCAGGGCGGCACGGTGCTGTTCACCACGGACGACCCCAAGGAGGCCGCGCGAACCGCCGACCGGGTCGTCACGCTGGAGCAGGGCCGCCTCGTCGCCGACCAGGAGGTCGCCGACTTCGCCCGCACCCGGCTCCGGCCACGGGTCGCCGTCCGCAGCCCGCACGCCACCCGGCTCGGCTCCCTCCTGACCAAGGAGGCCCGCACGGCGCAGCGCTCCGTCGAAGTCGTGCGCGAGGAGGGCAACCGGCTCTCGGTGTACGGCAGCACCTGCGCCGATGTCGGCGAGACCGCCTTCCGGCACGGCATCCTCGTACACCAACTCGCCGACGAGACAGGCGACATGGGGCCCGCGCCGACCCCGTCCGCCCAGGAGGGCAAGCACCCGTCCGACGAGCCGCACCCCTCAGAGACGCTGCCCGTGAACGACCTTTCCCCTCTCCCGCCACCCATCGCCGTACGCCAGTCCCCGAGCCCGCTGCGTCCCCTGCGCTACGAACTGCGCAGAGCCGCCGGTGTCGGCACCGGATACCTCACCGCGGCCGCCGTTCTCGTCACCTCGGTCCTCCTGTCCGTCCTCCTGGCCAGAATGGGTCACACACCGCAGCCGCGACTGCTGGCCGCGTGGCCGCGGGAACTCCCGCTGCCGCCCGCCGCGCTCGGCGCCGGGCTGCTGGGCGCCGTCGCCTTCGGCGAGGAGTTCCGCCACCCTGCCCTGGCCGCGGACCGCGGCACGGTCCCGCGCCGGCTGGGACTGCTGACCGCCAAGCTCCTCGTCGCTTCGGTCACCGCGCTGTTGCTGGCGTTCCTCACAGTGGGATGCGACCTCGAAATGCTCTACCTCGTCTACGGACGAGAGCTCACCGGAGTTCCGCCGGACTGGCTGTCCCTGAGCGTGAGTTGGCTCGGCCTCGTGGTGGGGTGCGCCTGGGCGGGCGTGCTGGCGGCCGGCATCTTCCGTTCCACCGCCGCCGGTCTCGCGGCGGTGCTCGCCGTGCCGATCGTCGTCGTACCGCTCGTACAAAAGGCCTTGCAGGGGCCGTCTGTACGGACGGCGGCAGGGCTCCCTGAGAGGCTCCGGGAAGTGGTTCTCATGCAGTGGCCGTTCGGTGGGGAGCGCTACCTGGCGGCCGGTGTCCGGGTACTCGCCCAACCTGTGGGCGGAGCGCTGATGTTGTCGCTGACGGCGCTGCTCTGCGCATATCTGCTCACGACCCTGCGGAGCCGGGTCCGATGACGACCGTCCGCGCCCTTCCGTTCCCGCTGTGCGCACAACTCCCCGAAGAACGCTCATTTCTTTCCGATAAGGCGTCAATTGCGACGGGGTGAGCGATCACCCTTTCGTGTGCTTTTCACCAAAGACCTCAAGGGAGTTGGAGACGGCGCCGACAAAAGACCCGTGAGTACCCTTGCGCAGACCATGATGACCGCCGCCCGTTCTTCAGACTCCGGCCTCGCCGGCCCGGGCGAACTCGACCGTTACCCCTACGCCGACGCTCCCGGTGTCGACCGCGTGCCCGCCCCCGTGTGGGAGAGCGCCGAGCCGGAGCTCGGCCGCGTCGGCCGACGCGCCGCGGGCAGCCGCGGACGCGGGCTGCACGGCCAACTCGTCCAGCAGCTGGGCCAGATGATCGTCTCCGGAGACCTCGGCGCGGACCGTCCGCTCGTCCCCGAGGAGATCGGCCAGCGGTTCGAGGTCTCCCGGACCGTCGTCCGCGAGTCGCTCCGCGTCCTGGAGGCCAAGGGGCTGGTCAGCGCCCGCCCGAACGTCGGCACCCGCGTGCGTCCCGTCAGCGACTGGAACCTGCTTGACCCGGACATCATCGAATGGCGGGCCTTCGGACCGCAGCGGGACGACCAGCGGCGCGAGCTGAGCGAGCTCCGCTGGACCATCGAGCCGCTCGCAGCACGCCTCGCGGCCGGACACGAGCGGGAGGAGATCCAGCAGCGGCTCGGCGACATGGTCGAGATCATGGGCCACGCCATGGCGCAGGGTGACTCCCTCACCTTCTCGCGGGCCGACGCCGAGTTCCATTCGCTGCTCATCCAGCTCGCGGGCAACCGGATGCTGGAGCACCTCTCCGGGATCGTGTCGGCGGCGCTCCAGGTCTCCGGCGCTCCGGTCACCGGCTGTGACCGTCCGAACGAGGCCTCGCTGGGACACCACGCCCGGATCGTCGACGCCCTCGCGGCCGCCGACGGCGCGGCGGCCGAGACGGCCATGCGGCAGCTGCTCACCGTCCACCCCGAGGTGGAGCGTGTCGTGCCCGCGCCGCGCGAGCACTGATCGCGCACCGAGGGTGACGCGGTCCGGAGCGTGTGCGCGTCCGTGGCATCGCCAGGCCGGCGACCCATCGCTCGTCGGGACCCCATCGAATCCTTCGCGGATTGGGTGGGGTCCCGACGGTGCGACCGGGTGGCGGATCACGACCTGACCTGGTCTGACAGGATCTGGCACCTTTTGAGCGCTTACGGGGTGTGACTCGGGCCACGCAGATTGGGCGTAACGCTCTTCGGGGCAGCGCGATGACCTAAGAGGTGATAGCCGAGGAAGGAATACAGACGCCGTTCGAGGCGCTGTGCATCTTCCCGGCCCCAGCCCGCGCCGTCGGCCCATCCCCAGTCGGCGGTCGTCGGTTCTCGTCCACAATGGACGGAGCCGGAAGCCGTTTTCCAACGTTCCGAGAGGTTGTTCGTGTCGGCCAGCACATCCCGTACGCTCCCGCCGGAGATCGCCGAGTCCGTCTCTGTCATGGCGCTCATCGAGCGGGGAAAGGCTGAGGGGCAGATCGCCGGCGATGACGTGCGTCGGGCCTTCGAAGCTGACCAGATTCCGGCCACTCAGTGGAAGAACGTTCTGCGCAGCCTCAACCAGATCCTCGAGGAAGAGGGTGTGACGCTGATGGTCAGTGCCGCTGAGCCCAAGCGCACCCGAAAGAGCGTCGCAGCGAAGAGTCCGGCCAAGCGCACCGCCACCAAGACAGTGGCGGCCAAGACGGTGACTGCCAAGAAGGCCACCGCCACCGCGGCTCCGGCATCCCTCGCCGACGATCCGGCCGAGGATGCGTCCGCCGGCAAGGCCCCTGCTGCCAAGAAGACGACGGCGAAGAAGGCCGTCGCCAAGAAGACCGTCGCCAAGAAGACGGCGGCCAAGAAGACGAGCGCCAAGAAGGACGACGCCGAGCTCGTCGACGAC
This sequence comes from Streptomyces sp. NPDC002935, assembly GCF_040611295.1. Lineage (NCBI taxonomy): Bacteria > Bacillati > Actinomycetota > Actinomycetes > Kitasatosporales > Streptomycetaceae > Streptomyces > Streptomyces sp. NPDC002935. The sequence goes on from NZ_JBEXNW010000001.1 coordinate 102,146, forward strand.
GAGGCGACCGAGGAGACCCCGGCCAAGCCCGGTGCCGAGGAGCCCACCGAGGACGGTGCCCAGGGCTTCGTCCTGTCCGACGAGGACGAGGACGACGCGCCCGCGCAGCAGGTCGCCGCCGCCGGTGCCACCGCCGACCCGGTCAAGGACTACCTCAAGCAGATCGGCAAGGTCCCGCTGCTCAACGCCGAGCAGGAGGTCGAGCTCGCCAAGCGCATCGAGGCCGGTCTGTTCGCCGAGGACAAGCTGGCCAACGCCGACAAGCTCGCTCCCAAGCTCAAGCGCGAGCTGGAGATCATCGCCGAGGACGGCCGCCGCGCCAAGAACCACCTCCTGGAGGCCAACCTCCGCCTGGTGGTCTCCCTGGCCAAGCGCTACACCGGTCGCGGCATGCTCTTCCTGGACCTCATCCAGGAGGGCAACCTCGGTCTGATCCGCGCGGTCGAGAAGTTCGACTACACCAAGGGCTACAAGTTCTCGACGTACGCCACCTGGTGGATCCGTCAGGCGATCACCCGCGCCATGGCCGACCAGGCCCGCACCATCCGTATCCCGGTGCACATGGTCGAGGTCATCAACAAGCTCGCGCGCGTGCAGCGTCAGATGCTCCAGGACCTGGGCCGCGAGCCCACCCCGGAGGAGCTGGCCAAGGAACTCGACATGACCCCTGAGAAGGTCATCGAGGTCCAGAAGTACGGCCGCGAGCCCATTTCGCTGCACACCCCGCTGGGCGAGGACGGCGACAGCGAGTTCGGTGACCTCATCGAGGACTCCGAGGCCGTCGTCCCGGCCGACGCGGTCAGTTTCACGCTCCTGCAGGAGCAGCTGCACTCCGTTCTCGACACCCTGTCCGAGCGCGAGGCGGGCGTCGTCTCGATGCGCTTCGGTCTCACCGACGGTCAGCCGAAGACCCTCGACGAGATCGGCAAGGTGTACGGCGTGACCCGTGAGCGGATCCGCCAGATCGAGTCCAAGACCATGTCGAAACTGCGTCACCCGTCGCGCTCCCAGGTGCTGCGCGACTACCTCGACTAGGCCTCGGCCGTACGTCATCGAGGGCCCGACTCCCGCTGGGGAGTCGGGCCCTCGACGTATACGCGGAGTGCGCACGCTCGCTCACTGGATCACTCTGGGTGTTCCACGACCATCCCAGAGTGAGGAGCGCGCATGCGCCGTCCCTATGCCCCGGTGCTGGCCCTTGCGGCCGCCGCAGCGGTGATATCGCTGACGTCCCCCGCCCCGGCGGCCGCCGACAGCGTTGTCATCGGAAGTCATCCGGTCAAGATCTCCGAGAGTCCGTGGACGGTGGTGCTGTCCAGCCGTGACCGGTTCGGGGGTACGCGCGCGGGCCAGTTCTGTGGAGGAGTGGTCGTCGGCCCGACCACCGTCCTGACCGCGGCCCACTGTCTGGGCGACGAGGTGCTGGGGGCGCCACCGCGCCAGGCGCGCGATCTGAAGGTCATCGCGGGGCGCGAGGATCTGCAGGCCGACGACGGGGTGGAGATCCCCGTACGCGACATCTGGGTCAACCCGCACTACGACAGTTATTCGAACGCCGGGGACTTCGGTGTGCTGACGCTCGCCGAGCCGCTGCCCGCCGCTTCCGCGATCCGCATGGCGCCCTCCGGGGACCCGGCGTACGAGCCGGGAACCGCTGCCGTGGTCTACGGCTGGGGCGACCTGACCGGCGTCGGCGACTACGCGCGCAGCCTGCGGGCCGCGGACGTACATGTGCTTCCCGACGCCTCGTGCGAGCGGGCCTATCCCGGCGGCGCGGAGGGGAACTACGGCGCGGCGTCCATGGTGTGCGCCGGAGAGCCCGCAGGCGGCCGTGACGCCTGCCAGGGGGACAGTGGCGGGCCGCTGGTCGCCCAGGGGCGCCTCATCGGCCTGGTGTCGTGGGGGAGCGGCTGTGGGCGCGCTGAGAGCCCGGGCGTCTACACGCGGGTCTCGGAGGTCGTCCGGGCGCTCGGTGCGAGCCGCTGAGCGCATCCTGCGATGCTGTACGAGTGCGGGCGGCCACTCCCTGTGTCCAGGGGGTGACCGCCCACTCACCGGCCTGTCGCCGGCACCCGCTCGTCGTTGATGCGAAGGGTCAGTGTTCTTCGTCGTTGACGCTTTCGGGAACGGTCGTGAGCCGCTCCGTCTCGTCCTGTATCTCAGCGGCGATCTTCTTGAGTTCCGGCTCGAACTTGCGACCGTGGTGGGCGCAGAAGAGCAGTTCTCCGCCGCTCAGGAGGACGACGCGCAGATATGCCTGGGCGCCGCAACGGTCGCAGCGGTCAGCGGCCGTCAGCGGGCTCGCGGGGGTCAGAACAGTAGTCACGTCGCCTCTTCTCTAGCTCGACGAGCTGTCGTACCAGGGTCAACATCCAACCAGGCCGAAAACGTTCCCGCTCGCGGCTTTTCCTCGAAAATTTCTTTCGAGCCGGCTGTCTGTTGCCGGTTGGCGGCGAATGAGCCGTATTGCGTGTCTTCGTGTCTGTACGGGTTCGCGCTGTCTGTCAGGTGTCAGTCCTCCCGGCTGGATTGCCGGTTGTTCATGAGGACGTGCCCGGAGCCTAAATGGTTCATGCCTGGAAGGGAACGTGATATGTACTTCACTCCATCGAGGGATCGAACACCCATGCGACGCTGGACTAGCATGAGTTCATGCGAGGGTGGCGTTACAACGGCTCTACCAGGCCTCGGTACCCTCTGAGCGGCGACCGAAGCCGGGCCCTTACCCAAAAGGGTCCCCCCTGAAATTCAGCGAGGAGCGAACCGCGTGACCGCCGAGACGTCCGTGCCGTCCACAGCGCTGCTGACCGGAGCAGACCGGGACGGTTCCAACTACACCGCGCGGCACCTGCTCGTCCTTGAGGGGCTCGAGGCCGTGCGCAAGCGCCCGGGCATGTACATCGGGTCGACCGACAGCCGCGGCCTGATGCACTGCCTCTGGGAGATCATCGACAACTCCGTGGACGAGGCCCTCGGGGGCTACTGCGACCACATCGACGTCATCCTGCACGACGACGCCTCCGTCGAGGTGCGGGACAACGGCCGCGGCATCCCCGTCGACGTGGAGCCCAAGACCGGCCTCTCCGGCGTCGAGGTCGTCATGACCAAGCTGCACGCCGGCGGCAAGTTCGGCGGCGGCTCGTACGCCGCCTCCGGCGGCCTGCACGGCGTGGGCGCCTCCGTGGTGAACGCGCTCTCCGCCCGCCTCGACGTCGAGGTGGACCGCAGTGGCAACACCCACGCCGTGAGCTTCCGCCGCGGCACCCCGGGTGCCTTCAAGGCCGACGGCCCCGATGCCGCCTTCGACGCGACGAGCGGGCTGCGCAAGGTGAAGCGGGTCCCGAAGACGCGCACCGGCACGCGCGTGCGCTACTGGGCCGACCGCCAGATCTTCCTCAAGGACGCCAAGCTCTCCCTTGAGCACCTCCACCAGCGAGCCCGCCAGACCGCCTTCCTGGTGCCGGGCCTGACCATCGTCGTCCGTGACGAATACGGTCTCGGCGAGGGCGGCAGCAAGGGCGAGGAGTCGTTCCGCTTCGACGGCGGAATCAGCGAGTTCTGCGAGTACCTGGCCGCCGACAAGCCGGTCTGCGACGTCCTCCGCTTCTCCGGACAGGGATCCTTCAAGGAGACCGTCCCGGTCCTCGACGACCACGGGCAGATGACTCCGACCGAGGTCACCCGTGAGCTGGGCGTCGACGTCGCGATGCGCTGGGGCACGGGTTACGACACCATCCTGAAGTCGTATGTGAACATCATCGCCACGCCCAAGGGTGGCACCCATGTCGCCGGCTACGAGCAGGCCGTCGCCAAGACGATGAACGAGGTCCTGCGGGCCAAGAAGATGCTGCGGGTCGCCGAGGACGACATCGTCAAGGACGACGCGCTGGAGGGCCTCACGGCCGTCGTCACCGTGCGTCTCGCCGAGCCGCAGTTCGAGGGGCAGACCAAGGAGGTCCTCGGCACCTCGGCTGCCCGTCGCATCGTGACCAACGTGGTGACCAAGGAGCTCAAGGCGTTCCTGACCTCCACGAAGCGGGACGAGGCGGCGCAGGCTCGGGTCGTCATGGAGAAGGCCGTCGCCGCCGCTCGTACGAGGATCGCCGCCCGTCAGCACAAGGACGCGCAGCGCCGGAAGACGGCTCTGGAGTCCTCCTCGCTGCCCGCCAAGCTCGCCGACTGCCGCAGTGACGACGTCGAGCGCAGCGAGCTGTTCATCGTGGAGGGAGACTCCGCGCTGGGTACGGCGAAGCTGGCCCGGAACTCCGAGTTCCAGGCGCTGCTGCCGATTCGGGGCAAGATCCTCAACGTTCAGAAGGCGTCCGTGACGGACATGCTGAAGAACGCCGAGTGCGGTGCGATCATCCAGGTCATAGGGGCGGGTTCCGGGCGGACCTTCGACATCGACGCGGCGCGCTACGGGAAGATCATTCTTCTCGTCGACGCCGATGTCGACGGCGCGCACATCCGGATCCTGCTGCTGACGCTGTTCCAGCGCTACATGCGGCCCATGGTCGAGGCGGGGCGAGTGTTCGCCGCGGTCCCGCCGCTGCACCGCATCGAGCTCAGCCAGCCCAAGAAGGGGCAGGACAAGTACGTCTACACGTACTCGGACCGTGAGCTGCGGGACACGGTGCTGGAGCTGCAGCGCAAGGGCGTGCGCTACAAGGACTCGATCCAGCGGTACAAGGGTCTCGGCGAGATGGATGCCGATCAGCTGGCCGAGACGACGATGGATCCGCGGTTCCGGACCCTTCGCCGGATCAACATCTCCGACCTGGAAGCCTCCGAGCAGGTGTTCGATCTGCTGATGGGGAACGATGTGGCGCCGCGCAAGGAGTTCATCTCCAGCTCGGCCGCCACGCTGGATCGCTCGCGGATCGACGCGTAGCCCTCCGGGCGATCGTTCCTGTTCGTGGTGGGTCGGGGCCGTGCCGGTACCTCCCTGCCCGTCGCCGCTGGATCAGACGTGGCTTCTCAAGGAGCCGCTCTCGATCCGAGCGTGAGCGACGGACATGGGGATGTACCGGCACGGCCCCTTCCGCTTCCACGCGCGGTCGGCCCGCGGCTGTGCGGGGGCTGGGCCCGGGGCTCCACCCGTGGGTGGAGTGAGGGGGCGGTCGGGGATCCACCCACGGTCCACCCGGGCTCCGATCTGGTGAGGCCGTGATTTCCGTAGCGTCGTGGTGTCGGCAGCGCTCGCTGCGGACACCACTTCCTCGCTCACGGAGGCCGCGCGTGTCCGGGCTCGTCAATGCTGTGGTGATCTGCGCCGTCGCCGTACTGGTGATCGCGCGCCAGTTCCGCGCCCGCCGGATCAGCGCGGACAGGCGCTGGTGGATCGTGCCCGCCGTTCTCGCCTTCATGGCGCTGCGAGGACCCGGAGTGATCGACCCGCACCACGAGGACGCGGCGTCCTTCCTGCTGGGCGCCGAGCTGCTCATAGGACTCGCCATCGGAGCCGGGTGGGGATGGACGACCCGGATATGGACGGAACCGGACGGCGTCGCGTGGAGCAAGAGCACCAAGGCAGCCGGCGCCATATGGACAGCGGGCATCTGTCTGCGCCTCGGTCTGTTCGGCATCGGTGCCCTGCTCGGTGTGCGCCAGGACTCCTCTGCCCTGCTGCTCGGCCTGGCCGCCACCCTGCTGGTCCGCTCCGGGTTCGTGGCCTGGCGGGCGCAGTCCCTGCAGCCGACGCCGAACGGGCAGGGCCCTGAGTACGGTGACGGCGTGGCCCTGGCCCGGCTGAAGGAGCGCGTGTGACGGACAACACCTGGATGCGCTGGCCCTCCCGCGAGGCCCTCTCCCGGCAGGGTGTGCACCAGGCCCGCCGCGTATTCACCCGGGTCACGCGTGCCATCGCCCTCACCGCACTCATTGCGACGACGCTGACGAACACGGAGCTGAACGGCTGGGCCCTCGCCGGAGGCATCACCGGAATCCTGGTGTGCGGGTTTCTCGCCTGGGGGTTCTGGCGGACCACGCTGGAGCATCGCCTGCTGCCGTCCCTCGGGCTGCTCGCGCTGCTGCTGGCGATCGCGGCGGTCGGCCAGGCTGTGGGTTTCCGGATTCCCGCGCTCGTCCTGTGGTGCGGCTGTGCCGTCAGTGCCCTCGAACGGCTGCCTCTCGCGGCGGCGCTGCCCGCCACCGCGCTCGCGCTGAGCGCGTACGCGGCGGTCAACGACGACGTCTGGCTGACCACAGCGGCTACCACCGTGGGGCTCGCTCTCGCGGGGTATGTGCTGCGCCTCGACGCGGAGGCGCGGGGGAGTGCGCAGCGGCTGCTGGCCCAGGAGCGCGCGGCCAGGCTGGCCGAGGCGGAGTCGGCGGCGCTCGCGGAACGCTCGCGGATCGCGCGGGAGATCCACGACGTGCTGGCCCACAGTCTCTCGGCGCAGCTTGTCCATCTGGAGGCGGCGCGGCTGCTCATCGAGAGGGGAGCGGACCGGGAGACGATCCTCGAACGGGTCGTGGCGGCACGGGGAATGGCCCGCGATGGGCTCGCGGAGACCCGGCAGGCGCTCTCCGCGCTCCGGGGCGAGATGTCTCCGCTGGAGGACTTCCTCGGCGAACTCGTCACCACCGCCGACGGCGCGGACGTCACGGTTACGGGTGAACGCCAGTCGCTGCCGGCGGAGGCTTCCCAGGCGGTGCGCAGAGTGGCGCAGGAGGCGCTGACGAACGTACGCAAGCACGCTCCGGGTGCCAGGATCCGCATCCGGCTGGACTACGGCGAGCACGAAGTGACGCTGGACGTACGGGACTCGGGTGGAAAGCCGGGCGAGCTCAGCGGTTCGGGGGCCGGGTACGGTCTGCTGGGCATGCGGGAGCGTGCCGAGCTGCTGGGCGGCTCGCTGGATGCCGGACCGGACGACGAGGGGTTCGTGGTGACGTTGAAGGTGCCGGTATGACGGAGCAGAAGGAGGGCGGGAGGCCGGCGCGAGTTGTGGTCGCGGACGATCAGACGGTCGTGCGCGAAGGCATCGTGATGCTGCTGGGCCTGCTGCCCGGCGTCGAGGTCGTCGGAGCGGCCGGTGACGGGGACGAAGCGGTGGAGCTGGTGGCCGAACTCGCGCCGGACGTCGTGCTGATGGACCTGCGCATGCCCCGCTGCGACGGGGTCGAGGCGACCCGGCGCATTCGGGCCGGGTACCCCGAGACGCAGGTCGTCGTCCTCACGACGTACGCGGACGACGAGTCGTTGTTTCCCGCGCTCCGAGCCGGGGCCCGCGGCTATCTGACCAAGGACGCGGGCGGCGACGAGATCGTGCGGGCGGTGGAGAGTGTGCTCTCCGGGGACGCGGGGCTCTCACCGAGCATCCAGCGCCGACTGCTGGAGCGGCTGTCGGATCCGGAACCGGAGCCCGGCCCGCCCCCGGAGGCGCCGGACGGGCTCACCTCGCGCGAGACCGAGGTGCTCCTGCTGATCGCCGAGGGCCTCAGCAACCAGGAGATCGCCCGCAAGCTGCATGTGTCCACGGCCACCGTGAAGACCCACATCAACAATCTCTTCGCCAAGACGGGCCTCAAGGACCGTGCTCAGGCCGTCCGTTACGCCTATGGGAAGGGTCTCGTACGGCCGCCGGCGGGATGAAGTCACCTGATGGGGTGAAGAGCGCGGAGAGAAGTGTCCGGGATCTTCCCGATCTGCACATCCTTGGGCACGCGGCCGAAACGGGTCGCGGACAAGGAGAGTTCGGTGGACAAGCACGACGGCGGCGGCACGGGGGAGGTCCGGTTCGAGGACCCCTGGTACGACGCGCTCGCTTCCGGCTGGGGTGAGGTGGACGGCACGGGTGCGCTCGCTCCCGCCGTGCCGGCAGCCCGCTCGGAGCACGAAGGTCGAACGGGCGGGGCGGCCGACGTCTATCTGGAGGTCCAGCGCAGTGCTGCCTTCCAGGAAGTGCGCGGTCGGTACCGCAGGTTCGTGATCCCGGCCGGCGCCGTCTTCTTCACCTGGTACGTGGCCTATGTGGTGACCGCGACGACGGCGCCGGGGTTCATGGCGCGGCCGGTCGCCGGCGCGGTGAACGTGGCGCTGCTCGCGGGGCTCGGGCAGTTCCTCACGACCTTTCTGCTCGCGTGGGCCTACGCACGGCACGCGCGGTTGCGCAGGGACCGGGCGGCGCTGGATCTGCGCTGGGACACCCAGGAGCTGACGCGGAACGCCAGAGGTGGTGAGCGGTGAGCGGCAACCATCAGACCCTGGCGCTGCTGCTGTTCAGCGCGTTCGTCGCGGTGACGCTGGCGATCACGACGTGGGTGAGTCGCAACCGGCATGGTTCGGCGGAGGAGTTCTATGTCGGCGGGCGGTTGTTCTCGCCGATGGAGAATGGTTTTGCCATTTCCGGGGACTACATGTCGGCCGCTTCCTTCCTCGGAGTGACCGGACTCATCTCGCTGTATGGCTACGACGGACTGCTGTACGTCGTGGGATTCTTCGTGGCCTGGCTGGTCGTTCTGTTCCTGGTCGCCGAACTGGTGCGCAACTGCGGGCGGTTCACGCTCGCCGACGTCGTCGCGGCTCGGATGGACGAGCGGCCGGTTCGGATCGCGGCCGGAACTTCCTCCGTGGTGGTGTCCGTTCTGTATCTGGTGGCGCAGATGGTGGGTGCGGGCAGCCTGGTCTCGCTGCTCCTGGGAGGTACGAGCGACGCGGCGCGCAACTGGACGGTGATCGGTGTCGGCGCGCTCATGGTGATCTATGTGTCGATGGGAGGGATGCGGGCGACCACCTGGATCCAGATCGTCAAGGCGGTTCTGTTGCTGAGCGGGACCGTCACGCTCACCGTGCTGGTCCTGATGCGGTTTCACGGGGACATCAACGAACTGCTGCGTTCGGCTGCGGAGCGCAGCGGCCACGGCAAGGCCTTTCTCGCGCCCGGGTTGAGGTACGGCGGGGACTGGACGGCGCGCTTCGACTTCATGAGCCTCGGGCTCGCGCTGGTGCTCGGCACCGCCGGACTGCCGCACATCCTGTCGCGCTTCTACACCGTGCCGACGGCGCGAGCCGCGCGGCGCTCGGTGGTGTGGTCGATCGGGCTCATCGGCGGCTTCTACCTGATGACGATCGTGCTGGGCTTCGGCGCGGCCGCCGTCGTCGGTCCGGAGGCGGTGCGCGGGTCCAACGCCGCGGGGAACACCGCGGTTCCGTTGCTGGCCCTCGATCTGGGCGGCGGAGCCAACTCCACGGGTGGAACGGTTCTGTTCGCGATCGTCGCCGCCATCGCCTTCGCCACCATCCTCGCGGTGGTCGCCGGGATCACGCTCGCGTCCTCGGCAGCCGTGGCCCACGACCTGTATGCCTCGATGCGTCGCCGCCACGCGAAGCCGCACAGCGAGGTCGCGGTGGCGCGCGCCGCGTCGGTCGGCATCGGCGTGATCGCCATCGCCCTGGGTCTCCTCGCCCGAGACCTCAACGTGGCCTTCCTGGTGGGCCTCGCCTTCGCGGTCGCCGCGTCCGCGAACCTGCCGGTGCTGCTGTACTCCCTGTTCTGGCGGTCCTTCACGACGCGCGGTGCCGTATGGGCCGTATACGGCGGCCTGGTGCCCTCCCTGTTGCTCGTGCTGTTGTCGCCGGTGGTTTCGGGGAGCCCCGAATCACTGTTCCCGGGCGTTGACTTCCAGTACTTCCCGCTCCAGAACCCGGGTCTCGTCTCGATCCCCCTGGGCTTTCTCGCGGGCTGGCTCGGCACCGTCACCTCGGCGGAGCCGCCGGACGAGGCCAAGCACGCCGAGATCGAAGTCCGCGCGCTCACGGGCGCCGGGGCCGTCTGAGGGCGCTCTGAGCGGCGTACGCGACCATCCTGGGGCCCGTTATGGGGAGGTGCGCCATGGTGGCGGCCGTACTCGCTGTCCATGGCACGGGCCTCGGACGGACCCGTCGCGGCGTGCACGCAACGGATGTTCGCGCCGTGGACGGGTACGCCCCGGAGGGGCTTGCGGGGTCCCGCGTCCGCGGCGTGATCCACAGGACAGCCTCCGGCCTTGGCTGTGTGGGTTCAAGGTGCTCAAGGCGCCACCCACGCGTAGCGGTGTTCGGGGCGTCCTGTGTCGCCGTACTTGAGGGAGAGGCGCAGTCGTCCCGCCTGCTCAAGGTGGCGCAGATAGCGCTGGGCGGTGGATCGGCTGAGGCCGGTCTCGCCGGCCACTTCGTGGGCCGACAGCGGGTGGCTCGCGTGGTGCAGCACGTCGCAGATCAGGTCCGTCGTCGGCTCGGAATGACCGCTGGGCAGCCCGGGGGAGGACGGCGCGGGCGCGGTGCGCAGGGCGCCGAAGATCCGGTCGACCTGCTCCTGGCCCGCCACGCCGCGGCCGCCCACCCGGTCGACGGTGCGGCGCAGGGCGGCGTACGAGTCGAGGCGGGTGCGCAGGGCGGTGAAGGTGAACGGCTTGACCAGGTAGTGCAGGGCGCCCAGACGCATCGCCGCCTGGACGGTGGCCACATCGCCGGCCGCGGTGATCATGATGACGTCGGTGCCTTGACCCTTTTCCCGCATCTGGTGGACGAGTTCGAGGCCCGTCCGGTCCGGCAGATAGTGGTCGAGCAGCACCAGGTCCATGGGCGCACGCTCGACCGCGGCCAGGGCCTGGGCGGCACTGTGCGCGCGGGCGGCCACCCGGAATCCGGGAACCTTCCCCACGTACCTCGCGTTGATCTCGGCGACGCGGAAGTCGTCGTCCACGACCAGGACGTCAATCATCGGGCCTCTTTCTCTCAAGGCCTGGGCGAGTGTTGCGCCCGTGTTTCGGCTCCGCTGTTGTAGCGCGAGCAAAATGAGCACAACAGTCTCTTGCGAGCAGAAGAATTCCTTGCGCCCAGAAGACTGACGCTGTGGCCCGCGCCACATCTACGGTCCCGGCCATGAGCACAGACACCGGCCCCGCCATCGAGCTGCGGGGCGCGAGCAAGATCTTCAAGACCCCGTCGGGGGGTTTGCACACGGCCGTCAGGGAGCTTGACCTGACCATCGGCCGGGGCGAGTTCGTGGCCGTCGTCGGCCCCACCGGCTGCGGGAAGTCCACCACGCTGACCCTGGTCAGCGGTCTTGAGGAGCCCACCGAGGGCGAGGTCCTGGTCGCCGGAGAGCCGGTCGCCGGCGTCGGCGCAAAGGTCGGCTTCGTCTTCCAGCAGGACGCCACTTTCCCCTGGCGTACGGTCCTGTCCAACGTGATGGCCGGGCCCCGCTTCCGCGGCGTGCCCAAGGCGGAGGCGAAGGAGCGGGCCCGGGAATGGCTCGCCCGGGTCGGACTCACCGCGTTCGAGGACCGCTATCCGCACCAGCTCTCCGGCGGCCAGCGCAAGCGCGTCGCCCTCGCCGCGACCTTCGTCAACGACCCCGAGATCCTGCTGATGGACGAGCCCTTCTCGGCTCTCGACGTGCAGACCAGGGCGCTGATGTCCGACGAACTGCTCGAACTGTGGGAAGGCACGGGCGCGTCGGTCGTCTTCGTCACCCACGACCTGGAGGAGTCCATCGCGCTCGCCGACAAGGTCGTCGTGATGACCGCGGGCCCCGCGACCGTGAAGCAGGTCTTCGACATCGATCTGCCGCGTCCCCGCAAGGTCGAATCGGTGCGCCTGGAACCGCGGTTCATCGAGATCTACCGCGAGATCTGGGAGTCCCTCGGCGAAGAGGTCCGCATCACCCGCGAGAGGGGTGCCGCTCATGTCGCCTGAGGTACTCAGCACGCCGGTCGTCGACACGGCCAAGATCCCGGGCCGCGCGCACTCCCGCGCCCGTGCCGCCCGCAGACGCAAGATCGTGGTGGGCGCCGCCCGGGTGCTGCTCCTGGTCGCCGTGCTCGGTCTGTGGGAGGTGCTCTCGCGGGCCAAGGTCATCGACCCGTTCAACTTCTCGATGCCCTCGAAGATCTGGGAACAGATCCACACCTGGGTGACCCACGGAACCGCGCTCGGCTCCCTGGGCGAGCAGATCTGGTACACGCTTCACGAGGCCCTGCTCGGCTGGGTCATCGGTGTGATCGCCGGCGTGATCTTCGGCATCGCCCTGGGGCGGATCACCTTGCTCGCAGACATTCTTGGTCCATACATCAAGGTGCTCAACTCCATACCGAGGATTGTCCTTGCGCCCATCTTCGTGATCTGGTTCGGGCTCGGACCGGCCTCCAAGGTCGCCTCGGCCGTGGTGCTCGTCTTCTTCCCGGTGTTCTTCAACGCCTTCCAGGGCGCCCGGGAGGTCGACAGGAACCTGGTGGCCAACGCCCGGATCCTCGGCGCGAGCGACCGCCGGGTGACGCTTCAGGTCGTCATTCCGTCCGCCACCTCGTGGATCTTCACCAGCCTCCACGTCAGCTTCGGCTTCGCGCTCATCGGCGCGATCGTGGGCGAGTACATCGGCGCCACCAAGGGCATCGGCCTGCTCGTCGCGCAGTCGCAGGGCACCTTCAACGCGGCCGGGGTGTACGCCGCGATGGTCATCCTCGCCGTCGTCGCCCTCCTCGCCGAAGGGCTGCTGACCTTCGGCGAACGCCGCATCTTCCGCTGGAAGCCGTCGGAATCCGACCGCTGACCCCGCTGACCCCGCCGGCCCCGCTGGGCAGGCACGCACGAACCCGCCCGTAGGCACGCACGATCCCTCCGTACGCAGGCACCGCCGTACGCACGCACGACCTCTCCTCCACTCACAAGGACGTGAACCACCATGCGCAAGACCGCCAGATACTCCGCGCTGGCAGCCGCCGGTCTGCTCGCTCTCACCTCGCTCACCGCCTGCGCCAATGACGCGGCGAGCACCACGGCCGACTCCGGCAGCGGCGGGGGAGGCGGCAAGGGGGAGCACGTCAAGATCATGGTCGGCGGCCTGGACAAGGTCATCTACCTGCCGGCGATGCTCACCCAGCGGCTCGGCTACTTCCAGGACGAGGGTCTCGACGTCCAACTCCTCAGCGAGCCGGCCGGTGTCCAGGCCGAGACCGCCCTCGTTTCGGGGCAGGTGCAGGGGGCCGTCGGCTTCTACGACCACACGCTCGACCTGCAGACCAAGGGCAAGGCCGTCGAGTCCGTCGTGCAGTTCTCGCACGCTCCGGGTGAGGTCGAGATCGTCTCCAACAAGCGCTCGGGCGACATCACTTCACCCAAGGACTTCAAGGGCAGGAAGCTCGGTGTCACCGGACTCGGTTCCTCGACCGACTTCCTCACGAAGTACCTCGCGGTCAAGAACGGGGTGAAGGTCAGCGAGTTCACTCCGGTCGCGGTCGGCGCCGGACCGACGTTCGTCTCCGCTCTGCAGCAGGGCGCCATCGACGGTGGCATGACGACGGACCCCACCGTCGCCACGGTCATGGAGAAGAACCTCGGCAAGGTACTCATCGACATGCGGACGCCCGAGGGCTCGCAGGAGGCGCTCGGCGGGCCGTACCCCTCGTCCAGCCTCTACATGCAGACGGACTGGGTCAACGGTCACAAGGCGACGGTCCAGAAGCTGGCGAACGCCTTCGTGAAGACGCTTCGGTGGATGTCCACGCACAGTGCCTCCGACATCGCCGCCAAGATGCCCGATGACTACTCCCAGGGCAACAAGACGCTGTACGCCGGGGCGATCCAGAGCACGCTGCCGATGTTCACCGAGGACGGCGTCATGCCAGAGAACGGCCCCGAGACCGTGGAGAAGGTACTCAAGGCGTTCAACCCCAACATCAAGAACGCCGATGTGGACCTGAGCAAGACCTACACCACGGAGTTCGTGAAGAAGGCGGCCGGCTGACCGCACGCCGGCCGGCAGCGTGTCGAGCTGACCCGTCGCGCGTACGACTGTGCTCTCCCGGCAGTCGTACGCGCGACGCGTGCGCCGCCGTGCCGCCTCGTCGGTCGTGTCCTCAGGCGCGGGTCGCCCAGACGTAGCGATGCTCCGGGCGGCCCGCGTCGCCGTATCTGAGGGTCAGCCTGGCCCTCCCCATACGCTCCAGGAGCTTCAGATAGCGCTGTGCGGTCTGCCGGCTCAGTCCGGTCTCCTCCGCGACCTCCTGGGCCGACAACGGGCCCTCCGCGCTCAGCAGGGCGCGCCGTACGAGCTCGGCGGTCGGAGGCGAGTGCCCCTTGGGCAGATCGGGTTCGGCGCGCGCCGAGAAGGCCCCGAAAATCCGGTCCACCTCGGACTGTTCGGCTTCGCCGCCGCCGTCGAGAGTGCGTCGCAGCTCCGCGTATGCCTCCAGTTTGGCGCGCAGCCCAGCGAACGCGAACGGCTTGACCAGGTACTGGAGTGCGCCCTGGCGCAGCGCCGCCTGGACGGTCGAGATGTCACGGGCCGCGGTCACCATGATCACATCGGTCTGGAGGCCCCGGCGGCGCATCTCCTGGACGACCGCGAGGCCTGTCTCGTCCGGCAGATAGTGGTCCATGAGGACCAGGTCCAGGCGCGGCAGCGCCTCCATCCGGCGCAACGCCTCGGCGGCGCTGTGCGCCTCGCCCGCGACATGGAAGCCGGGCACCTTCTCCACGTAGGCGGCGTTGACGCGCGCGACCCGTGTGTCGTCGTCCACGACCAGGACCTCGATCATCGCGACTCCTCCCTGGCGTCCTCGGCGTCCTCGGCGTCCTCGGCGTCCTCGGCGTCCTTGGCGTTCCTGATGGCTCCGGTGGCGGCGAGGGAGGTATCGGCGGTCCCCGGAGGAGGGAGCTGTCGTACGACTCCTGGTTCCTGACCGGGGACGGGGACGGGGGCGAGGAGGTGGGCGGGGGTGGGTCCGTTCCCCGTCGTGAGCCCGTCGTTCAGCGCCACCGTGTCGTCCAGTGCTCCCCCGCCATCCGGTGCCACCGCGTCCTCCGGTGCGAGTGCCGGGTCGGTCAGTGCCTCCGGCAGGACGACCGTGAACTCCGCGCCTCCGCCGTCCGCATCGGCCACCTCCGCGCTGCCGCCCTGCCGCTCGGCGAGGCGCCGCACCAAGGAGAGGCCGATTCCACGCTTGCCGTGCGCAGGGGGCTTCTTGGTGCTCCAGCCGTCCGTGAAGATCAACTCCCGCCGCCCCTCCGGGATACCGGGCCCGGTGTCCCGTACCCGCAGCACGGCGGTGCGTCCCTCGAAGCGCAATTCGACCTCCACGCGCGCGTGGGGCGTGCCCGCGACGGCGTCCAGCGCGTTGTCCACGAGGTTCCCGACGACGGTGACGAGCCCTCGCGGGTCGATCAACCGATCCGGCAGCAGCGTCCGGTCCGAGATCCACAGCGCCACGCCACGCTCGGCCGCCACGGTCGCCTTGCCTACCAGCAGGGCGGCGAGCAGCGGGTCGTGGATCTTCTCGGTGACCTGCTCCGCGGTGACCCTGTGGTCGCCGACCACCTCCCCGACGAACTCCACGGCGTCGTCGTACATCTCCAGTTCGAGCAGCCCCAGAAGCGTGTGCATGCGGTTGGCGTGCTCATGGTCCTGCGCGCGCAGCGCGTCGATCAGGCCGTGCGTGGAGTCGAGCTCGCGGCCGAGCTGCTCGAGTTCGGTCCGGTCGCGCAAGGTGGCGACCGCGCCGCCGTCCTCGGTGGGCATCCGGTTGGCCACCAGGACACGCTGGCCGCGAACGGTGAGCAGGTCGGTGCCGGTGACGCGCCCGGCCAGCACATCCGTCGTACGGCCCGGGCCCAGCGCGTCGTCGAGCGGCTGCCCGATGGCCTCGGCGCCGACCCCCAGCAGCCGCTGCGCCTCGTCGTTCAGAAGGCGTACGCGACCTTCGCGGTCCAGCGCGACCACGCCCTCCCGGATGCCGTGCAGCATCGCCTCGCGCTCCGCCAGCAGCGCCGAGATATCGGAGAAGGCCAGGTCGCGGGTCTGCCGCTGGACCCTGCGGGAGATCAGGTACGCGGCCAGCGCACCGACGGCCATGGCCCCGCCCGCGTAGGCGAACAAGCCCGGGATCGCGTCGATCAACCGAGCCCGCACACTGTCGTACTTGATTCCCACCGACACCGCGCCGACGATCCTGCCGTCGGCGTCACGCAGCGGCACCTTGCCCCGTGCGGAGCGGCCCAGCGTTCCGGTGTCGATCTCCATGACGTCCTTGCCGGCCAGGGCCCGGGCAGGGTCCGTCGAGACCGGTTTGCCGATTTCAGCAGGGTTCCTGTGCGACCAGCGGATGTGCCGCATGTCCATCACGACGACGTACTCGGCACGGCTCGCCTTCCGTATCCGCTCGGCCTCGGCCTGCACGGGGCCGGTCGTGGAGGGAGGTGTCCTTTGGAGGTCCAGGGCGATCTGCGGCTGCGCGGCCGTGGTCCGCGCGATCGCGAGTGCACGCTGCATGGCCTGGTCGTCCAGCTGCGCGCTCAGCGGCGCCAGGAACAGCCCGGTGGCGAGTACAGCGACTCCCGCCGCGATCGCGATCTGCATCAAGAGCACTTGTGAGAACACTCGCCGCGGAAGACCGAGGCGCAGTCGTCGTGCGGGGGGAGTGGGGCTCATGCCCATGACGGTACGGGGGCGTGCGCGCCCCTCCGAAGGGAGTGTGGCGTGGATCTCTTGATCAATGGGTGAGCCAGTCGACGAATACCGGACCGGGCCGTCGGGGAGCGAGGGCGTCGCGGATCGTGCGGAGGGAGCCGGAGGGGTCAGGTTCGGGGCGTTGGGGACCAGGGCCCTCAGCAGGCCACGGGGACAGCCGTCTGCTCCAGTTGCCGTACGGCCACCACGTCCATCCGGGCGGGTGAACCCAGTGCCGAGCCGCAGCTCTCCGGGCGGGGCGGCAGCGAGGCGCCCTGCGCGACGATGACGCGCCACAGGCGGCCGTCGGCGTGGGCCACGGTCACCTCCCAGCGCGGCGCTGCGCCGTCCGTACGGACCACCGTCAGGACATCGGCGGAATGCTCTCCGGAAGCCGTGCGTACGGCCAGTTCGGCCGCCTGGCCGGGGCGTTCCCAGGCGGAGTTCCCGCGACAGCCCTCGGTGACGACACGGCCCTCCCGGACGCCCTGGAGGACCTCCTTGACGGCGTGGGCCTCGGCACGGCCGTACGCGTACCCGTACGGGAGGACGAGCACTGTGGGCGAGAAACGATGACCGCCCAGATGAGTGACCTCCCAAGTGCCGTGCACGCCGGAAGCGGCCAGTTCCGCCGCGAGGGGGCGTCCGAGCAGGGCGCAGCAGCGGTCGCGCTTGCCGTTGGTGCAGACGAGGGCGAGCGGATCGTCGGTGTGGGGCCGCCCGTGGAGGACCTCGTCGAAGGAGCGCGGGTCACCGTTGCCGAGCTCGGCGAGGTCGAGGCCGAGTACCTCCTCGGGATCACGCGTCATGGCGCCGTGCAGCCATACGTTTCCCGGAGTTGTGTGGGCGGCGTACACATGCCGCTCGGCGGGCGTACCGCAGTCGGCATGGCGCCCTGGACGGCGGATGAGCGCGATCCGTACCCCTGTGCCCTGCGCGGCCGCTTCGAGGGCACGGCCGAGCGTGGGATCCAGGTGGCTCGAAGTGAGCGCCTTGGCACCCCAGGGTCCGGGCTGCTCGATCAGCAGCCATGTCCTCGCGGTGGCCGCGGTCCCCGCGAGGGGCTCGTCGAGGTGCCGCGACGCGGTCGTGCACATACTCACAGAGGTGAGCCTAACCTGACTTGGCCCAGGGCGACTTCCAGGGCGCCTTCCAGCCGCGTGGACGGGGCGCGCCCGGGGTGGTCCAGGCGCACGGTCCGGCTGGGGAAGCGCGCGCGGGGAGAGTGCTTGCGGCTCGCCCCGCGTCTCCGCCGTGATCGACCGGACAGGTCCTAGCCGGGGAGCGGCTGCGGGGGTCGCTCGCCCACGTAGTTCCCGCTCGGTCGCATCCGCAAGGGGCGCTCCGCGTACTCCTCCAGGGTGTGGGCGATCCAGCCCGCCGTCCGGGCGACAGCGAAGATCGTCTCTCCCGCGGAGGCCGGCATGCCGGAGGAGACCGTGAAGGCGGCCAGGGCCAGGTCGACATTGGCGTGCAGGGGCGCGTGGCGGGCCGTGGTGGTCACCACGTCCTGGGCCGCCGCCAGGGCGGGCGCGGCACCGGGCACTTCCTCAAGAAGCGCGAACAGGGCACGCGCGCGTGGATCTTCGCCGGGGTACAGCCGATGGCCGAGTCCCGGGACACGGCGTCCGGCGCGCAGTTCGTCGGCGACCACAGGAGCGGCGGTGCCCTGGTCCAGTACGTCGAGCAGCAGCCTGTGCGCGAGCCCGCTGGCCGCCCCGTGCAGGGGCCCTTCGAGGACGCCGAGGCCCGCCGACACGGCGGCGTACGGGTGGGCGCGGGCCGACGCGGCGACCCGGACCGCCAGCGTCGAGGCCGCCAGGTCGTGGTCGGCGAGCAGCCCGAGTGCGGTGTCCAGCACGCGCAGTGACGCGTCGTCGGCTGTGCGTCCGGTGAGCCGTGCCCACAGCCGATGGGCCAGTGGGCCCTCGTCGCGGTGGTCGTGACGTACGGAGGGAAGGGCGGCGACGAGCGTGGGAATGAGGGTGCGCCCGGTGCCGAGTACGGCGCTCTCGGAGAGGTCGAAACGCAATGGGTCGGCCACCGCGGCGGCGATCGCCGCGACGCGCAGCCGGTCGGTCGGGCCGCTGTGCTCGGGCAGCGACTCGACGCTGCGCCGGGCGGCGGCCGCGGACGCCTCCGGGGCCGTGAACGTGACACCGGGGCGCAGCTCACCGGTCCACAGCCATTCGGCGATCTCTTCGTAGGAGTACCGCGCGGCCAGTTCCGTCGCGTCGACGCCCCGGAAGTAGTACCGGTCCTTGTCGATCAGGGTGATGCGGGTACGGACGGAGAGCTCGCCGCCGACGCTCGGACTGCCGCCGCCCTCCCGCCTGTTGCGCCGCGCGAGTGCCTCCACCTCCTTGGTGTCGAACGTGCTCCCGCGCCCTCCCGGCTCCCGCCTGCTGCTGAGCTGACCGCGGCTCACGTAGGCGTACACGGTCTCCGGCTTCACGCCGAGCAGTTCGGCTGTCTCCTTGGTGGTGAGCCGTCGGCCCTCGTGCCCTGACGTTGCGGCTTCTCGATCCCTCATGAGCGCCACCGTATCTGTGGATCAGTGTATTGATTGGATCAATATTGACAGCTATAGAGTCAAGCATGGACAGTCGAATCAAGTCCAGGGAGGAAACATGCCGATCAACCGGGCCGCGTCCACCTCTGTCGACGTACCGCGAGGACTCGCGGGCGTCGTCGTCACCGACACCGAACTGGGTGACGTCAGGGGGATGGAGGGCTTTTACCACTACCGCCAGTACTCGGCCGTCGACCTCGCACAGGCCCGCGCCTTCGAGGACGTCTGGCATCTGCTGGCCCACGGTGAGCTGCCCGACGAGGCTCGCCGTGCCGCCTTCACCGAGCGGACCGCCGGGTTGCGCAGACTGCCGGACGACGTGCGCGCCGCCCTGCCCGCGATCGCGGAGGCGACCGGCATGTCGGGACCGCTCGCCGGGCTGCGCACCGCGTTGTCGCTGCTCGGAGCCTCGCTGGGGTTCCGTCCGGTGTACGACATCGACGCCGAGCGGCGCCGCGACGACGGCCTCGCGGCGACGGCGGCCGTGCCGACGCTGCTCACCGCGCTGTACCGGCTCGGACAGGGGCTGGAGCCGGTGGAGCCGCGCGAGGACCTCGGCTACGCAGCCAACTACCTGTACATGTTGACGGGTTCGGAGCCGGACGCGGCCCGTGCTCGTGCGGTTGAGCAGTACCTCATCTCAACCATTGATCATGGATTCAATGCATCAACCTTCACGGCGCGGGTGATCGCGTCGACCGGCGCGGATGTGGCGGCCTGTCTCGTAGGTGCGGTCGGGGCTCTCTCCGGCCCGCTCCACGGAGGTGCTCCCAGTCGTGCCCTGGACACACTCGACGCGATCGGGACACCCGACCGTATCGACCCCTGGATCCGCGAACGTGTTCTCGCCGGCGATCGCATCATGGGCTTCGGGCACCCCGTCTACCGCACGGAGGACCCGCGTTCACGCATGCTCCGCGGTATAGCCCAGGGGTTCGGAGGCCCGCTCGTCGACTTCGCCGTCGAAGTGGAACGACAGGTGGAGGCGATCCTGGCCGAACTCAAACCGGGCCGCGAGTTGCACACCAACGTGGAGTTCTATGCCGGTGTGGTCATGGAGCTCTGTGGGTTGCCCCGCGAGATGTTCACCCCCACGTTCGCCGCCGCCCGCGTGGTCGGCTGGAGTGCGAACGTCCTGGAACAGGCGGAAGACTCGAAGATCATCCGCCCGGCGGCCCGCTATGTGGGGCCGGTCCCGCCGGTGGCGGTGCCGACGGCGGGCTGACGTCATCCAGTGGTTGACCCGTTAAGGTACCGGCTGCCGACACGCGTGGAACCCGGCGTGCGGCTACGCGTCAAGGGCCCGGCGTCGTGGTGATGCCGGGCCTCTGCGTCGTGGTCGAAAGGATTCTCTCGAAGCGATTCAAGGGAAGTCAGAAGGGGGCGATCTTCCCGTCTGCTGTCGTGCGACCAGACCCGCGCCACTCCGCGGGCAAGCCCTGGTCCGGTGTCAGTCAGGCGTCCGGGATGTCTTTCTTGGCGCGCAACAGCGTCTCGCGGGTGATGATCACGATCCGCTCGTAGTCCGCTCGTGAGGCGTCGGGCGGGAGCTCAGGGTCGAGCTCCTGGGTGGCCTCGCGCCCAATGACGGCGAAGCTGCCGTCGCTGAGCTCGAAGATGTCGGGGCAGGACTGGCCTGTAGCGCTGCCGCGCTCACGTGGAGTAGCCCCGACACGTCGCACGATCTTCACGGAGTGGTACCAACCTTATGCTCGGAAATCTTAGTCAGGGCTGTGGTGTCGTCCGAGCGAGGTTTCTCGGCATGTGAGGGACTCCGAGCGGAGATGTTCGCCCGGAGTCCTGGGTCTCCGAGCGCAGGGGTGTTGGGCCGGAGTGCTCAGAGATCTGAGCAGGCGCCAACTTAGCCAAGTTCCGTTGCTCGTGGTGCGCAAAGCTACCAAGCAGTCGAGTGAATCTCGACTGCTCCGCTTGGGCCGGAGATGGTATTGGGGCTCTTGGTACTCATCGGGGGACCAAAGGGCGCACAGGGGCGTGCGAGGGGGTGCGACGGTCGGGTCCGGCGCGCGAGTGTACCGACCTGCGCGAGACACCGGGACTATTCCTCGTCCGGCTCACCCACGACCCACCACTCGTCGGCGTCGCCATCCGTCTGATCCTGGATCAGCGTGTCCATCATCCGGCCCAGTTGGGCCTCATCAGAGGAATCGGGCAGGCTCTTGCGGTGATGCTCGGTTGCCGACCAGTACTCCCGGAAAATCCGGTTCTGGCACATGATGCGGAAGTGGCCGTGAAGCTCCGCGCGGTCCAGCGCCCCGATCCGATGGAAGTACAGAGCGTTGATGTAAAGGGCGTTCGCGAAGAGGTACTGGCGCTGCTTCTCGGGGCTGATCTCCGTCTCGTACGTGTTGAGGACGGCCGCGAGTGCGGGATCGTCCATGGCCTTGCACAGCAGGTCGAAATGGAGGCGGTGCTGCTCGGTGAGCACGGCACGTCTGCGCTGCCGTGAGCTTCGATCCGTCACGGCGTGCGCCGCGACGCCGAGCCCGGCCCGGGCGACCGAGCCGAGCCTCCGTATCGCGGAATTCTGTGTGGCCATGTCAACCCCCGAATCAGGCGACCGTCCGCCGGTCGTCGGTTGTGGGGCGACAGGGAGCGGACCGGCGAGCGGTGGGCGGCGCGCTTGCCGTCTCCCAGTGTTGCCGAGCGGCTCTGATCGGCAGGGAGGCGGAGAGGAGGCGCACGGAGGGATGTGTGGGTCGCGTATACCGGCGCCATGTCCAACGTGTGCCCCGCGAGCGCCGCTAACAATCGTTCACTTCGGGGCCGTTTCCTCCAGCTCGTATGCTGGGTCGGCATTCATTCCCCGCGTGAACGCCGGTCCCGTGAGCCGGTGCGCGCACAGGTTCAGAGAGGGCGCATGGTGAGTCGGCCGAGTCCCCGGCAGATCCCGGTCATCGTTCTCGCCGGTTTCCTGGGCTCCGGCAAGACCACGTTGCTCAACCATCTCCTGCACCGCAGCGGCGGCAGCCGTATCGGAGCCGTCGTCAATGACTTCGGGGCGATCGAGATCGACGCGATGGCGGTGGCCGGCGCGCTCGGCGATTCCACCGTCTCCCTCGGCAACGGGTGTCTGTGTTGCGCGGTCGATGTCGGCGAGCTTGATCAATATCTGGATCGACTCGCTCAACCCTCCGCCCGTATCGATGTCATCGTCATCGAGGCGAGCGGGCTCGCAGAACCTCAGGAACTCGTGCGCATGGTGCTCGCCAGCGAGCATCCGGGCATCGTGTACGGAGGGCTCGTCGAGGTCGTCGACGCCGCCGAGTTCGCCGGCACCCGCGAGAAGCATCCCGAGATCGACCGGCACCTCGCCCTGGCCGATCTCGTCGTCGTCAACAAGATCGACCGGGCCGACGACGGCGAGCGCGTGCTGCGCGCCGTCCGGGAACTCGCCGATCGCGCCGCGGTCGTCCCCGCCACCTACGGCCGTGTCGATCCGGAGTTCCTCTTCGACTGCAGGCCCAGCGAGGAACGCATCGGACAGCTGTCCTTCGACGATCTCCACGATCACGAGGAAGGCGACCCGGGGGAGGGCGGTCATGACGAGCGCGGCCACCTGGGCCATCTGCACTCCGCCTACGAATCGCTCTCCTTCTCCTCCGAAGTGCCGCTGGGCCCACGGCGGTTGATGGCCTTCCTCGACAGCAGGCCGGAAGGGCTCTACCGGATCAAGGGGTACGTGGACTTCGGCGTCCAGGACACCCGCAACCGGTACGCCGTGCACGCCGTCGGACGGTTCCTGCGGTTCTATCCGGAGCCCTGGACCAGTGCGGAGGGCCGGCTCACCCAGCTCGTCCTCATCGGCTCAGGAATCGACACGGCCGCACTGAGCAAGGAGCTGGAGGCGTGCAAAGAGGACGCCCCACACGCCGACGAACACAGCATGTGGGGCGTCCTCCGCTACGTACAGGAGCCGAGCCCGGAGGGCTGACCGCGGACTACACCGGGCCCGCCACCACCGACACCGTCTTCCCCAGCGACAGGCCCGAGCCGTCACGGCGCGGGTCGATCTCCGGCAGGTCGACGGGCATGCCGCTCTTCTGAGCCGCGCGTCCCGGCGTCGGACCGGCCCAGGCCAGCGACAGGCAGTCCTCGCCCTTCAGGAACCGCTGGCAGCGCACACCGCCTGTGGCGCGGCCCTTGCGCGGGTACTGGTCGAAGGGGGTCAGCTTGGCCGTGGTCTGGACGGAGTCGTCCAGTGTCCCGCGCGAACCCGCCACCGTGAACACCACCGCGTCGACCGCGGGGTCGACGGCGGTGAAGGAGATCACCTTCGCGCCGTCCGTCAACTTGATACCAGCCATGCCGCCCGCGGCACGGCCCTGCGGGCGGACCTGCGAGGCCTGATAGCGCAGCAACTGGGCGTCGTCCGTGATGAAGACCAGGTCCTCCTCGCCGGTGCGCAGCTCGACCGCGCCGACGATCCGGTCGCCGTCCTTGAGGGTGATGACCTCCAACTCCTCCTTGTTCGAGGGGTAGTCGGGAACCACACGCTTGACGACACCCTGCTCCGTGCCGAGCGCGAGACCCGGTGACGATTCGTCGAGCGTCGCCAGACAGATCACCGTCTCGTCCGGCTCCAGGGAGGACAGGAACTCCGAGATCGGAGCGCCCCCGGAGAGATTGGGCGCCGACGCCGTCTCGGGCAGCCGCGGGAGGTCGATCACGTTCAGGCGGAGGAGGCGGCCCAGGGACGTGACCGCACCGACCTCGCCGCGTGCCGTCGTGGGCACCGCGGAGACGATCACGTCGTGCTTGGTGCGCTTGCCCTCCGGGTCCTCCCCGAAGGGGTCACCGGTCGCCGTGCGCGCCAGCAGTCCGGTCGAGGACAGCAGCACCCGGCACGGGTCGTCGGCGACCTGGAGCGAGACCGTCGCGGCCGGGCTGCCGGCGGACTCCAGGAGCACCGTGCGCCGGTCGGTGCCGAACTTCTTGGCCACTGCGGCCAGTTCGCCGGAGACCAGCTTGCGCAGCTCCGCGTCGGAATCCAGGATGCCGGTCAGCTCGTCGATCTCGCCGTTGAGCCGGTCGCGCTCCGACTCCAGCTCGATGCGGTCGAACCTGGTGAGGCGGCGCAGCGGCGTGTCCAGGATGTACTGCGTCTGGATCTCGGAGAGCGAGAAGTGCTCGATCAGGCGTTCCTTGGCCTGCGCCGAGTTGTCGCTGGAGCGGATGAGGCGGATGACCTCGTCGATGTCCAGGAGAGCGACGAGGAGACCCTCGACCAGGTGCAGCCGGTCGCGCTTCTTGGTGCGGCGGAACTCGCTGCGGCGGCGCACGACCTCGAAGCGGTGGTCGAGGTAGACCTCCAGCAGCTCCTTGAGGCCCAGGGTGAGCGGCTGGCCGTCCACCAGTGCCACGTTGTTGATGCCGAAGGACTCCTCCATCGGCGTCAGCTTGTAGAGCTGTTCGAGGACCGCCTCCGGTACGAAACCGTTCTTGATCTCGATGACCAGGCGCAGTCCGTGCGCACGGTCCGTGAGGTCCTTGACGTCGGCGATGCCCTGGAGCTTCTTCGCGCCGACCAGGTCCTTGATCTTGGCGATCACCTTCTCCGGGCCGACGGTGAAGGGCAGTTCCGTGACGACGAGGCCCTTGCGGCGCGCCGTGACGTCCTCCACCGACACCGTGGCGCGGATCTTGAAGGTGCCGCGGCCCGTCTCGTACGCGTCCCGGATCCCGGAGAGGCCGACGATCCGGCCGCCGGTGGGCAGGTCGGGCCCCGGGACGTGCTTCATCAGCGTCTCGAGGTCGGCGGCCGGGTACCGGATGAGGTGGCGGGCGGCGGCGATGACCTCGCCGAGGTTGTGCGGCGGCATGTTGGTGGCCATGCCGACCGCGATCCCCGACGAGCCGTTGACCAGTAGGTTCGGGAAGGCGGCCGGAAGGGCCACCGGCTCCCGCTCCTGGCCGTCGTAGTTGGGCGAGAAGTCGACCGTGTCCTCGTCGATGGACTCGGTCATCAACGACGTCGCGTCGGCCATCCGGGCCTCGGTGTAACGCATCGCGGCCGGCGGGTCGTCGTTGCCGAGCGAACCGAAGTTGCCGTGGCCGTCGACCAGGGGCAGGCGCATGGAGAAGGGCTGCGCCAGACGCACCAGAGCGTCGTAGATCGACGCGTCGCCGTGCGGGTGGAGCTTACCCATGACCTCGCCGACGACGCGGGCACACTTCACATAGCCGCGGTCGGGGCGCAGGCCCATCTCGTTCATCTGGTACACGATGCGACGGTGCACCGGCTTGAGGCCGTCGCGGGCGTCCGGCAGGGCTCGCGAGTAGATGACCGAGTACGCGTATTCGAGGAAGGAGCCCTGCATCTCGTCCACGACGTCGATGTCGAGGATCTTCTCCTCGTACGAGTCGTCGGGCGGCGGGGTCTTCGTGCTGCGGCGGGCCATCGCTGCTGCGGCTCCTTCACAGTCTCTGCCGGGGCATGAACGGGTTCTGACGCGCACCATTGTGGACCGCCCCACTGACAACGCGGACCGCGACCCGTCCGTAGCGACTCTCCGGCGCGCTCCGCGGGCGCCGCCGGGACCGCTCCCGAGCGGCCCCCGGGCCTGGTACGCGGCGGCCCCCGGCCCCGGTACTCGGCGGCCACCGGACCGTCCGTGGTGCTCCTCGGAGGGTTCTCCGGGTTGTGTCAGGGACACGCGTAAGTCTCGCTCTCGGCGTACGAGGTGCGGGAACTTCGCCAGCCGTCCGCGCGCTTGCATACAGTGGCAGGACCGACAGGAATGACGCAGTTCCGCGATCGAAGGGACGTACATGCCCATGGGTCACACGGCCACAGCTGAGGCAGGCTCCGGCGGCCTGACAGCGACCGAGCACCGCCTGGCCAACGGCCTGCGCGTGGTGCTCTCCGAGGACCATCTGACCCCGGTCGCGGCGGTGTGCCTCTGGTACGACGTCGGCTCGCGGCACGAGGTCAAGGGCCGGACCGGACTCGCCCACCTCTTCGAGCACCTGATGTTCCAGGGCTCCAAGCAGGTTCACGGCAACGGTCACTTCGAACTCGTCCAGGGCGCCGGCGGCTCGCTCAACGGCACGACGAGCTTCGAGCGCACCAACTACTTCGAGACCATGCCCACCCACCAGCTGGAGCTCGCCCTCTGGCTGGAGGCCGACCGCATGGGCTCGCTGCTCGCGGCACTGGACGACGAGTCCATGGAGAACCAGCGCGACGTCGTCAAGAACGAGCGCCGGCAGCGCTACGACAACGTCCCGTACGGCACCGCGTTCGAGAAGCTCACCGCGCTCTCGTATCCCGAGGGCCACCCGTACCACCACACCCCGATCGGGTCGATGGCGGACCTGGACGCGGCCACCCTGGAGGACGCCCGCGCCTTCTTCCGCACCTACTACGCGCCCAACAACGCGGTTCTGTCGGTCGTCGGCGACATCGACCCGGAGCAGACGCTCGCCTGGGTCGAGAAGTACTTCGGCTCCATCGAGGGGAACGACGACAAGCCCGCCCCGCGTGACGGATCGCTGCCCGACACCATCGGCGAGCAGCTGCGCGAGGTCGTCGAGGAAGAGGTCCCGGCGCGCGCCCTGATGGCCGCCTACCGGCTCCCGGAGGACGGCACGCGCGCGTGCGACGCGGCCGACCTCGCGCTCACCGTCCTCGGCGGCGGCGAGTCCTCCCGGCTCTACAACCGGCTCGTACGCCGTGACCGCACCGCTGTCGCGGCCGGGTTCGGCCTGCTGCGTCTCGCCGGAGCACCCTCCCTGGGGTGGCTGGACGTGAAGACGTCCGGAGACGTCGAGGTCCCGGTCATCGAGGCCGCCGTCGACGAGGAGCTCGCCCGGTTCGCCGAGGAGGGCCCCACGGCCGAGGAAATGGAGCGCGCGCAGGCCCAGTTGGAGCGCGAGTGGCTGGACCGGCTCGGCACCGTCGCGGGCCGTGCCGACGAACTGTGCCGGTACGCCGTCCTGTTCGGCGACCCGCAGCTCGCCCTGACCGCCGTGCAGCGCGTCCTCGACGTCACGGCGGAAGAGGTCCAGGAGGCCGCCAAGGCCCGCCTGCGCCCCGACAACCGCGCGGTGCTCGTCTACGAGCCGACCGCCGCCGAAGCCACCGACGCCGCTGACGACACCGACGAGGAGGCGGCGAAGTGACCGAGCTCGCCACCATGGACTTCCACCCGCAGCCGCAGGCCGGCAGCCCCAAGCCGTGGGCCTTTCCCGCCCCCGAGCGCGGCACCCTGGACAACGGTCTGACCGTGCTGCGCTGCCATCGCCCGGGCCAGCAGGTCGTCGCCGTCGAGGTGATCCTCGCCGCGCCCCTGGACGCCGAGCCCGCGGGCCTGGACGGCATCGCCACGATCATGTCGCGCGCCTTCTCCGAGGGCACCGACAAGCACTCGGCCGAGGACTTCGCCGCCGAGCTGGAGCGCTGCGGCGCCACGCTCGACGCGCACGCCGACCACCCCGGCGTACGCCTGTCCCTCGAAGTGCCCGTCTCGCGTCTGGCCAAGGCGCTCGGCCTGCTCAGCGACGCCCTGCGGGCACCCGCGTTCGCGGACAGCGAGGTCGAGCGGCTGGTGCGCAACCGGCTGGACGAGATCCCTCACGAGACGGCCAACCCGGCCCGTCGTGCCGCCAAGGAGCTCTCCAAGGAGCTGTTCCCGGCGAGCGCGCGCATGTCACGCCCGCGTCAGGGCACCGAGGAGACCGTCCAGAAGATCGATTCCGCGGCCGTACGCGCCTTCTACGAGAAGTACGTACGCCCCGCGACGTCCACCGCTGTTGTCGTGGGCGACCTGACCGGTGTCGACCTCGACGAGCTGCTCGGCGAGACGCTCGGCTCCTGGACCGGTTCGTCCGCCGAGCCGCGTCCCGTGCCGCCCGTGAACGCCGACGACACCGGCCGCGTGATCATCGTCGACCGCCCCGGCGCCGTCCAGACGCAGCTGCTCATCGGCCGTGTCGGCGCCGACCGGCACGACCGTGTGTGGCCCGCCCAGGTGCTCGGCACCTACTGCCTCGGCGGCACCCTCACCTCGCGCCTCGACCGCGTCCTGCGCGAGGAGAAGGGCTACACCTACGGTGTGCGGGCGTTCGGCCAGGTCCTGCGCGCCGCGCCGGACGGTACGGGCGTCGCGATGCTCGCCATCAGCGGCTCCGTGGACACCCCGAACACCGGTCCCGCGCTCGACGACCTCTGGAAGGTGCTGCGCACCCTCGCGGCCGAGGGGCTGACCGACGCGGAGCGCGATGTCGCCGTGCAGAACCTGGTGGGCGTGGCGCCCCTCAAGTTCGAGACGGCGGCGGCCGTCGCGAGCACGCTCGCGGACCAGGTCGAGCAGTACCTGCCGGACGACTACCAGGCGACGCTCTATCAGCAACTGGCCGCCACGGGCACGGTGGAGGCCACCGCGGCCGCCGTGAGCGCCTTCCCGATGGACCGTCTGGTGACCGTCCTGGTGGGCGACGCCGCGCAGATCGAGGAGCCCGTCAAGGCTCTCGGAATCGGTGAAGTCAGCGTGGTGGCCGCGGAGTAGAGCCCACGCGACCGAAGAGGGCCCTGGTGACTGAAGAGTCACCAGGGCCCTCTTGTGCCCGGGCATCGTTCCCAAGATGTCCGGATTGGTACGGAGGTTGCCTGTCTGCCCTGTGGGATGCGCTACAAAAACCGTGATCCGTTTGTTGTTCGAAAGAAACCCCGACTAGCTTCGTTCCGACTGTTCGTCAGGCACTGCGCCGCGCCCGCGGCACCGGACAGCCATCGCCGAGTCCCCCTTTGGCGCGAGCCAGGGGAGCCGGGGACCCACGTAGTCCCTGGGGTGAATCGGACACCCTCCCCGGAGGGGGTCCGTAGGAGACCTTCCTGCTCCGAACCCGTCAGCTAACCCGGTAGGCGAGAGGGAAGGAAAGGATCAGCCCCTACATGGCGTTCACCTGTGGCACCGGGAAGCACCGTCGTCCGACCCGAGTGCACAGCACCACCACGAGCGCCGTCGGCGTCGCGGCCCTCACCACCACCGGTGTCATCGGCACCCTGGCCGCCCCCGCGTTCGCCGCGGAATCCTCCGTCGAGCAGACCGGGCTGACCCAGGCCGTCACCATCGGCGACTCGGTCGCCGACCAGATCGACGCCCAGGCCTTCGCGCAGCAGCGCGCCGCCGCCGAGGCCGCCGCGCGGAAGCAGGCCGAGCAGGTCGCGCGCAAGCAGGCCGCCGAGCAGGCCGCGAAGTCCCGCGAGATCAAGGAGCGCGCCGCCCGCGAGGCCGAGCGCAAGCTCCTGAACACCTTCGTCATGCCGATCACCGGTTCGTACGTCTCCACCGGCTACCAGGCCAGCAGCAGCCTCTGGTCCTCCGGCAGCCACACCGGCGTCGACTTCCACGCCGCGTACGGCACCTCGGTGCACTCCGTCGGCTCCGGAACGGTCGTCACGGCCGGCTGGGGCGGCGCCTACGGCAATCAAGTCGTGATCAAGATGCACGACGGCACGTACACCATGTACGGCCACCTCTCGTCCATCGGTGTGTCCGTGGGTCAGACGGTCACTCCGGGGCAGCAGATCGCGCTCTCCGGGGACACCGGCAACACCACCGGACCGCACCTTCACTTCGAGGCCCGTACGACCGCCGAGTACGGCTCGGACATGGACCCCGTCGCGTACCTGCGCTCGCACGGCGTCAACGTCTGACGACCTCTTCGCCGCTTCTCCACCGCTTTCGATGCCCCGGCTCACCGAGCCGGGGCATCATCGTTTCCGGAGGCCGTCTGTCCAAAAAATATCCATGGATTCAGGCCTGCCATCGGAAATTCCGGCTCCCTGCAATAGAGTCACTGAACAAGCGTCAATCGATGGCGTTTCGCGGGGATTAAAGCGGAGGTCGGGCATGCGTATTCCGGCGCACTCGGTATGCACGGCGATCCGTGACGACATCGTCGCGGGTGTCTACGAGCGTGGCGGCCGGCTCACCGAGGAACTGCTCGCGCGGCGCTACGGCGTCTCGCGCGTCCCCGTGCGCGAGGCCCTGCGCACGCTGGAGGCCGAGGGCTTCGTGGTCACCCGCCGGCACGCGGGCGCGTGCGTCGCGGAACCCACCGAGCAGGAGGCCGCGGACCTCCTTGAGATGCGCATGCTGCTGGAACCGCTGGGAGCCTCCAGGGCCGCCCAGCGCCGCACGGAGGCTCACCTGAAGGTGCTCCGAGGCCTGGTCAGGTTGGGGCAGGAGCGCTCCAGGAGAGGCCACAGCGAGGATCTGCGCTCACTGGGCGGCTGGTTCCACGAGACGCTCGCACAGGCATCCGGAAGCCCCGCACTGAGCTCCACGCTCGCCCAGCTGCGGCACAAGATCGCCTGGATGTACTCGGTGGAGGCGCCGGCCAACCCCGCGGAGTCCTGGGCGGAGCACGGCGGCATCGTGGACGCGGTCGCCCGCGGCGACAGCGAGCGGGCCCGCGCGATCACGGCCCTGCACACCGAGCGGGCGATGGGCGCGCACCGGCTCCGATTTCCCGGCGGCGGCGATCGTCCGGAACGTGTGAGGACTTCGCAACATCCCGTAAACATGACGGGCCCGCGTCATTAACACGGGCGCCGTATACAAAGAGGGATATTAGGCAGGGGTCTATTTCTCATGCCCTTTTATTCGCGTGCCAGGAATTCAGGCGCGCGCTATTTCTGTGTCCGCGCAGCGAGAGGCGCGCGGGTCGCGCGGGAATTCCTGAGCGGGGTACGGAAAACGGCTGAGCCGCACCGCCCGGGGGAGGGGCGGTGCGGCTCAGCCGCGTGTGTCCTGGGCGCCTTGTGGGCTCAGACGGTCTCGGGGAGCTCGTCGAGCCCCTCGGCGACCAGCTTCGCCAGACGGTCGAGGGCGATGTCCGCGCTCTCGGCGTCCGACGCGAGGACGATCTCCTCGCCGCCCTGGGCGCCCAGGCCGAGGACCGCGAGCATGGAGGCCGCGTTGACGGGGTTGCCGTCGGCCTTGGCGATCGTCACGGGGATGCCGGAGGCCGTGGCGGCCCGGACGAAGATGGAGGCGGGCCGGGCGTGGAGGCCCTCGGTCCAGCCGACGTTGACGCGGCGCTCAGCCATGTGATGCTGCCCTTCAGGTGTTCAGGGTTGTCTAGACCAGTGTTCCATATCGTGAGGCATGCCCGGACGGCCCCTCGTTCCGTCCGCCGCGACGCCGGTCCGCGGCCCCGGCGCGACGTCCGTCCTCCACAGACTGCCTCGCGCCGTTGTCGTACGCGAGCCGTACTCTGGGCCCCATGCAGACCTCGTCGGACCGGCACGAGTACCCCGCGCACTGGGAGGCCGACGTGGTGCTGCGCGACGGCGGCACCGCACGCATCAGGCCCATCACCGTCGATGACGCCGAGCGCCTGGTCAGCTTCTACGAGCAGGTGTCCGCCGAGTCGAAGTACTACCGCTTCTTCGCGCCGTATCCGCGCCTGTCCGCCAAGGACGTCCACCGGTTCACCCACCACGACTTCGTGGACCGCGTGGGTCTCGCGGTCACGGTGGGCGGCGAGTTCATCGCGACCGTCCGCTACGACCGGATCGACGCCGACGGGCTGCCCGCGTCCGCGCCCGCCGACGAGGCCGAGGTCGCCTTCCTCGTGCAGGACGCCCATCAGGGCCGCGGTGTCGCCTCGGCCCTGCTCGAACACATCGCGGCCGTGGCCCGCGAGCGCGACATCCGCCGCTTCGCCGCCGAGGTACTGCCCGCCAACAACAAGATGATCAAGGTGTTCACGGACGCCGGGTACACCCAGAAGCGCAGCTTCGAGGACGGCGTCGTACACCTGGAGTTCGACCTCGAACCCACCGACCGGTCGCTCGCCGTGCAGCGCGCGCGGGAGCAGCGTGCCGAGGCCCGGTCCGTGCAGCGGCTGCTCGCCCCCGGCTCGGTCGCTGTCATCGGCGCCGGGCGCACACACGGCGGGGTCGGCCGCAGCGTCCTCGACAACCTGCGGGAAGCCGGGTTCACCGGACGCCTGTACGCCGTGAACACGGCACTTCAGGAGAAGGAACTCGACGGAGTACCGGCCCACCGCTCCATCCGCGACATCGCCGAACCCGTCGACCTCGCCGTCGTCGCCGTGCCCGCCGAGCATGTCCCCGAGGTCGTCACGGAATGCGGCGAACACGGGGTGCAGGGGCTCGTGGTGGTCTCCGCCGGATACGCCGAGAGCGGTCCCGAAGGACGCGAGCGCCAACGCGAACTCGTGCGGCACGCGCGCACGTACGGCATGCGCATCATCGGGCCCAACGCCTTCGGAATCATCAACACCTCCCCCGAAGTGCGCCTGAACGCCTCGCTCGCCCCGGAGATGCCACGCCCCGGGCGGATCGGCCTGTTCGCGCAGTCCGGCGCCATCGGTATCGCGCTCTTGTCCCGGCTGCACCGGCGCGGCGGCGGCGTCACGGGCACCACCGGCGTGTCGACCTTCATCTCCTCCGGGAACCGGGCGGACGTGTCCGGCAACGACGTACTTCAGTACTGGTACGACGACCCGGACACCGACGTCGCCCTGATGTACCTCGAATCCATCGGCAACCCGCGCAAGTTCACCCGCCTCGCCCGGCGGACCGCGGCGGCGAAGCCGCTGGTCGTGGTCCAGGGTGCGCGGCACGGCGGGGCCGCTCCCCAGGGGCATGCCGTACGGGCCACACGGCTGCCGCACACCACCGTGTCCGCGCTCCTGCGCCAGGCCGGAGTGATCCGGGTGGACACGATCACCGAACTCGTCGACGCGGGCCTTCTGCTGGCGCGCCAGCCGCTCCCCAGGGGGCCCCGCGTGGCGATCCTCGGGAACTCCGAGTCGCTGGGGCTTCTGACGTACGACGCGTGTCTCGCCGAAGGGCTCAGGCCCCTGCCGCCGCGGGACCTGACCACGGCGGCCTCGGCGGAGGACTTCCACCGCGCGCTGTCGGAGGCCCTCGCCGACGACGACTGTGACGCCGTCGTCGTGACGGCCATACCGGCGGTGGGGGAGACCTCGACCGCCGACGCCGCGCTCGCCGAGGCGCTCCGCTCCTCCGCCGCGGCGGCTCCGGCGAAACCGGTGCTCGTGGTGCACGTCGAACTGGGTGGGCTCGCCGAGGCCCTGTCCGCCGCCGCGAGCACCGCTCCCCAGGCAGCCGAGACGGCACCCGGTGCGGCCCCTGGAGCCCGGTTCCATCCCGCGGACCGATCACCCACCGCGGTGAGCGCCGAATCCGCGTCGGACTCCCGGCTCATCCCGGCCTACCCCGCCGCCGAGCGCGCCGTCCGCGCCCTCGCCGAAGCGGTGAAGTACGCCCAGTGGCGCATGGACGCCGGCGAGCCCGGCAAGGTGCCCGAGTACGAGGACATCGACGAAAAGGGAGCGGCCCGGCTGATCGACGACCTCCTCGCGCGCGGGGAGGGGCTGACCCTCGGCGGCGAGGAGACGCGGGCGCTGCTCGGGCGGTACGGCATCGACGTACACCCTGCTCTGCCCGCCCCCACACCGGACGACGCCGTCGAGGCCGCGCGCGTCATCGGCTACCCCGTGGCCCTGAAGACCACCGCCCCGCACCTGCGACACCGGGCCGACCTGGGCGGCGTACGGCTGGACCTGGCGGACGAGGAACAACTGCGCCGGGCGTACACGGAGTTGACCGAGCTGTTCGGGACACCGACGGTGCTGCGCCCGGTCGTGCAGGGGATGGCACCGCGCGGCGTCGACACGGTCGTCCGCGCGGTGATCGACCCGGCGGCCGGGGCGGTGCTCTCCTTCGGGCTCGCCGGAGCCGCCTCCGAACTGCTCGGGGACACGGCGCACCGGCTGATTCCGGTCACCGACCGGGAAGCGGCCTCGTTGGTCCGGTCGATCCGGACGGCACCGCTCCTGTTCGGCTGGCGGGGCTCCGCGCCGGTCGACACGGCGGCCCTCGAAGAGCTCATGCTGCGGGTGTCGCGGCTGGTCGACGACCACCCGGAGGTCGTCGCGGTCTCGCTGGAGCCGGTGGTGGTCGCCCCCACCGGTCTGAGCGTCCTGGGCGCCACGGTACGACTGGCCCGCGCCCCGCTCCGGGACGACCTCGGCCCCCGGACACTGCCCGTCGTCTGAGCAGTCGGGGCCGTCTGTGTCGTCCGAGCCGCCTGGTCCGGTCGAGGACTGCTCCCCGATTCGATCTGATCCGTCCACGACAGACCCCTGCGAGCGGTGCCTCGCAGTCAGTGGGCCCCCGTAGGATGGACGTCATGGCCAAGACCAGTACGACGACCCAGGGGCTGCGAGCGGCGATCGAGCGCAGCGGCTACTACCCGGCCCTCGTGGCCGAGGCGGTGGAGGCCGCGATCGGCGGCGAGACCATCCGGTCGTACCTGGTCCACCAGGAGACGACGTTCGACGCGAACGAGGTGCGGCGGCACGTCACCGTGCTCGTCCTCACCGGCAACCGCTTCATCGTGAGCCACACCGACGAGCAGAACGCGGACACCACGTCCCCGACGCCGTACGCCACGACGTCGACGGAGTCGGTCAAGATCGGCCGGATCTCGTCGGTCGTCGTCAGCCGTGTCGTCGCGAACCCCGAGTCGTACACGCCCGGCACGCTGCCCCGCGAGGTCGTCCTGACCATCGGCTGGGGCGCCGTCTCCCGCATCGACCTGGAGCCGGCCGCCTGCGGTGACTCCAACTGCGAGGCGGATCATGGTTACACCGGCAGTTCGACGGCGGACGACCTGAGCCTGCGCGTCAGCGAGGCGGGGGACGGCCCGGAGACCGTCCGCCAAGCCCTCGCCTTCGCGCAGTCGCTCTCCGAGGCGACCGCGGACATCACCCGCTGATGGCGCTGCCCACCTGGGACCACCCGGAACCGCTCGCCATCGGCTCCGCGCCCGTCCCCGAGTACGGCGCCGGTTCGCTGGCCGACCTGCTGCCCACGCTCGCCGCGGGGATGTCCGTGCCCGGCGCGACCGCCGTCATACCGGAGCTGACCGCAGCCGACAGGAACTGCGTGTTCCTGATCGACGGCCTCGGCTGGGAGCAGCTCAAGGCTCACCCGGACGAGGCACCCTTCATGACGTCGCTCCTCGCGTCCTCGCGCGGCGGCACGGGGCGTCCGATCACCGCCGGCTACCCGGCCACCACCGCGACCTCCCTCGCCTCCGTCGGCACCGGCCTGCCCCCGGGCGCGCACGGCCTGCCCGGCTACACCGCGCGCAACCCCGCCACCGGCGACCTGATGAACCAGCTCCGCTGGAACCCGTGGACCGATCCGCGCGCCTGGCAGCCCTACCCCACGGTCTTCCAGCTGGCCGACGCGGCCGGCGTGCACACCGCCCAGGTCTCCTCGCCCACCTTCCAGAACACCCCGCTGACGAAGATCGCGCTGAGCGGCGGCACGTTCCACGGCCGGCTGTCCGGCGAGGAGCGCATGGACCTCGCTGCCGAGCAACTGGCCGCCGGTGACCGCTCCTTGGTCTACACGTACTACGCGGAGGTGGACGGCAAGGGCCACCGCTTCGGCGTCGACTCGGACCCCTGGCGCGGTCAGCTGATGTATGTCGACCGCCTGGTCCAGCGCCTCGTGGAGCAGCTACCGCCCCGCTCGTCGCTGTACATCACCGCCGACCACGGCATGATCGACATCCCGTTCGACGAGCAGCACCGCATCGACTTCGACGAGGACTGGGAGCTGCGTGCCGGCGTCGCCCTGCTGGGCGGCGAGGGCCGTGCCCGCCATGTGTACGCGGTCCCTGGCGCCGAGGTGGACGTGCTGACCTGCTGGCGCGAGGTCCTCGGCGAGCAGTTCTGGATCGCTTCCCGGGACGAGGCGATCGACGCGGGCTGGTTCGGCCCGCACGTCGACGAGCGGGTGTACGCCCGGCTGGGTGACGTGATCGCGGCCGCCCGGGACGATGTCCTGATCACCGCCTCCGAGCGGGAGCCGAAGGAGTCGCTGATGGTCGGCAACCACGGCTCGATGACCCCGGCCGAGCAGCTGGTGCCCCTCCTCCAAGTACGCTCCTGACGCCCTCCCCCTTCCCCGTTGCCGAAAGGTGCTCAACTCACCATGCCCGAGCTGGTGTTCTTCTCCGGAACGATGGACTGCGGGAAGTCCACGCTGGCTCTCCAGATCGAGCACAACCGCTCGGCGCGGGGTCTGCAGGGCATGATCTTCACGCGCGACGACCGCGCGGGCGAGGGCAAGCTCTCCTCGCGCCTCGGCCTGGTCACCGACGCGGTCGAGGTGGCCGACGACCAGGACCTGTACGCCTATCTGGTCGACCATCTCTCCCAGGGCGGCCGGGCGGACTACGTGATCGCGGACGAGGCGCAGTTCCTGGCTCCCCCGCAGATCGACCAACTGGCGCGCGTGGTGGACGACCTGGGCGTCGACGTCTTCGCCTTCGGGATCACCACCGACTTCCGCTCCAAGCTCTTCCCGGGCTCCCAGCGTCTGGTCGAACTGGCCGACCGGGTCGAGGTCCTCCAGGTCGAGGCCCTGTGCTGGTGCGGCGCCCGCGCCACGCACAATGCCCGCACCGTGGGCGGCGAGATGGTCGTCGAGGGCGCCCAGGTCGTCGTCGGTGACGTCAACCAGCCCGAGAACATCGGCTACGAGGTCCTGTGCCGCCGGCACCATCGCCGCCGTATGACAGCGGCCACGGCCCACGCGAGCGCCCTGTCGCCCGACGTCCTGCCGATCGCCTCGGCCTGACCTGTTCTCCGAAGGCGGTTTCCGAGGCGCGGTGGCTCACCGCGTCACGTGACGGCGTGGATCAGGGAGAACATCGCGCCCTCCGGATCCGCCACCGTCGCCACGCGCCCGTACGGCGAGTCGTGGGCCTGCTTGAGGAGGTGCCCACCGAGTTCCGTGATGCGCCGGACGGTGCCGTCCACGTCGTCGGCCTCGAAGTACGTCAGCCAGTGCGGGCCGCGGTCGCGGGGCAGGGCGTTCCCGACGCCGTGGATGCCGGCCACCGGGTGGCCGTCGAGGTGCAGGGTCACATAGTCGAAGTCGGCCGAGACGGTCGGCTCCAGTTCGTAGCCGAAGACCCCCTGGTAGAACTTGACGACACTCTCGGTGTCGCGGGTCACGAGCTCGTTCCACGCCGGGGTGCCCGGCACGCCGGTGATCCCCGTGCCCAGATGGGCCGCCACCTGCCAGATGCCGAAGACGGCGCCCGACGGGTCCGAGGCGATCGCCAGGCGGCCGGCCTCGGCGGCGTCGATCGGGCCCACCCCCACGGTGCCGCCGCTGTGCCGCACCGTCTCGGCGGTCTGGTCCACGTCGGCCGAGGCGAAGTACGGCGTCCAGGCGATCGGCAGGTGCCGGTCGGGCGGCAACTGGCCGATCCCGGCCACCTCATGGCCGTCGAGAAGGGCTCGCGCGTACGGGCCGAGCTGCGGTGGGCCCGGCTGGAACTCCCAGCCGAACAGCGCTCCGTAGAAGTCCTGGGTCGCGGTCATCTCATGCACCATCAGGCTCACCCAACAGGGTGAGCCGGGCGTGTGCCGAGCGTGCGTGGTGCCGTTCGGGCCGGCCGATTCCCGTGCCTCGGTCATCGTCACTCTCTTCTCGGCCCCTCGCGGTGGCCGGTCACCTTCCGCCTGCGAACACGCGTACTCAGTCGCGTGCGTGCACGCCCCGTGCCGATGTTCGCACCACCGGTCGTCCCGCGCGTCCCGGCCGCGCCGCCGTCGGGCGGCCCACGGGCGGAGGACGCCCGATCTGCCGTTTCTCATCCGTTTCGGAGTGATTGCCGCGTGGTGTCCATCGGTTGTACAGCATGTGCCCGATCCCATACGCCTGGTGATCGGACCTGTCCGGCGGAGCAGAGTAGCCGGACATGGACGAAGCGGCCACCCCGTGCGTAAGGATGGGGCCATGAACGCCATCATCACCGCACCCGAACTCGCGAGCGACCTGGCCGGACCGAACCCGCCGGTGCTCCTCGACGTCCGCTGGCAGTTGGGTGGCCCCAACCTGCGCTCCGAGTACGAGAGCGCGCACATTCCCGGTGCCGTCTACGTCGATCTGGATTCCGAACTCGCTGGTCCGGCCGGTGCGGCGGGCCGCCATCCGCTCCCCGACCCCGAGGTCTTCGGCGCGGCGATGCGGGCCGCCGGAGTGTCCGAGGACCGCGATGTCGTTGTGTACGACGGCGGGCAGGGCTGGGCCGCCGCGCGTGCCTGGTGGTTGCTGGGCTATTCGGGTCATCCGTCGGTGCGCGTGCTTGACGGCGGGTTCGGCGTGTGGAGCGGTCCGGTGTCCTCGGAGGTCCCCTCGCCGGCCCCCGGAACGTTCGTACCGGCGCCCGGCGCCCGGCCGATGCTCGACGCGGACGGAGCGGCCGGGCTCGCCCGCACCGGGCTGCTGCTCGACGCCCGCGCGGGGGAGCGGTACCGGGGCGAGGTCGAGCCGATCGATCCGGTCGGCGGGCACATCCCGGGCGCCGTCTCCGCGCCGACCGCCGAGAACGTCACGGAGGACGGACGGTTCCTGCCGTCGGCCGAACTCGCCGCCCGGTTCACGTCCCTCGGTGTGATGCCGGCGTCCGAGGTCGGCGTCTACTGCGGCTCCGGTGTCTCGGGCGCCCATGAGGTGCTGGCCCTCGCCGTGGCCGGTGTTCCCGCGGCTCTGTACGTGGGTTCGTGGTCGGAGTGGTCCCAGGACGGGAACCGCCCCGTCGCGGTGGGCCCCGACCCGCGGTAACGCCCGCAGTAGCCACCGGGACGTCCGCGGTGACGGCGAGAACGTCCGCAGTGACGGCGCGAACGCCCGCGGTAACCGCGAGGCGCCCGCAGGAACGGCGTGGTGCGCCGGCCGCCGTGCCGAGCGCGGTCGTCGACCCCGCCGTGCGGTGTACGAAGACGGGGCCCGCACCGGATCGGCGCGGGCCCCGTCGTCGTACACCTGACTAGTCCTGCTTCTTCCGCCGTGTGCCGAAGACGATCTCGTCCCAGCTCGGGACCGCCGCTCTGCGGCCCGGGCGGACACCGTCGGCCTCGGCCTGGCGGTCGGTCGCGCCGACGAGCCGGTCGCGATGGCTGCCGACCGAGCGGGGCATGAGCACGTCCGCGTACGCGGAACCGGCACCTGCCGAGGCGGCGGGAGCCGGGGGCTCCTCCGCCTCGGTGTCGGGGTCGGGTTCCTCGACGGCGGGCCGCTCGGTGGTGGTGGGCCGCTCGGGCACCACCATGTCGCCCCGGAAGCTGGGCACCGCCTCCAGGAGGCTGGTCAGCGAGTCCCGGTCCTCGGCCTCCTCGGCCGGTTCCGGGGGCGGCGGAGGCAGGCTCGGCCGCTCCATCTGCCGGTCCAGGGCGCGGTCCAGCGGACGGTCGCGGGGCAGCCGGGCGATCCGCGGCACGAACGGGAAGCTCGGCTCGGGTGCCGCGAGGTCGTCGGATTCG
This sequence comes from Streptomyces sp. NPDC002935, assembly GCF_040611295.1. NCBI lineage: Bacteria > Bacillati > Actinomycetota > Actinomycetes > Kitasatosporales > Streptomycetaceae > Streptomyces > Streptomyces sp. NPDC002935. Next base: position 141,524 of record NZ_JBEXNW010000001.1, read on the forward strand.
CCGATCAGCGAGCGTGCCTCGTCGTCGACGGCCTGGACGAGCCGCCGGGGCGGGTCGTAGGTCCAGCTCGCGGCGTGCGGTTCGCCGGCGACCCGGTAGACCAGCATGACTTCCCAGGTGCCGTCGTCGCGGCGCCACGAGTCCCACTGGACGGTGTCCTTCTCGGCACCCCGGATCAGCAGCCGCTCCTGGACGGCCTCGCCGAGCTGGGGACCGGCGTTCTCTCCGGGGCGGCGGACAGGAGTCTTCCTGGCGCGCTCGGCCATGAAGGCGCGCTCGGCCAGCACGGGTCCCTCGAAGCGACGTACGCGATCGACGGGGATTCCGGCGAGCTGGGCGACTTCCTCCGCGGAAGCGCCGGCGCGTATACGCGCCTGGATGTCTCGGGGGCGGAGATGGCTCTCCACCTCGATCTCGATCTGGCCGAGGCGGGGACGGTCACCGCGTACAGCGGCGCGCAGACGCTCGTCAATCGGAAGCGTGTACTCCGTACTGTCCGCAGCCTTCAGCACCAGCCGTGTGCCGTCGTTAGAGACGGCCACGACACGCAGTTCGGGCATGGGGACCTCCCGGGTGGTGCCTGCCGACGTCACGTGCGTCGCTGCTTCCGCTAGTCGAGTGTGGCCTGCCCGGGTGCAGCCTGCCACAACCTTGCCGAGTTGCCCGGCGTGTCGGGCACGGGCCCGGGATCGCCGTTATGGCACGGTTACCTATTCGCAACGCTAAGTGACGAACTCCATCACCCTGTGCAACGAGCCCCCTCCCGGCGGTCCTGCAAGGCCCCGGACACCCTGGCGGGAGTCCGGACCCAGGGCTCGCAACAGTACTCCATTCGGGCCACTTGCGTGGATCGGCACGCCGCCCAACTTCGAGCGGGGGGTGGTAGTTGGCCGTTCCTGGAGCCGATTCGGCGGTCATCGAACGTGGCGCACTTCACGTAATCGGCAGAAACGGAACTTATCGTTTCGCCTGTACGTCCCCTTCTCGTGCGGTCGGTCGATCAAGTACGGGAAAGGCAGGCAAGGTCCGGGAATGCGTGAGAAGCCGGAAGTGGGCGGCGAGAAGCCGGGTGCCGACGTGGAGTCGAGGAAGAGGCGGGTGGACCTGAGCGTCCCTCAAGTGGCGGGCAGCGCGGTGGCCGCGGTGGTCGCCGCGAAACTCGCCTCCTACTTCGGGGTCTACGGGACGATCCTGGGCGCCGGACTGGTCAGCGCGGTCGCCACCTGCGGAGGAACGCTCTTCCAGCACTTCTTCAAGCGCACCGGCGAGCAGATACGCGATGTGAAGGTGCCGCCGAGAACGAAGCCCCGGCAGGTGCTCGGTACCCCCGGCGAGTTCACCGAGGGGACCGTCTACCGCGCGCGGGTCAGGAGCTGGAAGCGGCCCCTGGTCGCGACCGCCCTCGTCTTCGGCGTCACGATGGCCGGAATCACCTCGTACGAGCTGGTCTCGGGGCGGAGTTTCAGCGGCGGAGGCACGAGTACGACGGTCGGCGACGCCTTCAAGGGGCACGGCGCCGGCTCGGGGAATCCGGAGCCCGGTACGTCACCCTCGACCGGGTCTTCGTCGTCCTCGATCCCGGATTCGACCCAGGATTCGACCCAGGAGACGTCCCCGGCCACCGGCGGTGGCGGCTCGGGTGACGCGGGGAGCGACGGCAGCGGTACGACGTCCGTGCCGATGCCGGGCGACGGCGCGTCCTCGGACCCGGAAGCCGGGGACGGCACCCCGACTCCCGCGCCCAGCACGACCGCTACGACCCCAGAACCCTCCGCAAGTAGTCATTCGCGAAGCGCCGCTCCGGATCCAGCCGATCCCGCAGCGCCGTGAACTCGCCGAAGCGCGGATAGACCTTGGCGAAGTACTCCGCGTCGCGCGTGTGCACCTTGCCCCAGTGCGGCCGCCCCTCGTGCGCGGTGAAGATCCGCTCGGCGGCGCTGAAGTACGCCTGATAGGGGGTGCCCTTGAACATGTGGACGGCGATGTACGCGCTCTCCCGTCCGGACGCCGTGGAGAGGGCGATGTCGTCGGCGGGCGCGGTCCGCACCTCCACGGGGAAGCTGACCCGCAGAGCCGAGCTGTCGACCATCGACTTCAGCTCGCGCAGCGTTTCGACGAGGGCCTCGCGCGGCACGGCGTACTCCATCTCCACGAACCGCACACGGCGCGGGGAGGTGAACACCTTGTACGGAATGTCGGTGTAGGTCCGCGCGGACAGCGCGCGGCTGGAGAGCCTGGCGATCGACGGGATGGCGGCGGGCACGGCCCGGCCGAGCAGATTGGCCACCTGGAAGGCGCCGTTGGAGAGGAGCTCGTCCTCGATCCAGCCGACGATCGGCCCCACCGGCTTCTCGGGGCCCGCGCTGCGGTTGTTGCGCTTGGTGTTGCAGTTGCCCGTGTGAGGGAACCAGTAGAACTCGAAGTGCTCGTTCTCGGTGAAGAGTTCCTCGAAGTCGGCGGTGAGCCTGTCGAAGGTCATCGGCTCCTCGCGGGCCGTGAGCAGGAAGACGGGCTCCACGGAGAACGTGATCGCGGTGACGATCCCCAGGGCGCCGATGCCTATCCGGGCCGCCGCGAAGACGTCCGGGTTCTCGTTCTCGGAGCAGGACAGCACCGAGCCGTCCGCCGTCATTAGTTCGAGGCCCTTGATCTGCGCGGCGATCGACGCGGAGTCGCGCCCGGTGCCGTGCGTTCCGGTGCTGGTCGCCCCCGAAACGGTCTGCTCCATGATGTCGCCCATGTTCGTGAGCGACAGACCCTCACGCGCGAGCGCCATGTTGAGTCTCTTGAGCGGGGTGCCCGCCTCGACCGTGACCGTCATGGCCGTACGGTCGATCTTGCGGATGCCGGTCAACAGTTGAGGGCGGATCAATACGCCGTCGGTCGCCGCGGCGGCGGTGAAGGAGTGGCCGGTGCCGACGGCCTTCACCGTCAGGCCGTCCTCGGCCGCTTTCCGTACGGCGGCGGAGAGTTCGTCGACCGAGGCAGGGGTGACCTCCCGTACGGGACGGGCGGTGACGTTCCCCGCCCAGTTACGCCACGTGCCGCTCTTCCCGCTCACTGTGGTGCTCATGAGACCCTCCCCGCTGCGGAACCGGCCTGCTCAGCCGGCGATACCCGAGGAAACCGACCGCGACCGCGACGGCCCCGGACACCGCCGGAACCCCGTACCCGGCCTTCGCGCCGGCGGAGTCGATCACCCAGCCGGCCACGGAGGAGCCGAGCGCGACCCCGACCGCGAGTCCGGTGCTCACCCAGGTCATGCCTTCGGTCAGTTTCGCGCGAGGTACGTGCTGCTCGATGAGGGACATCGTCGTGATCATCGTGGGAGCGATGGAGAGGCCCGCAACGAACAGCGCCACGGCCAGGAACGGCAAGTTTCCGACCAGTAGGAGGGGGATCATACTCACGGCCATCGCGCATATTCCCAGCAGCCACCTGCGTTCGGGCGCCCCCTTGAAGTGCAGCAGTCCGAAGACGGCTCCCGCGAGGCAGGAGCCCGCCGCGTAGAGGGCCAGGACGATGCTCGCGGCGCCCTTGTGGCCCTGCTCCTCGGCGAAGGCCACGGTGACCACGTCGACCGCTCCGAAGATCGCCCCGGTCGCCACGAACGTGGCCACCAGGACCTGGAGTCCGGCCGCGCGGAGCGCCGAACCTCCGGCGTGCTGCTCGCGCGGATGCGGCTCGGGTTCGGTGGCGCGCTGGGAGGTCAGCCAAAAGACTCCGGCTGCCAGGAAGCAGGCGGCGAGCAGCGGTCCGGCCTCCGGGAACCACACCGTGGAGAGGCCGATGGAGATGATCGGCCCGAAGATGAAGCAGATCTCGTCCACCACGGACTCCAGGGAGTACGCGGTGTGCAACTGCGGGGTGCCTCCGTAGAGGGCCGCCCAGCGGGCCCGGATCATCGCGCCGATGCTCGGGACGCAGCCGATGCCGGCCGCGCACACGAACAGCACCCAGTCCGGCCACTCGAAGTGCGCGGCGACCAGCAGCCCCGCGGCGGCCGACAGCGCGAAGAGGGTCACGGGGCGCAGGACCCGCCGCTGTCCGTGCCGGTCCACCATGCGCGAGACCTGCGGACCCATCGCCGCGGCCGCCAGCGCCATGGTCGCCGACAGGGCGCCGGCGAGGCCGTACCGCCCGGTCAGCTGCGAGATCATCGTGACCACGCCGATGCCCATCATGGACAGCGGCATCCTGCCGAGCAGGCCCGCGGCGGAGAAGCCCTTGGACCCGGGGGCGGCGAACAGGGCGCGGTACGGGCTGGGCACGGGGGGACTCCGTCGGCTCGGCTCGGCCCCTCCCGGTCACCACGGGCGGCCCGAACTTCGGTAAGGCGTGAAGCTGGCCGATACAGCTTACGGGTTAGGTGACCCTAACGCACGCCTCCGGAAGCCTCTCCGTACGTCCTGCGCCCGCCCTCGCGCCCGTCCGCGCGCGCAGGCTCGACGCCCGCCCGGCCGAGCGCCCCCGCCATCGCCGTCTCCTCCGTCGCCCCGCCGTTTCTCGCATGCCAGTGGCGGGTGGCAGGATCGGACGCATGCCAGAAGTGCTCGATGCCACCCCCTACGACGCCCTGCTCCTGCTCTCGTTCGGAGGTCCCGAGGGTCCGGACGAAGTGGTCCCGTTCCTGGAGAACGTGACGCGGGGCAGAGGCATCCCCAAGGAGCGGCTCAAGGAGGTCGGGCAGCACTACTTCCTGTTCGACGGGATCAGCCCCATCAACGACCAGAACCGCACCCTGCTCGACGCGCTGCGCAAGGACTTCGCCGAGCACGGTCCGGACCTGCCGGTCTACTGGGGCAACCGGAACTGGGCGCCGTACGTCACCGACACGCTGCGCGAGATGGTCGCCGACGGACGGCGCCGGATCCTGGTGCTGGCCACCAGCGCGTACGCCTCGTACTCGGGCTGCCGCCAGTACCGCGAGGACCTGGCCGGGGCGCTGGCCGTCCTGGAGGGGGAAGGGCTGGAGCCGCCGAGGATCGACAAGCTGCGGCACTACTTCAACCATCCCGGGTTCCTGGAGCCGATGACCGAGGGCGTCCTGCGGTCCCTGGCCGAACTGCCCGAGGAGGTCCGGGCGGGCGCGCACCTGGCGTTCACCACGCACTCGATCCCGATCGCCGCGGCGGACACCTCCGGCCCGGTCGAGGGGCACGGCGACGGCGGCGCGTACGTCCGGCAGCACCTGGATGTGGCCCGGCTGATCGCGGAAGCGGTGCGCGAGGAGACCGGGATCGCGCACCCGTGGCGGCTCGTCTACCAGTCGCGCTCCGGAGCCCCGCACATTCCGTGGCTGGAGCCCGACATCTGCGACCACCTGGAGGAGCTGCACGGGGCCGGAGCGGCGGCCGCGGTGATGGTGCCGATCGGGTTCGTCTCGGATCACATGGAGGTCCTGTACGACCTGGACACCGAGGCGCGGGCGAAGGCGGCGGAGCTGGGGCTGCCGGTGCGCCGTTCGGCCACGGTGGGCTCCGACCCCCGGTTCGCCGCGGGAGTCCGTGACCTGGTGCTGGAGCGCGCCGCGGCCGAGAGCGGCCGGCGGGTGACACCGTGTGCCCTGGGCGCGCTGGGCGCGAGTCACGACCTGTGCCCGGTGGGCTGCTGCCCGGCCCGCACGCCCAAGCCCGCCGCCGCGGGCACCGACAGCCCCTACGCATGAGGAGCCCCGTGACCGAGCCTCTGCACACCGAACTGCTCCAGCTCGCCCACGAGGCCGCCCGCCGCGCGGGCGCGCTCCTGCGTGACGGCCGCCCGGCGGACCTGGCGGTCGCCGCCACCAAGTCCAGCCCGATCGACGTCGTCACCGAGATGGACATCGCGGCCGAGAAGCTGATCACCGCTCTGATCGCCGAGCACCGCCCCCGCGACGGCTTCCTCGGCGAGGAGGGCGCCGCCACCGAGGGCACCAGCGGCATCCGCTGGATCGTCGACCCGCTCGACGGCACGGTCAACTACCTGTACGGGCTGCCGACCTGGGCGGTGTCGATCGCGGCCGAACAGGACGGCGAGACCGTCGTCGGCGTCGTGGCGGCACCGATGCGGGGTGAGACCTATCACGCGGTGCGCGGCCGGGGTGCCCGGGCCACCGGCGCCTGGGTCGGCGAACGCCGGCTCGCCTGCCGCCCGTCGCCGCCGCTCGACCAGGCACTCGTCGCGACCGGTTTCAACTACGTGACCGAGGTCAGGAGCCACCAGGCCGACGTGGCCCAGCGGCTGATCCCGCTGGTGCGCGACATCCGGCGCTCCGGCTCCGCGGCCGTCGACCTGTGCGACGTCGCGGCCGGCCGCCTCGACGGCTACTACGAGCGCGGCCTCCACCCCTGGGACCTCGCGGCGGGGGACCTGATCGCCCGTGAAGCGGGCGCGGTGACCGGTGGACGCCCCGGAGAGCGCCCCGCGGGCGATCTCGTGGTGGCAGCCTCCCCGGGCGTCTTCGAGCCCCTCCAGCGGCTCCTGGAGGACTTCGGGGCCTGGCACGACTGAGGGCGGCCGCTGGAAGGCGGAAACGGAGCGGGGCCCCGGTACTGGATCGATACCGGGGCCCCGCTCTCGTACGTACTGATCAGACGCGCGTCGCGCCGACCTCCACACCGTGCTCGGCGGCCAGGCGGTGCAGGTCGTCCAGCTCGGCCTGCTCGACCTCCGCGAGGAAGTCGTCGCCTGTCTCGCGAGCCCGCGTCAGGTCGGACTCGGTCGCCCTTATGCGCTGCAGAAGTCCTGCGGTGAATGCGTCCATGCTGCGCCCCCTCGTCCTGGGTCGTGGGTCGGGTGGCACGGGGGTGTGCCGATGGGAAGGGGCGATCACGTCTCCGATGGGGTGCCCAGCGCTGCCCGGGCTGGGCGGCGACGGTGCCGGACACCCACGCCCGCTCTGCGGAAGCGGTTGGACGTACCACAAGGTGGCTTGCCACATGCAGAGCGTGATCGCGGGGTGTAAAGCCGTCCTCCCCCCGCTCTCTTCCGTGGAAACCTCAACCCGGCGAGAAAATCTGGCATTCCCGGTCCCCTGGACGGGCTTCCCTGGCGCCTCCCCCGTCTTACAGCCGGTTTACGGCCGAAAAGGGCAGGATGGAGCTCTCATCCGTGACAGACCTGCCCGCGTGGTGCCCTGAAACGTGCCGCGCCGGTGGACAGAGGAAGGACAAGCGACGTGCGTGTACTCGTCGTCGAGGACGAGCAGTTGCTCGCCGATGCGGTGGCCACCGGACTGCGCCGGGAGGCCATGGCCGTCGACGTCGTGTACGACGGGGCGGCCGCGCTGGAGCGCATCGGAGTCAACGACTACGACGTGGTCGTCCTCGACCGCGACCTCCCGCTCGTGCACGGCGACGACGTCTGTCGCAAGATCGTCGAGCTCGGCATGCCCACGCGCGTGCTGATGCTGACCGCGTCCGGCGACGTCAGCGACCGGGTCGAGGGCCTGGAGATCGGTGCCGACGACTACCTCCCCAAGCCGTTCGCGTTCAGCGAGCTGACGGCACGCGTGCGTGCTCTCGGGCGTCGTACGAGCGTGCCGCTGCCGCCCGTCCTGGAGCGTGCCGGGATCAAGCTCGACCCCAACCGCCGCGAGGTCTTCCGCGACGGCAAGGAGGTCCAGCTCGCTCCCAAGGAGTTCGCCGTCCTGGAAGTGCTGCTGCGCAGCGAGGGAGCCGTCGTCTCCGCGGAGCAGCTCCTGGAGAAGGCCTGGGACGAGAACACGGACCCGTTCACCAACGTCGTGCGCGTGACCGTCATGACGCTGCGCCGCAAGCTCGGCGAGCCAGCCGTGATCGTCACCGTGCCCGGCTCCGGCTACAGGATCTGATCCACCGTGGCCACCACCCCCGCGCCGCCCACGGCGCCACCGAAGCCCACCTGGGACCCCAGAAGGGCGGAGCCGCCGTTCCCCTGGCTGCGCCCGACGATCCGTATACGGCTCACGCTGCTGTACGGCGGCATGTTCCTGATCGCCGGCATCCTGCTGCTGTCGATCATCTACCTGCTCGCGGCGCAGGCGTTGAACGTGGGCAGCGAGCTCCCGTTCAAGATCATTTCAGGGCAGGTCGGCAGCAGCACCTGCAACTTCCCGTCGGCTCCGTCGTCGGACGAGCTCAACAAGGCGATGTACGACTGCGTGAACCAGCAGCGCCAGCACGCCCTGGACGACCTGCTCAGCCGCTCGCTGCTGGCCCTGCTCGGCCTCGCGATCATCGCCTTCGCGTTCGGCTACGCGATGGCGGGCCGCGTCCTCTCGCCGCTCGGGCACATCACCCGCACCGCGCGCGCGGTGGCCGGCTCCGACCTGTCCCGGCGGATCGAGCTGGACGGCCCGGACGACGAGCTGAAGGAGCTCGCGGACACCTTCGACGACATGCTGGAGCGGCTCCAGCGGGCCTTCACCGCCCAGCAGCGTTTCGTCGGGAACGCCTCGCACGAACTGCGTACCCCGCTCGCGATCAATCGCACGCTTCTGGAGGTGCATCTCTCGGGCCAGGAGGTGCCGGCGGAGCTGCAGCAGCTGGGCAAGACCCTGCTCGCCACGAACGAGCGCAGTGAGCAGCTCGTCGAGGGTCTGCTGCTGCTGGCCCGCAGCGACAACCAGATCGTCGAGCGCAAACCCGTGGACCTCGCCGAGGTCGCCTCGCAGGCCGTCGACCAGGTGCATGCCGAGGCGGAGGCCAAGGGCGTGGAGATCCGCGGGCGGCGGGCTCCGGTGGTCGTCCAGGGCAACGGCGTCCTCCTGGAGCGCATCGCCCTGAACCTCGTCCAGAACGCCGTCCGGTACAACGTGCCGAAGGACGGCTGGGTCGAGGTCACGACCGAGACGCAGCACGGCCGGGCGGTCCTGGAGGTGTCGAACACGGGACCGGTGGTTCCCGCGTACGAGATCGACAACCTCTTCGAGCCCTTCCGGCGGCTGCGGACGGAGCGCACGGGCAGCGACAAGGGTGTGGGCCTCGGCCTGTCGATCGCCCGGTCGGTGGCCCGCGCGCACGGCGGCCACATCGTCGCTCAGCCCCGCGAAGGGGGTGGTCTCGTGATGCGCGTCACCCTTCCCATCTGAGACCATGTCGCGGACACGCGACGATGTTCGCTTTGCGCGGAATTTCGTGGTCACCCACTTGAGTGACCCGTGTGTGATCGATCACAAGGGCGATTTTCGGTCCATCCACTCTCTGTGATCATGCAGGCTGTCGGAAAGCCGGGAAAATCCGGGTTTTCGGGGGTCTTGATCACGGGAAGTACACGGTGGGACGCCTTTGAAGTGCGACCTCAGGACCGTGTACGGTCCGCATCGCCATCCAAGCCGATCACTCTTGAGGAGTCCGGTTGGGTGTCGATTGAGTAACAGACCTTGATGTGAGGCAAAATCTCCGCCTCGGGTCGGGCACAAGTCCGGCCTCTCACGCGTTACGTGCGCTGGAGACACCGAAGACACCCAGAGGGGGAGAGCGACAATGGCAACGGATTACGACACCCCACGCAAGACCGACGACGACGTCGACTCGGACAGCCTTGAAGAACTGAAGGCTCGCCGGAACGACAAGTCGACGTCGTCCGTCGATGTAGATGAGTTCGAGGCCGCAGAAGGCCTGGAGCTGCCCGGTGCGGACCTCTCGAACGAGGAGCTGGCCGTCCGGGTGCTGCCCAAGCAGCAGGACGAGTTCACTTGCATGAGCTGCTTCCTGGTGCACCACCGCAGCCAGCTGGCCCGCGAGAAGAACGGTCAGCCGATCTGCCGCGACTGCGACTGAGGCAGGGTCGGCCGTGACTGGCTCGACCTCACCCTGGAAGCGCCGCCTCCCCTTCAGGGCGGCGGACGAAGGGTCCCTCAAGGGCCCTGAAGGCGTGCGTGACGACGAGCGGGGCTCTTCCGAACAGGGATCAGCCTCGCTCGACCGAGCGGGCGCCACAGACGGCCTGACGGCCCCCACGGACACTCCCGCGCCCGTCGCAAGGCGTCGCGCGGCGGCCGTCCGGGACGGGGTCACGAAGGGCGTCCACACGAGCGGCGTGCGGGTCAGGTCGGGCCTGGCGTACGTCGTCGACCGCATCATCGACATCGCCCCGCGGGTTCCCGTACGGGACCTCGCGACGCTCCGCAAGCAGTTCCCGGGCCTCGATCCCGAGCAACTCGCGGACAAGCTCGTCGCGGGCGCCGCCGCCGCGACGTCCACCGTCGGCGCCGGGATCGGCGCCGCCGCGATGCTGCCGGTGCCGCCCGCCATGCCCACGGAGCTGGCGGCCGAGATCACCGCCGTCGCCGCGATCGAGCTCAAGCTGGTCGCCGAACTCCACGAGGTCTACGGCCTGCGGCCGCCGGGGAACCTCAAGCAGCGCAGTACCGCGTATCTGCATTCCTGGTCGGGCGAGCGCGGCATCGACGTGGCCAAGCCCGTGACGATCAACGCCGCGCTGGGCGGCCAGATGAAGCGCGAGCTGCGCCAGCAGATCATGAAGAGAACGATTCGGGACCTGCCCAACCTGATCCCGTTCATGGTCGGCGCGGCGGTCGGGGCGGTGATGAACCGCCGCGACACCAAACGCGTCGCGGGGCACATCCGCAGGGACCTGCGCAAGATGCAGGTGCCGTGGGACGCGCTCCCGGAGCTGCCACCGCTGGAGAAACCGACGGATCCGGTACGGATCGGGGAGATTCCCGGAGAGCTGGGGCGCTGACGTCGTTCGCGGGGCCGGCGCCCGGAACCCTGACCGATGTCCTGGACGAACCCTGACCGCTGTCCTGGACGCGGCCGTGGTGTGCCCGAAGGCCGCCGGGATCAGTTGCCTCGGCGCCGCCTGGTCTCGCCGTCGGCTTCCCGGCGGCTGCCCAGGCTCGGCGGGCCACTGTCCTTGTCACGGCCCGGAGCTCTGATCGCTCTCATGTGAGCAGGCGCGCCACCGCTCGGGTGAGCGCCTTGCCGAGCGTCCCGGCGCCGACCGGAGACACTTCGTTCGGGGCGTCACGCGTGCGTGCCGCCCCGCGCGTCCCGGCGTGACGCCAAGGGCAGCCTTCAGCTGTCCTCGGGCCGGGCCGACTCCCGCGCCGCTTCCAGGGCGGCCACCAGACGCTCCGGCTCCCGCGTCGACAGATACAGATAGGGCGTCGGGTCCGCCGGGTCCGTGACCTGGACGCGCAGCGCCGTCGGGATGTACGAGCGCAGGAGCATGAACGCACGCGTGTCGGCCTTGTACGTGCGCCAGGCCCGCGCCTCCTCCTGGTCCAGGATCTCCGTGTCTCCGAGCGCCGAGACCGGGATCCGGGCGTCGCCCGCGATCAGCGAGTCACCGACCACACGGATGCGCATCGAGCCGTACGCGCTGGCCGCGACCGCCGCGACCGCGGTGCCGCCGACCAGGGCTCCGAGCATCGGCAGCGTGCCGAAGGGGAGGAAGACCAGGGCCATCGCGAGCCCGAACAGGAAGCTGATCACCCACCACGACCGGGGTGCGGTGAGGCGTTCTTCGTACGGGGAGGCGGAGAGCTGCATGAAGCCAAGCTTGGCACGGTGCGAAGACTTGGTGGACTCGCGGGTAAGGTCTGCGGCTGTGAGTGGTACATCCGCAGCTCTGACGCCTCCCGCCGACGCCGTCGCGCCGGTGCGGCACCCCGACGCGCCCGCCCCCGGAGAGCTCCTCGGAGCACACTACGAACAGTGTTTCGGGTGTGGCGGAGGGCAGCCTCACGGGCTCCATCTGGAGGCCCGCGCGGGCGACGGGGTCCGGGTCACGGCGGAGTTCACCGTGCGGCCAGTCCATCAGGGCGCCCCCGGTCTCGCGCACGGCGGCGTCCTCGCCACCGCGCTCGACGAAACGCTCGGCTCCTTGAACTGGCTGCTGCGGACGATCGCCGTGACGGGACGCCTGGAGACCGACTTCCGACGCCCTGTGCCGGTCGGCACCGTGCTGTATCTGGAGGCCGAGGTCACCGCGGTGGCCGGCCGGAAGATCTACTGCACGGCCACCGGGCGGATCGGCGGCCCCGACGGGCCCGTCGCCGTCACCGCCGACGCCCTCTTCGTCGAGGTGAAGGTCGACCACTTCATCGACAACGGCCGCCCGGAGGAGATCCGGGCCGCCATGAACGACCCGGACCAGATCCGGCGAGCCCGTGCCTTCGAGGTGAACCCGTGACCCGCAGTCCCGGGGCCCGTGAGCCCCGTCAAGAACTCGCTGTGCTGATCAGGCGCGTCGATCCGGACGTCCCGCTTCCCGAGTACGCGCAACCCGGTGACGCCGGAGCCGATCTGCGGACCACCGAGAGCCGCGAGCTGAAGCCCGGTGAGCGGGCCGTCCTGCCGACGGGAGTGTCCATCGCGCTGCCCGAGGGGTACGCGGCCTTCGTGCACCCGCGCTCCGGCCTGGCCGCCCGCTGCGGCGTCGCCCTCGTGAATGCCCCGGGGACGGTTGATGCCGGGTACCGTGGGGAGATCAAGGTGATCGTGGTGAATCTCGACCCGCACGAGTCCGTGCGATTCGAGCGCTTCGACCGGATTGCTCAACTGGTCGTCCAGCAAGTCGAGAAGGTTCGCTTCCAAGAGGTCGCGGAACTTCCCGATTCTGCGCGGGCCGCAGGGGGCTTCGGGTCCACCGGCGGTCATGCCGCCGTGGACAGCACAACGGGTGGGAATCGATACGCTTCGGTCGTATCCGACCGGGAAGGACAGTGACGTGTTCGGACGTCGCAAGAAGGGCAGTGCCGCCGAAGACGCGGCGGGCGAGGCCGAGCAGGTCGTCGACGGCGTCGACACTGAGACGGACGAGGGTCGCGAGCGCGTGAGGCTCGAACCCGAACCGCGCCCCGACGGGCCCTGGGACAGCGCCGAGGTCCGTGACCCGGCCGAGGGCCGGGTGGACCTGGGCGGTCTCTTCGTGCCCGGAGTCGACGGCATGGAGCTGCGGGTCGAGGTCGCGGGCGACGCGATCGTCGCGGCGACCGTCGTCGTCAACGACAGCGCGGTCCAGCTCCAGGCTTTCGCCGCTCCCAAGCGCGAGGGAATCTGGGGCGAGGTGCGCGAGGAGATCGCCTCCGGGATCACTCAGCAGGGCGGTGTCATCGACGAGGTCGAGGGTCCGCTGGGCTGGGAGCTGCGGGCGCAGGTACCGGTACAGCTGCCGGACGGCACGGGTGGTTTCCAGGTCGTGCGATTCGTCGGCGTGGACGGTCCCCGCTGGTTCCTGCGCGGAGTGATCTCCGGGCAGGGCGCGGTGCAGCCGCAGGCCGCGGGTCTGCTGGAGCAGATCTTCCGGGACACGGTCGTCGTCCGCGGTGAGGGCCCGATGGCCCCGCGCGACCCGATCGTCCTGAAGCTGCCGAACGACGCGCAGATGGTCCCCGAGGGCGTTCAGCAGGAGGAGCAGAGCGGCTCCCGCTTCTCCGGCGGCATGGGACAGCTCCAGCGCGGACCGGAGATCACCGAAGTCCACTAGTCGGACATCAGGAGGGCCGCATCCCCAGGGGTGCGGCCCTTTCCTATGTCTCCACCACCGTGCGCGGCTCACGCGCGCCCACCTCCCGCCAGGTCCTCGTATGTGAACGGCGGTTGAGCAGCAGGTCTTTCTTCAGGCCTTGACGGAAGGCTGGTCCATACCTATGGTCACCGGCCAGCGCACCTGTTCAGCACCCCATGTGTAGTTCACATACAAGAACGGATGGCTCCGCATGTCCGACACCCCCACTCGGCATCGCCGCAGACGGCGCCCCGCCTTCCTCGTCACCGTCGCCGCGGCGACCGCCGCCCTCGTCGGCACCCTCCTGTCCTGGCCCGGCGCGCACCGGGCCGACGCGGCGCCCGCCACCTTCGTCCACCCCGGAGTCACCGTCTCCAGGGGCCAGTTGGACTTCGCCCGCACCGAGGTCCTGGCCGGCGCCCAGCCCTGGAAGGGCGCCTACGACCAGATGATGGCGAGCAAGTACGCCTCGCTCACCCGCACCCCCACACCCCGCGCGACCGTCGAGTGCGGCTCCTACTCCAACCCGAACTACGGCTGCACGGACGAGCGCGAGGACGCGATAGCCGCGTACACCGACGCCCTCGCCTGGTACGTCACCCGCGACGAGCGCTACGCCAAGAAGGCCATCGAGCTGATGGACGCCTGGTCCGCTGTGATCAAGGACCACACCAACAGCAACGCGCCCCTGCAGACCGGCTGGGCCGGCTCCTCCTGGCCCAAGGCCGCCGAGATCATCAAGTACACGTACACCGGCTCCTGGGCCAACTCCGGCCGTTTCGCGACCATGCTGCGCGACGTCTACCTGCCCGAGATCATCAACGGCTCGAATTCCAACGGCAACTGGGAACTGTCGATGATGGAGGCCGCGGTCGGCATCTCCGTCTTCCTGGAGGACAAGACGTCGTACGACAAGGCCATGGCGAAGTTCCGGACGCGTACGGCGGCGTACGTCTACCTCTCCATCGACGGCTCCGTGCCGAAGACGGTACCGAGCCAGAACCTCGACACCACCGCCAAGATCGTCGCCTACTGGCAGGGACAGTCCACCTTCGTCACCGGGCTCACCCAGGAGACCTGCCGGGACTTCACCCACACCGGATACGGCATCTCGGCCATCTCGCACATCGCCGAGACCAGCCGCATCCAGGGGCAGGACCTCTACGGCACCGATGTCGGCGAACGGCTGCGCCAGGCACTCGGCTTCCAGTCGAAGTACCAGCTGGGCACGGCGGCGCCGAGCTGGCTGTGCGGCGGCTCGCTGAACCTCGGGCTCGGGCCGGTCACCGAGGTCGGCTACAACGCCCTGCACAACCGCCTGGGCATCGCGATGACCAACACCCAGACGCTGAACCAGCAAAACCGCCCGGCGGGCAGCAACAACCTGTTCGTGGCCTGGGAGACGCTGACGCACGGCGACAATCCCGCGTGAACCGAAGCCGGGGCCTCATCCGATGAACCATTGAGGGACCGGGCGTTCGGTCGCGATACTGACGCCCGGTCCACGGGGGATCACGGGGAGGGAACATGAGGCAGGTCGTCACCGGCACCGACACCATGGTGCGCGTCGAGAACGTCCATCGTTCGTACGGGACCGGAGCCGCCGCCGTGCACGCGCTGCGCGGTGTCTCCTTCGAGGTACCGCGCGGAGAACTCGTCGCCCTCAAAGGGCGCTCGGGATCGGGCAAGACCACACTGCTCAATCTCGTCGGCGGGCTCGACGAACCGGACGAGGGCCGTGTCGCGGTGGACGGCCTAGACCTCTCGACCCTCGACGAGAACGGACTGCTGGGCCTGCGTCGCGACCACATCGGCTTCGTCTTCCAGTCCTTCGGACTCATCCCCATCCTCACCGCCGCGGAGAATGTCGGGGTCCCGCTGCGGCTGCGCCGGGCCGAAGCGCGCGAGCGCGAGGAGCGCGTCGAGCTGCTGCTCTCCCTCGTCGGTCTCGCCGACCACGCCGCCCAGCGGCCCGGTGAGCTCTCCGGTGGCCAGCAGCAGCGCGTGGCCATCGCCCGCGCCCTCGCCAACAACCCCGCCCTGCTCATAGCCGACGAGCCCACCGGCCAGGTGGACGCGGAGACCGGCCATGCCGTGATGGAGCTGCTGCGCGCCGTCGTCCGCAGCGAGCAGGTGACAGCGCTGGTCGCCACCCATGACGCGACTCTGCTCGACCTGGCCGACCGCGTGCTGGAGCTGAGCGACGGGGAGATCGTCGAGCACTGAGGCCTCGCGGGGGCAGGGAGGGCGGTGCGGGGCTCAGTGGGGGCTGTACCAGGCGCTGCCCAGAGCCGCCCAGAGCCGCCCAGAGCCGCCGAGAGCCGTGCGGGGTCGTACGGGGGGCTACGAGGTCGTCCGGGGCATCAGGGTTGTGTCAAAGACGTCTCCCGGCCGGCCTCTCGTCCCTTTTGTCGAGATTCTTGGCCGTAAAGTCGACGCTGCGTACACAGCGGTGACAGGAAGACAATAGGGCTCATGGGACGCGGCAAGCTTCGGATCTACCTCGGTGCGGCACCGGGCGTCGGCAAGACGTACGCGATGCTCTCCGAGGCGCACCGTCGTGTCGAGCGCGGGACGGACTGCGTGGTGGCGTTCGTCGAGCACCATCACCGGCCGCGCACCGAAGTCATGCTGCACGGTCTGGAGCAGGTGCCGCGCAAGGAGTTGGAGTACCGGGGCGGCGTCTTCACCGAGATGGACGTCGACGCCGTGCTCCAGCGCGACCCGGCCGTCGCCCTGGTGGACGAACTGGCGCACACCAACGTGCCCGGCTCCCGCAACGACAAACGCTGGCAGGACGTGGAGGAGCTGCTCGCCGCCGGCATCGACGTCGTCTCCACCGTCAACATCCAGCACCTGGAGTCGCTCGGTGATGTCGTCGAGTCGATAACGGGTGTACGGCAGCGTGAGACCGTGCCGGACGAGGTGGTGCGGCGTGCGGACCAGATCGAGCTGGTCGACATGTCGCCGCCCGCGCTGCGTCGCCGCATGGCGCACGGCAACATCTACAAGCCCGACAAGGTCGACGCCGCCCTGTCCAACTACTTCCGCCCGGGCAACCTCACCGCCCTGCGCGAGCTCGCACTGCTGTGGGTCGCCGACCGGGTCGACGAATACCTGACCGAGTACCGCAGCGAGCACAGCGTTTCCAAGATCTGGGGCTCACGGGAGCGGATCGTCGTCGGACTGACCGGCGGTCCGGAGGGGCGGACGCTGATCCGGCGGGCCGCGCGGCTCGCCGAGAAAGGCGCGGGCGGCGAGGTGATGGCCGTCTACATCGCCCGCAGCGACGGGCTCACCTCCGCCTCACCGAAGGAACTGGCCGTCCAGCGCACGCTGGTCGAGGACCTCGGCGGCACCTTCCACCACGTGGTCGGGGACGACATACCCGCCTCGCTCCTGGACTTCGCACGCGGCGTCAACGCCACCCAGATCGTGCTCGGCTCCTCCCGCCGCAAGACCTGGCAGTACGTCTTCGGGCCGGGCGTCGGCGCCACGGTCGCCCGGGAGTCGGGCCCCGACCTGGACGTCCACATCGTCACCCACGAAGAGGTCGCCAAGGGGCGCGGTCTGCCGGTGGCACGCGGCGCACGGCTCGGGCGCTCCCGGATCATCTGGGGCTGGCTGATCGGGGTGGGCGGCCCGGTGGTGATGGCGCTGCTGCTGAACACCATCGACCTCGGCCTCGCCAACGACATGCTGCTGTTCCTGGCGGTGACGGTCGCGGCCGCCCTGCTCGGCGGTCTCCTCCCGGCCCTCGCCTCGGCGGCCTTCGGCTCCCTGCTGCTGAACTACTTCTACACACCGCCCCTGCACCGGCTGACGATCGCCGACCCGAAGAACATCGTGGCCATCGTGATCTTCGTGGGCGTCGCCGTCTCCGTGGCGTCGGTGGTGGACCTCGCGGCCCGCCGCACCCACCAGGCGGCGCGGCTGAGGGCCGAATCGGAGATCCTCTCCTTCCTCGCGGGCAGCGTGCTGCGCGGCGAGACCAGCCTGGAGGCCCTGCTGGAGCGAGTCAGGGAGACCTTCGGGATGGAGTCGGTCGCCCTCCTGGAGCGAGTGAGCGACGTCGAGCCGTGGACGTGTGCGGGCAGCGTCGGACCGGCGCCCTCGACCCGCCCGGAGGACGCTGACGTCGACATGCCGGTCGGCGACCACATGGCGCTCGCCCTGTCCGGACGGGTGCTGCCCGCGTCGGACCGCCGGGTGCTGGCCGCCTTCGCGGCGCAGGCCGCGGTGGTCCTGGACCGTCAGCGCCTCCAGTTCGAGGCCGACCAGGCCAAGGAACTCGCCGAGGGCAACCGCATCCGCACCGCCCTGCTGGCAGCCGTCAGTCACGACCTGCGGACCCCGCTCGCCGGGATCAAGGCTGCGGTGTCGTCCCTGCGCTCCGACGACGTGGCCTGGTCCGAGGAGGACCGGGCCGAGCTCCTCGAAGGCATCGAGGACGGCGCCGACCGCCTCGACCACCTGGTGGGCAACCTGCTCGACATGTCCCGGCTCCAGACCGGCACCGTCGCCCCGCTGATCCGCGAGATCGACCTCGACGAGGTCGTCCCGATGGCGCTCGGCGGCGTCCCCGAGGACAGCGTGGACCTGGAGATCCCGGAAAGCCTGCCGATGGTCGCCGTCGACGCCGGGCTCCTGGAGCGCGCCGTCGCCAACCTCGTCGAGAACGCCGTCAAGTACAGCCCCGTCGACGAACGGGTCCTGGTCGCCGCGAGCGCCATCGCCGACCGCGTGGAGGTACGCGTCGTGGACCGCGGCCCCGGCGTTCCGGACGAGGCCAAGGACCGTATATTCGCGCCCTTCCAACGCTACGGAGACGCCCCGCGCGGCACCGGAGTGGGCCTCGGTCTCGCGGTCGCCCGCGGGTTCGCCGAGGCGATGGGCGGCACCCTCACCGCCGAGGACACCCCCGGCGGCGGACTCACCATGGTGCTCACGGTGCGGGCGGTGGACCGCCGCCCCGACCTGGCCGCCCGACCAGCAGTCGCAGAAAGGCAGGTCTCATGACCCGGGTCCTCGTGGTCGACGACGAGCCGCAGATCACCCGAGCCCTCGTGATCAACCTGAAGGCACGCAAGTACGAGGTGGACGCGGCCCCCGACGGAGCCACCGCGCTCCAGCTCGCCGCCGCCCGCCACCCCGACGTCGTCGTGCTCGACCTCGGCCTGCCCGACATGGACGGCGTCGAGGTGATCAAGGGGCTGCGCGGCTGGACCCGGGTGCCGATTCTGGTGCTGTCCGCCCGGCACTCCTCCGACGAGAAGGTCGAGGCGCTCGACGCGGGTGCCGACGACTACGTCACCAAGCCCTTCGGCATGGACGAGCTGCTCGCCCGGCTGCGCGCAGCCGTCCGCCGCGCGGAGCCCACCGGGGGCGAGGAGGACGACGTGATCGTGGAGACCGCCGGATTCACCGTCGACCTGGCCGCGAAGAAGGTGCACCGCGACGGGCGGGACGTCCGCCTCACCCCCACGGAGTGGCACCTGCTGGAGGTCCTGGTCCGCAACACGGGCCGCTTGGTCAGCCAGAAGCAGCTGCTTCAGGAGGTCTGGGGGCCGTCGTACGGGACGGAGACGAACTACCTGCGGGTCTACATGGCCCAGCTGCGCCGCAAGCTGGAGGCGGACCCCTCGCACCCGAAGCACTTCATCACCGAGCCGGGGATGGGGTACCGCTTCGAGCGGTGACGCGATCACTGGTCCGGGCCGCGTCGCTCGCGCGGTCCGGGCGATGTGCGCCATCCCGGCGATGTGCGCGATCCGGTTCGAGCGTGGTCCGGTTCGAGCGTGGTCCGTCCCCGGTTCGGGCCGAGGTGCCGCGGGTACGTAGCTGTCAGCGCCCCCCGGTACGCTTTCGGTATGAGTGCTGTTCCTCGTTCCGAAAAGCCGGCGGGCCGGTTCCGGCGCATGATGGACCGGCTCTCCTCGTCCCAGGAGGACCTGGAGTCCGAGGAGCTGCGGGAGGACACCGAGACCGCGGGCTGCACCCGTATCGGTGACTGCCACGACCGACAGATCGTCACGGTTACTGGTACCTTGCGCACGGTCACTCTGCGGCCGCGGGCCGGTGTCCCGGCCCTGGAGGCCGAGCTGTTCGACGGCTCGGCCGCCCTGGATGTGGTCTGGCTCGGCCGCCGCTCCATCGTCGGCATCGAGCCCGGACGCAAGCTGATCGCATCGGGCCGCATCTCGATGAGCCGGGGCCGTAGGGTGTTGTTCAATCCGAAATACGAACTCAGACCGCTCGGACGGGAGTAGCCGGTGACGTCGCTCGACAAGCCGACCGAAGACGCCCAGCAGGATTCCAGGGCGGTGACCGAGGCCGCACTCTTCGAGGCCTTCGGCGGCGTGCGCGGCATGGTCGAGACCGTGATGCCCGGCCTGCTCTTCGTCACCATCTTCACGATCAACAAGGACCTGCACTGGGCGGCGATCGCCGCCCTCGCGGTGTCCCTGACGCTCGTCGTGGTCCGCCTGGTGCGGCGCGACACCGTGAAGCACGCCTTCAGCGGAGTATTCGGCGTCGCCTTCGGCGTGGTCTTCGCGATGATGACGGGCAACGCGAAGGACTTCTATCTGCCGGGCATGCTCTACACGCTCGGTCTCGCCGTCGCCTACATCGTCACGACCCTCGCGGGTGTCCCGCTGATCGGCCTGATCCTCGGCCCGGTCTTCAAGGAGAACCTCTCCTGGCGCACCCGCAACCCCGGCCGGAAGAAGGCGTACGCGAAGGCCAGTTGGGCCTGGGGCCTGATCCTGCTCGCCAAGTGCGCGGTGCTCTTCCCGCTCTACTGGTGGGCCGACACCACCCAGTTCGGCTGGGTCCTGATCGCCCTCAAGATCCCGCCGTTCCTGCTCGCCGTCTGGCTCACCTGGGTCTTCCTCGCCAAGGCGCCGCCGCCCATCGACGTGTTCGCGGAGATGGAGGCCGAGGAGCAGGCGGAGAAGGAGCGCAAGGCCGCCCTCGCGACGGAACGCGGCGAGACCGCGGCCCCGGCCCGGCACCGCCGCGAGGCGTGAGCACCTCGGCCGGCTCGGCCGAACACGCCGAGGGACATCACCCCTCGGCATGACGGCGCCGAAGGGCCTCGGTTCCCGCCATGACGACGCCGAAGGGCGTCAGCCCCGGATACGGGACGCCGAGGACGCCGAAAGCCACCGGCTCGCTACGACGAAGGGGGCGCCCGGAGAATCTCCGGGCGCCCCCTTCGTCGTACCGCCGACAGGACGTCGTACCGCCTCGTACCGCCGACAGGACGGCTAGCTCGTCGTGCCCTCGCGGCGCACCGACAGCAGGTCCTCCAGCTGCTCCTCACGGGCCTGGGCGGCCACGAAGAGCAGTTCGTCGCCCGCCTCCAGGGAATCCTCCCGGGAGGGCGTCAGGACGCGCGTGCCGCGGATGATCGTCACCAGCGAGGTGTCCTCCGGCCACTCGACGTCGCCGACGGTCGTGCCGGCCAGGGCGGACTCCGGCGGCAGGGTCAGCTCGACGAGGTTGGCGTCGCCGTGACTGAAGCGGAGCAGCCGCACCAGGTCGCCGACGCTGACGGCCTCCTCGACGAGGGCCGACATCAGACGCGGGGTGGAGACGGCGACGTCCACGCCCCAGGACTCGTTGAACAGCCACTCGTTCTTGGGGTTGTTGACGCGGGCGACGACCCGCGGGACCCCGTACTCCGTCTTCGCGAGCAGGGAGACGACGAGGTTGACCTTGTCGTCTCCGGTGGCCGCGATGACCACGTTGCAGCGCTGCAGCGCGGCCTCGTCCAGGGAGGTGATCTCGCAGGCGTCGGCGAGCAGCCACTCCGCCTGCGGGACGCGCTCGACCGAGATGGCGGTCGGCGCCTTGTCGATCAGCAGGATCTCGTGCCCGTTCTCCAGCAGTTCGCCCGCGATCGAGCGGCCCACGGCACCGGCACCGGCAATGGCGACCCTCATCAGTGACCGGCCTCCTCTTCAGGGCCCTTGGCGAACGCCGCCTCGACCTTGTCCACCTCGTCGGTGCGCATCATCACGTGCACCAGGTCGCCTTCCTGCAGCACCGTCTGAGACGTGGGCAGGACCGCCTCGCCGAGCCGGGTGAGGAAGGCGACGCGTACGCCCGTCTCCTCCTGGAGGCGGCTGATCTTGTGGCCCACCCAGGTGGCGGAGGCGTGCACCTCGGCGAGCTGCACACCGCCCGTGGGGTCGCGCCACAGCGGCTCGGAGCCCGAGGGCAGCAGCCGGCGGAGCATCTGGTCGGCCGTCCAGCGGACGGTTGCGACGGTCGGAATGCCGAGGCGCTGGTAGACCTCGGCGCGGCGCGGGTCGTAGATGCGCGCCGCGACGTTCTCGACGCCGAACATCTCGCGGGCCACCCGGGCGGCGATGATGTTCGAGTTGTCACCGCTGGAGACCGCCGCGAACGCGCCCGCCTCCTCGATGCCCGCCTCGCGCATGGTGTCCTGGTCGAAGCCGACTCCGGTGACTCGACGGCCGCCGAACCCGGAGCCCAACCGACGGAAGGCGGTGGGGTCCTGGTCGATCACGGCGACCGTGTGCCCCTGTTGCTCCAAGGTCTGGGCAAGAGCGGAACCCACTCTTCCGCAGCCCATGATGACGATGTGCACGACCGTCCTTCCGCATGTGAATGGTTACGGCTCAGGCTAAACAGGGTCTCAGACCGCCGCCCAAGCTACACACGCGCGGTCACCTCGGGGCACCCCTGTGCATGTTCGCCTGCGCTTTTTCGTGGAACGTTCACGGAACGGCGGTGAACGGGCGGGTTCAACGCCGTGTGATGCTGCGAACACTCGCGAGCGTCAGGATTCCGAGGCCGACCAGTCCGATGGTGGCGCCGACGAGCTCCGCGGTCACGTGCATGGGTCCTCCAGGGCGGTCGGGAGCGGGGTTTTGTCATATAGACACGTGGATCTCCGGGACCACGGAATCCGCAGCCGGAGCCCGCCTCGTTTTCACTCGGAGAGCAGATGACGGACCGAAGGGGGATGGCGGGTGGGCGACTGCCAGTTCGAACCCTTACGATTCCCTGTTGTGTCCAAACTGACCGACGTGCCCAAGCGGATCCTGATCGGGCGCGCTCTGCGCAGCGACCGGCTGGGCGAAACGCTCCTGCCGAAGCGCATCGCCCTCCCCGTCTTCGCATCCGACCCGCTCTCCTCCGTGGCGTACGCCCCCGGAGAAGTGCTGCTGGTCCTTTCCATCGCGGGCGTGTCGGCCTACCACTTCAGCCCCTGGATCGCGCTGGCGGTCGTCGTGCTGATGTTCACGGTGGTCGCGTCCTACCGACAGAACGTGCACGCGTACCCGAGTGGTGGTGGCGACTACGAGGTGGCCAACACCAACCTCGGTCCGCGGGCCGGCCTCACCGTCGCCAGCGCGCTGCTCGTCGACTACGTCCTGACCGTCGCCGTCTCCATCGCCTCCGGCATCGAGAACCTCGGCTCGGCGGTTCCCTTCGTGGTGGAGCACAAGGTGGCCTGCGCGGTCGCCGTCATCGTGCTGCTCACACTGATGAATCTGCGCGGAGTCAAGGAGTCCGGAAAGCTCTTCGCGATTCCGACGTACGTCTTCGTCGCGGGCGTCTTCATCATGGTCGCCTGGGGTGCCTTCCGCGGACTCGTGCTCGGCGAGACCATGGCGGCGCCGACCGCCGACTACCACATCAAGGCCGAGCACCAGGGGCTCGCGGGCTTCGCCCTCGTCTTCCTGCTGCTGCGCGCCTTCTCGTCCGGCTGTGCGGCGCTCACCGGCGTCGAGGCGATCTCCAACGGCGTCCCCGCCTTCCGCAAGCCGAAGTCGAAGAACGCCGCGACCACGCTCGCGGCGATGGGCCTGCTCGCCGTCACCATGTTCTGCGGCATCATCGCCCTGGCCATGACCACCAACGTGCGCATGGCCGAGAATCCGGCAACGGACCTGATCCACAACGGCGTGGCGGTCGGTGCGGACTACGTCCAGAACCCGGTGATCTCCCAGGTGGCCGAGGCCGTGTTCGGCAAGGACAGCTTCCTGTTCATCGTGCTGGCCGCCGCCACCGCGCTCGTCCTGTTCCTGGCCGCGAACACCGCGTACAACGGCTTCCCGCTGCTCGGTTCGATCCTCGCCCAGGACCGCTACCTGCCGCGCCAGCTGCACACCCGTGGCGACCGCCTGGCCTTCTCGAACGGCATCGTGCTCCTGGCCGGCGCCGCGAGCATGCTCGTCATCATCTACGGGGCCGACTCGACGCGCCTGATCCAGCTCTACATCGTCGGTGTCTTCGTCTCCTTCACCCTCAGCCAGACCGGCATGGTCCGCCACTGGAACCGCCACCTGGCCGGTGAGACCGACCAGGCCAAGCGGCGCCACATGGTCCGCTCCCGGGCGATCAACGCCTTCGGCGCGTTCTTCACCGGGCTGGTCCTGGTCGTCGTCCTCGTCACCAAGTTCACGCACGGCGCCTGGGTCGCCCTGCTCGGCATGGTGATCTTCTACGCGACGATGACCGCGATCCGTAAGCACTACGACCGGGTCTCGGAGGAGCTGGCCGCCCCCGAGGGACCGTCCGACGACAGCGTCCGCCCCTCGCGCGTCCACTCCGTCGTACTGGTCTCCAAGATCCACCGCCCGGCGCTGCGCGCCCTCGCCTACGCCAAGCTGCTGCGCTCCGACACCCTCGAGGCGCTCAGCGTCAACGTCGACCCGGCCGAGACCAAGACCCTGCGCGACGAGTGGGAGCGGCGCGGCATCGACGTACCGCTGAAGGTCCTCGATTCGCCCTACCGCGAGATCACCCGGCCGGTCATCGAGTACGTCAAGGGCCTGCGCAAGGAGTCGCCGCGCGACGCGGTCTCCGTGATCATCCCCGAGTACGTGGTCGGCCACTGGTACGAGCACCTGCTGCACAACCAGAGCGCCCTGCGCCTCAAGGGCCGACTCCTGTTCACGCCGGGCGTCATGGTGACCTCCGTGCCCTACCAGCTGGAGTCCTCCGAGGCCGCGAAGCTGCGGGCCCGCAAGCGGCAGGACTGGAACGCGCCGGGCGCGGTGCGCCGGGGCCCGGCCCACGAACGGCCGAAGGAACCCACTCCGAAGAACTGACGAAATCCGACGAAGAACTGACGGGCGTGGGAAGAGGTCAGGAAGCACGTAGACTGGTGGGCTGTTGTCCGCGCGTTTCCCCTTTCTCATCTGGAGTCACCCCACCATGCAGGCAGAACCGAAGAAGTCGCTGGTGGGGGACGAGTACGAGGTCGAGATCGGCCCCGTGGCGCACGGCGGACACTGCATCGCCCGGACGGACGAGGGCCAGGTCCTCTTCGTCCGGCACGCGCTGCCCGGTGAGCGCGTCGTCGCCCGGGTGACCGAGGGCGAGGAGGGCGCGCGGTTCCTGCGCGCCGACGCCGTACGGATCCTCGACGCGTCCAAGGACCGCGTCGAGGCGCCCTGCCCGTACGCGGGCCCCGGCCGCTGTGGCGGCTGCGACTGGCAGCACGCCAAGCCCGGCGCCCAGCGCCGTCTCAAGGGCGAGGTCATCACCGAGCAGTTGCAGCGCCTCGCGGGCCTCACGCCCGAGGAGGCCGGCTGGGACGGCACGGTGATGCCCGCCGAGGGCGACAAGCTGCCCGCGGGCGAGGTCCCGGCCTGGCGCACGCGCGTGCAGTACGCGGTCGACCCGGACGGCAACGCCGGACTGCGCCGCCACCGCTCGCACGAGGTCGAGCCCGTCGAGCGCTGCATGATCGCCGCCGAGGGCGTCACCGAACTCGGCATTGAGGAGCGCGACTGGTCCGGCATGGCCTCCGTCGAGGCGATCGCCGCGACGGGCTCCCAGGACCGCATGGTGATCCTGGAGCCCCGGCCCGGCGCCCGGCTGCCGCTCGTCGAGCTCGACAAGCCGGTCTCCGTGATGCGCGTCGAGGAACACGACGGCGGCATCCACCGCGTCCACGGCCGCGCGTTCGTCCGCGAGCGCGCCGACGGCCGTACGTACCGCGTCGGCAGCGGCGGCTTCTGGCAGGTCCACCCGATGGCGGCCGACACCCTGGTCAAGGCCGTCATGCAGGGACTGATGCCGCGCAAGGGCGAGATGGCGCTCGACCTGTACTGCGGCGTCGGCCTCTTCGCGGGCGCCCTCGCGGACCGCCTCGGCGACAAGGGCGCGGTCCTCGGCATCGAGTCCGGCAAGCGCGCGGTGGAGGACGCCCGGCACAACGTCGCCGCGTTCGACCGCGTCCGCATCGAACAGGGCAAGGTCGAGGCGGTCCTCCCGCGCACCGGCATCTCCGAGGTCGACCTCATCGTCCTGGACCCGCCCCGCGCGGGCGCCGGCAAGAAGACGGTCGAACACCTGTCGTCGCTGGGGGCGCGCCGGATCGCGTACGTCGCCTGCGACCCGGCGGCGCTGGCCCGGGACATCGCGTACTTCCGCGACGGCGGCTACAAGGTCCGGACGCTCCGGGCGTTCGACCTGTTCCCGATGACGCATCACGTGGAGTGCGTGGCGATTCTGGAGAAGGTCGCGAAGGCCGCCTGACCCGCGGGTTTGTCGGCCTGTGTGAAGTCCGCCGTGGGCGGTCGCGGGCGATGTCCCGAGGCTGGAACGACGTTCATTTGACGCTCGCCGAACGCATTTCCTGAGTGGGCCTCAGCAGCGAGAATCCGCCTCCTGGACCGGGCTGTGTTGCCGGGTCCAGGAGGCGGATTCTGTGGCGAGGGCTACTGGGCGGCCTGGTCCTCCGCCTCGTGCTTGAGGTTGCTCAGCCAGTTGTGGAGCGAGTCGTCGAGGGCGGCCTGGAGCGCGGCCTGGTTGGCGACGACCGGTGCTCCGGTCCAGGACTCCTCGGTGTGGACCAGGATGCCGTCGCGGGTCGGGGTGAAGGTCCATACGTGGACGGCGGTGATGCCCTGGGCGGGGCCGCCCCAAGCCAGTCGCTTGCCGTACTCGACCTGCTTGACGGTGGAGGCGATGTCCAGCCCCTCGGTGGTCCAGCGGAACACCGAGCCGGGACGCAGGCGTCCAGGGGTGTCCTTCACGACCACCTCGACGTGGGGCTGCCAGGTGGGCCACTTCTCCACATCGGTCTGGATCTTCCAGATCGTGTGCAGCGGGGCGTGGATGAGGATGTTGTCGCGGGTGATGACCGGCGCGGTCCTGTCGATCTGTACGTCGGCCGCGTGCTTGGCCACCGCGGTGCGGGTCGTGACCGGCCTGTCGCCGCCGAGGGCGTAGGCGGTGCCGGACGCGGTGAGGATGAGCGCGGTGGTGGCGGCGATGGCGGCCGCGGTGAGCGTGCGCATGGGACGTTCCCTTTCGTGAGGTCGGTTACGGGGTCTGTCGCGCCGGGACCGGGCCGCGGGGTGGAGTCCCCCGGGGCCCTGGGCCGGGGTCAGCTGTCGGAGCTGTCGGAGCCGTCGAGGTCGTTGTCGGGGATCCAGGAGCCGTGGATGCCGGCGGTGACACGGCGCGGGAGGTGGACGGTGGCGATCCGGTCGAGGCCGGAGGCGTCCAGGACCAGGAGCTGGGAGGCGTCCTGCTTGAGGTCGGAGACGACGGTGAGCAGGTAGCCGTCGTCCTCGCGGGTGGCGCCGGCGGCGGGGACGAACACGGCCTCGCTGGGCAGGCGGGCGTCGCCGGCCTGGTGGACCCTGCGGGTGCCGGTGGTGCGGTCGTACTTGACGACGCCGTAGCCGCCGCGGCCGTCCTGGTCGGGGAAGGAGATCGCGTACTGGTATCGGTGTTCGGTGCCGAGGAACTCCTCGTTGAGCGTGGGGAATTCGACGGCGAGGTCGTCGATGATCTGCTCATCGACGCTGCCGGCGGCCAGGTCGATGACCCATCGGCGGTTGTACGAGCGGGTGTTGGGCTCGGTGCCGCGGCCGGGGGCGCCGACCCACCAGTTCCAGGAGAGCTGGAAGCCCTCGCGGTCCACGGTCGGCCCCTCCAGCACGATGCGGCCCTGGGCGTCCTCGTAGGCGTTGGCGGCGTGCAGCATGTTGCCCGGCTCGACGGAGAACCAGCGGATCTTCGCCGCGCCTTCCGGCCCGCGGGGCATGACGCCGATCCGGGCCTGCTGCGCGTCGTTCCAGCCGTACGGGATGCCCGAGTGCTCGGTGGGGTCGAAGGTGACGGTGCCCTCGACGAAGACCACGTGGTTGCGGGTGATGGCGAAGTCGTGCTTGAGGGAGGCGGTCGCCCCCGGCACTTCGGCGCTGTGGGTGATCCGCCCCTTGGCGTCGGACACGTAGTACGTGAGGTAGGGCGGGAACGCCGAGGAGCCGAAGAAGTGCAGCTCGCCGGTGCCCGGGTCGGTCTTCGGGTGCGCGGTCATCGCGCCGCGCAGCTTGTCGCCGAAGTCGTAGGCACCGACCGTTTCCAGGTCCCTGGTGAGCTCGAAGGGGAAGTTGGCCTCGCAGAGCGCGAGGAGGCGTCCGGCGTGCTCGATGACGTGGGTGCCGGCGGTGCTGGCCGTCAGGTCCGGGCCGTGCTCGGTCATGTAGGGGGCGCCGTTCAGGGCGGGGGTGCGCACCCAGCGGTTGCGGTACCACTCGGCGCGGCCGTCGCGCAGCCGGAGGCCGTGGACCATGCCGCTGCCCTTGAACCAGTGGGTGGGGGTGACGCCGGGCTTGGGGTTGTGGCTGTTGCGGATCAGCCGGCCGGTCAGCTCCGGCGGCAGGGAGCCCTCGACGGTCAGCTCGGTGGCGGTGATCTCGTCGACGGCCGGGGCGTAGTGGCCGATCAGGTAGGGCTGCGTGTACGTGGTCATGGCAGAACCTCGCTTCGTGTGACGGCGTCGGTGGCGATGGCGGACGAGCGGTGTCGCGGGTGCAACGGGCGGCGGGAGTCAGTCGGTCTGCTCGGCGCGGGCCTTGAGGGCGGCGAGCCAGACGGTCAGGGAGTCGTGCAGGGCCTGGCCGAGCTCGGCGGCCGCGGCGTCGACAGGGGCGCCGCTCCAGGACTCCTCGGTGTGGACACTCACCTGGCTGCCGGTCTGCTCGAAGGTCCACACGTGGACGCCCTCGACGCCGCCCGCCGGGCCGCCCCAGACCAGCCGCTCACCGGGGACGATCTCGCGGATGGTGGAGGTGATGTCCAGCCCGTGCGTCTTCCAGCTGAAGGAGTTGCCCGGCAGCAACGGGCCGTCGAGCTCGGCCTGGTCGACGTGAGCGTTCCAGCTCGGCCAGGCGTCGATGTCGGTGTGCAGGGCCCAGACCCGCTCCAGCGGGGCGTCGATCACGGTGGACAGGCGGACGATGACGGGAGCGGTCTCGTCGATGGTGAACATGGCTGTTCTTCCTCTCGGTTCGGTGTATCTGGTGTGTCTGGCGATGGGTCAGCGCGTACGGAGCGTGGTGGAGGGTGCGGCTTCGGCGGTGCCCGGGACTTCTCCGTCCGGGGCTTCCCCGCCTGGGGTACGGCCGCGTCGGGTCAGGAGGGCGGCCAGGACAGCGGTGGTGGCCAGGACAGCGGACGCGATGCCGAAAGCTGTGCGGTAGCCGGCGGTGAGTGCTTCCAGGTGTGGCTGTTGGGTGGCCGCATGGGCGGTGGAGGTGCCGGCGAGGGTGGCCAGTACGGCGAGTCCGACCGCGCCGCCGACCTGGCGGGTGGTGTTGACCAGGCCGCCGGCCGTCCCGGCATCCGCGCGGGGTACGCCCTCGACGGACAGGGCGGTCAGTTGGACGAAGGCGACGCTCAGGCCGAGGCCGATCAGGATGCTGGGGCCGAGGACGTCGGCGACGTAGCTGCCGTGGGCGTCGATCCGGGACAGCCACAGCAGTCCGGCGGCCTCGGTGAGCAGCGCGCCGGTGACGGTCGCGCCGGCGCCGATGCGGCGGGAGATCCGCGGTGCCAGCGTGGAGCCGAGCATGTTGGCGAAGGCGAGCGGGAGTTGCCCCAGTCCTGTGACCAGGGGGCTGTAGCCGAGGACCTGCTGCTGGTAGAGCGGGAGGAAGAAGAACAGGGCGATCCACACCGAGCCCAGCAGCGCCATGAGGACGTTGGCTGTGGTGACGCGGCCGGTGCGGAACAGGCGGGGCGGCAGCAGTGGGTCCGGGTGGCGGCGCTCGACCAGGACGAACGCGGTCAGCAGCGCGGCGGCGACGGCGAACGACGCGAGGACGGTGGTGTCCGTCCAGCCCGAGCGGCGGGCCGTGGTCAGCCCCCACACCAGGGAGGTGAGCGAGAGGGTCACGGTGGCGGTGCCGGGCAGGTCGAACCGTCCGCCGATGACGGACTGCGCCCTCGGCAGGGCGGCGGCAACGGCGGCCAGGATCAGGAGCGCGCCGATCGCGACGACGTAGAAGATCCACGGCCAGCCCCATGCCTGCGTGAGGACGCCGCCGAGGAGGACTCCGGCCGCGCCTCCGGCGCCGGAGACCGCACCCCACACCCCCAGGGCTCTGCCGCGGCCGGGGCCGGGCGGGAACAGATCCATCACCAGGGCCAGCGAGGCTGGGGCGATGGCCGCGGCGCCCAGTCCCTGCACCGCTCGGGCCGTGATCAGCACGGCGGACGAGGTGGCCAGTCCCGCCGCCAGAGAGGAGGCGCCGAACACCGCGAGTCCCGCCAGCAGCATCCGGCGGCGGCCCAGCAGGTCCGCCGCCCTCCCACCGGCCAGGAGCAGCGCGCCGAAGGCCAGACCGTAGGCGTTGACCACCCACGTGGTGCCACTGTCCGACAGTCCGACGCCCGAGCGGATCTGGGGCAGGGCGACGTTCACGATCGAGGTGGCCAGCATGACGGTGAACTGCGCCCCCGCCAGAGCGGCGAGTGCTGCTCCGGGGCTGCGGGTGGTGGCGGCGACCTTCATGACCCTCCTCCTTGAGTGGTTAACCACTCACACTTGACGCCTAAGAAAGAGCGGGGCTGTGTGCCCCGCCGACAAGTCCAGCCGTCCGGCTGTGCCGGGCGTCAGTAGTGCGTGATGCCCGCGGACAGCGTTCGGATCCAGGGCGCGTCCACCTCGTCGGCCCGCATGGAGACGATGAGGTGGCACAGCATGCCGAGCGCGAAGAACTGCTGGACCTGCTCCTCGGTGCCGCCGGAGGCGCCGCGGACGTACTCCACCAGTCGGGCGTAGCCCTGCTGGACCGCCTCACGTACAGCCGGCTCGGAGACGGCGGCAGCCTGGGCGTGCAGCTGGATCAGCATCAGGTCGTTGTCGCTGATCAGTAGCGCGTACGAGTCACCCATGGCGGCCAGCACCACCTCGGCGGAACTGCCCTTGGCCTCGGCCGCCGCCCGCTCCAGACTGGCCCGAACCAGTACGAAGCAGTGCTCGACCACCGCGGTGAACAGCAGCTCCTTGCTCGGGAACAAGCGGTAGACGTACGCCTGCGAGATGCCGGCCGCCTTCGCCACCTCGGTCGTGGTGGTGCCCCAGTAGCCGCGCGCCGCGAAGGCGCCGATGGCGGTGCGCAGCACCGTCTCGCGGCGCTCCTCGGCGGTGGACAGCTTGCGGGGTCGTTCGCTCTTCATGTGAGTACTCAACCACTCACACTTTTGGGAGTCAAGCCTTGCGTCGGTAATCTGCTGTCGACGGCGTGGGCGGCGGAAGAACCGCGGGCGGTCGAGCGCACGTGATCAGTCGCGGCGGATCAGTTCAGGCGCCCAACAGACCGCCCCGAATTGCCGAAACGAAGCAGGACCAGCCGCCGGCCGGGAAGACGAGCACGGGGCCGTGCGGAACCTTGCTGTCCCGTACCGGAACGACGGTGGCGAAGTCGTCGGAGACCTCGAGGCACGCCCCACCGTCCTGGTTGCTGTAGCTGCTCTTGCGCCAGGAAGCGGCAGTCAGGTCGATGGATCGCACGTTGCTTCCTCCAACATCCGCAGGATGAACTTGCGCGACTCAGACGGGGTGAGTGCCAGGTCACGCACCGCATCGTACGTCTTCTGCAAACGCACAACCGGGCCTGATTCCTCGATGAGTTCGCCCCGGTATCCGTTCTCGGTATACGCGACGGTCCTGCCCTCCGGAAGGAGCAGGTACCACATGTCGGCGCTCATGAGACCGTGCAACCCTGCGCTCTGCAGAAGCACATGGACCGTCACATTGGGGCGCTCCGCTGCTTCGCCCAGGTGCTCCAACTGCCCCCGCCACTCCCTCGCATCCCGCAACGGAGTCCGCAGTGCCGCCTCCGACAGGATCGTCCGGAACGGCGGCGCATCCTCCCCCGCCAACAACTCCCGCCGCCCCATCCGCGCCTCGACCTGCTGCTCAAGTTCCTTCCCCTTGAGCCCGCCCGCAGCCAGCACCTCCCGCGCATACCCCGGCGTCTGCAACAACCCCGGCAGGACGCTCACCGCAAAGTGCCACAGG
Source organism: Streptomyces sp. NPDC002935 (assembly GCF_040611295.1). Classification (NCBI taxonomy): domain Bacteria; kingdom Bacillati; phylum Actinomycetota; class Actinomycetes; order Kitasatosporales; family Streptomycetaceae; genus Streptomyces; species Streptomyces sp. NPDC002935. Next base: position 173,277 of record NZ_JBEXNW010000001.1, read on the forward strand.
CTCACCGCCTCCGCCTCCAGCGCCATGTACCGCCGGTACCGCTCGCGGAACTGCGTATGGTCTCCGGCGGCCAGCTCCCACAGCGCCAGCAACAGCCCCGGCGTCCCGTAGTGCTGGTCGAGGGCCTGGACGACCTCCGGGCTGCCGAGCGTCTCGCCCTTCTCCATCTTGCCGAACAACGACCAGTCCCAGCCCAGCCGTTCACCGAGCGCCCGCAGGCTCGTGCCGCTCCCGGCGCGTAGCATCCGCAACTCCTCGGCGAAACGCTGGCGTGGCTCCTGACTGCGGCCGGTGACCACACGTCGCTGCGGCATTCGGCCGTCTCCCCTCCGAGCGGCTGGCCCGTGGTCGATGCGAAAGGCGTGGGGCCGGCTCCGTATGACGGGGAAGCGCAGCTCACCCACAGCCCGGTCGGTCGGCCACCCTTGGCCGCATTCTCGTAACACTCGGACTTAGCAGCGTAATTCACCCTGCGTAGCCGGGGTGTGAAATCGGGCAGGTCCACACGGACAGGCACTCCGATGCCTCCCACCGCGCGAGCGGGCACGCTGTCCGTGCTCGTCGAGAGACCGCACGCCGGGCTGCAGAACCAGGACCGGCAGGGATCGGTCAGACGCACGGCCGTGCACTGGCGCGAGCTCTGTCCGGAGGCCGAGAGCGGGCTGGTCATGCTGCCGTACGACATCGCCGCCCTCTGCCCCGCCTCCGACGGCTCGCCGACGGTGTGGAAGGTGTGGAACGACCTCCGTGCCACGGGGAAGCACAGGCCCATCCACGGCGTGGCCGTCCGCATCCGGGCGCATTCTCGTAACGCCCGGACTACGCAGCGCAATTCGTCCAGTGCAGCCGGGTGACGGATTCCGCAGGACCGAACCGACGAGGATGCCGATGCCCCCCACGCCCCGACACCCGGACCACGTGACGACGCCCCACCCCGCCACCGCCCGGCATCACCCGCCGACCACCGCCCCGAAGATCCAGGAAGCCCTCGATGCCCGCGATGCCCTCGCCAACGCCCTTTCCCAGGCCGGCATCCAGCTTCCCGCGATGGACATCCGCACCCCCTGGGCGGACGACCGCAAAGCCGAAGCCCGGTACGCGCTCGTCCATCTCGGCGTGTGCTCGGCCCCTGTCGCGCTCATGCTCGCGGACGTGATCACGAAGGGGATCGCCGGGTGACGGAGGACGCCTACCGAATCCCCTCCGTCGGTGCGACCGTCCACGACACCGCCCGCGACCGTGTCGGACGGGTCATGGGCCACATCGGCCCGTACGTCCGACTCCGCCCGCTCGTCGGTGGCGTCGAATGGGACGCCGACCCTAACCACCTCCGCCCTCTCGCCCCGTCCGAGGTGCTGAGCGCCCTGGTCGCCGAAGCGAACGCCCGCAGCAGACAGCAGAGATGACCGGACGGTGACACGGCAAGTGACGGTGCCTCAGCCGTCCGAGCCCGACCCCCGGCACCGGATGTCCGCACAGATCGGCCGGATGGGGGGCACGGCGGGAGTCCTCGCGGTACCTACGGGGCAGTTCTCCGACCCCGGCTCGTTGTCAGTGGTGACCGCTACTTTGGAATCACTGGAGATCGGCCGTGTCGGCTGACCCGGGCCTTTGGGGAGGGGTGTGCTGTGTCCGCTGCGCAGGCACGACAGGCGGGGATCACGACGTATCTGGAGCTGTCTCAGGAGAGCGGCGGTGCGCACAAGTTCTACGAGGTGACCGTCGAGGAGCTGACCGTCGCCGTACGGTACGGGCGCATCGGTGTGGACGGGCAGCGCCAGATCTCCACCTTCGCGACCGCCGAGAAGGCGAAGGCAGCGGCAGCGAAGAAGATAGCCGAGAAGGTGCGCAAGGGGTACGCGCCCGCCGTCCAAGGGCAGCGCGCGGCACGCCCTGTGACGCGCCGTCAGGTGACATCGGCTCCGTCCACGGCGCGGGCGACGGCCCCGGTGCTGTGGCGGTTCCGTACCGGAGCCTCGGCGTTCGGCATCCATGTGGACGAGGACCGCTGCTGGGTCGGCAACCAGCACGGCAACGTCTACAACCTGAGCCACTCCGGCGAGGTGCTGGCCCACTACTCGCTGCCCGACGGTGTGAAGTGCCTGGTGGCGGACGACTTCTGGATCTACGCGGGCTGTGACGACGGCCGCGTGTACGACCTCTCCTCGAAGGTGCCGTTCGCGGCCTACGAGATAGCGGCCGACGTGGACATCTTCTGGCTGGACATCCACGCGGGCGTGCTGAACGTCTCCGACCGCAACGGCGGACTGACGGTCATCGACCACGAGGACGAACTCCAGTGGTCGCGCAACTCGTCCGGGGACAACGCCTGGATGGTCCGGGCCGACGACGATGCCGGCTACCACGGGCACAGTCGGGGAGTGACGGCGTACGCGGCGGACGGCACCGGCCAGCTCTGGCACACCGCCACCAGTGGCAATGTGCTCTTCGGATGGCAGGAGGCGGACGCGGTCTACGCGGGGACGGGGCGGCGGGTGGTCCAGCGGCTCGACAAGTCCACCGGGCGGATCGAAGCCACCTATCAGTGCGACGCCGCCGTGTACTCGTGCGCCACGTCCCCCGGCGGCCGGTATGTCTTCGCGGGCGACTCCTCTTCCTCCGTCTACTGCTTCACGGCCGACGGCACCCGGTTGTGGAAGCTCGGCACCGGTGGCGGCTCGGCGCTCTCGATGCAGTACCACGACGAGCGGCTGTACATCGTCTCCACGGACGGCTCGCTGGCGTGCATCGACGCGACCGAGGCCGCGATCAACGCCGCCCAGTCAGGAAGAGTCCCCGTCGCCGCGGACGTGAAGCTGGCGGCTGCCCTGCCGACGTACGCCCCGTTGACCGCGGCCGCCTCCGTCGCCACGGTCAGCGCCGTTCCGGCGGCGGGGAGCGGTGTGGTCGTCGAGTGCATCCAGGAAGGAGGTCGCGTGCGGGTCCATGTGGTTTCCGACGGCTATGAGCCGAGCTGGAACGTCCAGTTCCCGCGAGCGATACGCCAGCCCGGCACCCGCTATGTGGTGGACGCGCTGCATTCCTCGTCGGGCGGCTTCTACCGGGTGCTCGGGGAGATCAAGCGTCTGGTGTGACGGGTGGAGTAGTCGAACGGCGCTGCCGTGGTGCGGTGGTGCGTGGTGCGGTGCGCGGTGGTGGCACTGGGCTTCTCGTGGCGGCCCGCCGTGCCGCGAGCTGCTGGGTCCTTTTCTGAGACCCTCGTATGCTGGGCGGGTGAGGCGGACTTCTTTTGCGAACTGGCCCTGTTCCATCGCGCGCACGATGGATCTGCTCGGCGACTGGTGGACGCCGCTGGTGCTGCGGGAGGCGTTCTACGGGATCAAGCGGTTCGACGCGTTCCAGCAGGAGCTGGGCATCGCGCGCAACACGCTGACCGACCGGCTCCGTCGGCTGGTCGACGAGGGGCTCATGGAGAAGCGGGCCTATCAGACGGACCCGGTGCGGTACGACTACGTGCTCACGGAGATGGGCCGTGACTTCTTCGGGGTCCTGGCCGCCATGAACAGCTGGGGCAACCGCTGGCTCAGCGGTGAGCAGGGGCCGCCGGTCGTCTTCCAACACGACCGCTGCGGGCGCGAGAGCGACGCCGCGGTGGTGTGCGCCGACTGCGGCGAGCCGATGACCGCCGAGGACACCCATCCACGGCTCGGCCCCGGCTACCCGCCCCACCTTGCCGAGCGCCCGGACATCCGGAAGCGCTTCACCGCCTGAGCGCGGGCGCGACTGCGGCTTCCGCATCCGCTTCGGGTTCGGCTGCGGATCCCGCTGCCGCTTCCGCTTCCGCTTCGGCTTTCGCTTCGGCTTTCGCTTCGGCTTTCGCTTCGGCTTTCGCTCCCGGCCTGTGTGCCGGGAGCGTTTTCCTTGACAGGTCAGTCTATCTACGCAACTCTCAAGGTCAGAGCCCTATGACGGGTGCGTTCCCTGGCAGACGAGAGGAAGGCCGGCGACTCATGGAGTGGACGGGCGCGCGGTACGCGGACCAGCCGACGGTCGATGTGCGGGTACGGGTCGACGCTCCACCCCGGCGGGTGTGGGAGCTGGTCTCCGACATCCAGCTGATGCCGGAGCTGAGCGCGGAGCTCCAGTCGGTCGAGTGGCTCGACGGCGCGACACGGCCGGCGGTCGGTGCCCGGTTCGTGGGCCGCAGCAGGCACGAGTCGCTGGGGGAGTGGGAGACCACCTCGTACGTGGTGGAGTGCGAGCCGTGCCGGGCGTTCGCCTGGGCGGTGGCGGACCCCGAACTCCCCAGCGCCGTCTGGCGGTTCGGCCTGGAGGAGGCGGGCGGCGGCACCGAACTGACGCAGTGGATGCGGATGGGGCCCGGCCGTTCGGGGCTCTCCTTCGCGATCGACCGGATGCCGGAGAAGGAGCAGAAGATCGTGTTCGTACGGCTGAGGGAGTTCGAGCGGAGCATGACGGACACCGTCGCGGCGATCAGGAAGCTGGCCGAGAGCGCGGAAGGGGCGGGTGCGTGATGCGTACCTCCACGACGATCGAGGCGTCGGCGGGCGACTGGCGGGAGACCGTCGACTTCGTGGTCGAGGCCGAGAAGCTGGGGATGGACATCTGCTGGGTGGCGGAGGCCTGGGGCTCCGAAGCCCCCTCGCCGCTGGGCTACTTGGCGGCGCGGACCGAGCGGATGCTGCTCGGCTCCGGGATCATCCAGCTCGGGACCCGCACCCCGGCGGCCATCGCCCGGGCCGCGATCACGCTCTCCAACATCTCCGGCGGCCGCTTTCTCCTCGGCCTCGGTCCGTCCGGCCCCCAGGTGATCGAGGGACTGCACGGCGTGCCGTTCGCGCGCCCGTTGTCCCGGATGCGGGAGACCGTGGAGATCGTCCGCGAGGCGGTCGCGGGGGAGAAACTCTCGTACGAGGGAAGGGAGTTCACGATTCCGCTGCCGGGCGGCGAGGCACGGCCCATGCGGATGTCCATGCGCGCCGAGCACGACCTGCCCGTCTACCTCGCCACGCTCTCGCCGAAGATGCTGCGGCTGACGGGGGAGGTCGCGGACGGCTGGCTGGGTACCAGTTTCGTGCCCGAGGGTGCCAAGGAGGCGTACTTCGACCACCTGGACGCGGGTCTCGCGGCGGCGGGCCGAAGCCGCGCCGACCTCGACGTCTGTCAAGGTGCCGAAGTGGCCTTCGCCGAGGACGAGGACGCGCTGCGCGCCATGGTCGCGGGCCGGAAGAAGGAACTCGCCTTCAGTCTGGGCGGGATGGGCTCCGCCACCACCAACTTCTACAACGCCGCGTACAGCAGGCAGGGCTGGGCGGAGATCGCCGCCGAGATCCATGAGCGCTGGCAGGCCGGCGACCGGGACGGCGCCGCGGGACTCGTGACCGACGAGATGGTCCTCGGCACCACCCTGATCGGCACCGAGGACATGGTCCGCGAACGGCTCCGCGTCTGGCGCGCGGCCGGCGTCGACACGGTTCGCCTCTACCCCGCGGGCGAGACCCTCGACGAGCGGCTCACGACACTGGGTCGGGCGCTGGAGCTCGTGTCCGACCAGAAGTCCGTGACCGCGGCGGAGTCGGTCACCGCGGCGGAGCCGGTTCCGGCGACCGGTGATGCGGTGGCGTCGACCGGGGGCCACTGAGCCGCGGTGCCGGCTCGGCCGACGGCGTGAGACCCGGGCATGTTGCCCATCAGGCCCGCGGGCGTGTGTCCGCGGGCCTTCGCCTGTCCGGGGCTCGAGGCGTGGGCAGGCTCGGGGACCCGGCTGCCGACCCGTGTGGCCGATCGGCCGGGCGGCAGTCGACCGCCACTCGATCGGCCGAGCTCCCGTGGCGGGAGAGGGGGCGGTGGGCGGACGCTCGAACTCCCCGATGCTTTCCGCACCGGGACGGCCAGCGGCCGACAGCACATCGAGGTGGTCGAGCATGAGCCAGGACTCATCGAAGCCTCCGAGCCCCCCGCCCGGCGGTGGCACGGGAGCCCAGCCGAGCGGTGGTGACATGCCGCTGTGGGGAGACCAGTGGTCCGGAGCCGCGCCCGCCGCCGGAGGTCTCGGGCCGCCGCCCGCGGGCAACAGTGGCTGGACGTCCGGTGGTGTCACCTTCGCGGGCGTCCTCATGCTGGTGAACGGCGCCCTCAACATCCTCCAGGGCATCTCCGCGATAGCCAAGGACGATGTGTACGCGCGCGTGAACGACTACGTCTACCGCATCAACCTCACCGGCTGGGGCTGGATCCTGCTGATCATCGGCGCGGTCACTGCCGTCGTCGGCTGGGGAATCCTCAAGGACCTCGGGTGGGCCCGTGTCACCGGCATCGTGCTGGCCTCGCTGAGCATGCTGTTCCAGTTCATGTTCCTGCCGTACGCGCCGATCTGGTCGGTCATCATGATCGCCATCGACGTCTTCGTGATCTGGGCGCTCGCCTCGTACCGGCCCGATGCCCGGCAGCCGCGCTGACGCACCCCTCCCATTCCGTCGCCGAGCGAGCGCCGCCGAGAAGAGGGCTGTCGTATGTCGTCGAACCCCACGCACTGCACCGAACGGAACGAGACGCGCCATGGATGACGTGATCGACCGGACCCGGGCCGGTCAGCGGTACCGCGGGCCCGCGGTCCCTCCGGCCTGCGGCAGCGCGGGCACGATCAGTGCTCCGGAGACGTCGTGAACGGCGGCGCGGTGAGCGGTGGCGGCGACGCACAGGAGATCGCCGAGCTGCGGGCACGGGTCGCCGAACTGGAGCAGGAGCGGCCCAAGGTCGAGCATCACCGCGTCCGCTCGTTCTTCGCGGTCGTGCTGATCCTCCTCGCGGCCTTGCTCACCCCGCTGAGCGCCGTGTCGGCCTGGACGAGCGATCTGGTCGGGGACACCGATCGGTACGTGGCCACCATGAAGCCGCTCGCCTCCGACCCGGACGTCCAGGACGCCGTCGCGAACCGGGTGACCAAAGCGGTGATGCAACACGTCGATGTCCAGACACTGCTCGAGTCGGTGGCCCCCGCCGACCGGCCCCGGCTGACCAAGGCCCTGGGGCCGCTGAGCGGTCCGATCACCAGCGGCCTCACCGACTTCGTGCACAGCGTGGCGCTGAAGTTCGTCAGCAGCGACGCGTTCGCCACCCTGTGGGTCGACCTGAACAGGAAGGCCCACGCCGCCGTCGACAAGGCGTTGACCGGAAAGGGCGGCGGAGCGGTGAAGCTCACCAATGACGCCGTGGTCATCGACCTCGCCCCCGTCATCGACCAGGTCAAGCAGTCGCTCGTCGACAGGGGACTCGCTGTCGCCGCGAAGATCCCCGAGGTGCACACCAACTTCACGGTGATGACCTCCAAGTCCATCGGCAAGGCCAAGAAGCTCTACCGGCTGCTCGAGATCGTCGGGTTCTGGCTGCCGGTGCTGACCCTCCTGCTGGCGGCCGGCGGTGTGCTGCTCGCCGTACGCAGGCGCCGTGCCCTCGTCACGGCGGCGCTGGCCGTGGCAGTCGGGGCCGCCGTCCTCGGTATCGCGCTCTGGATCTTCCGGGAGATCTATCTCGACGGTCTGCCGTCGGACGTCTCCCAGCCTGCCGCCGAGTCGGTCTTCGACACCCTGGTGCGGTACCTGCGGACGACGGTACGCATGGTGATCACCCTCGGGATCATCGTGGCACTCGCGGCCTGGCTGACCGGCAGCGGGCGGGCGGCCTCGCGAGTCCTGGCCGCCTGGACCGGCGGCATCGGCGCCGTGCGCACGGCGACGGGGTTCGACCTGGGAGCGGTCGGAGCGTGGGTGCACCGGGTCAAGAAGTGGCTGAACTGGACCGTGGTCGTGGTCGCCGCCGTCATCCTGCTGGTCTGGAACTACCCCACGGCCGCCGTCACCATCTGGATCGCCGTACTGGCCCTGCTGGCCCTGGCCGTGGTCGAGTTCCTCGACGACGACGGCACCCCGCACCTGACCGGCTCGATCGACGGACCGGAGGCCGGACCTACCGCCAAGAGTCCGGCCTGACGGACTAGTTACCGCGGCCCACTGCTGCCCCGCTGTTGCCCCCGCTGCTGCCCCCGCTGTTGCAGTCACCCCCTCGGCCCCCCGGCTGACCGGGGTCGGCGCGACGGCGGGGGCGTCGGCCTCACCCGGCCCGACCGGTACGCGATGACCACGAGTTGGGCGCGGTCGCGGGCGTCGAATGCCACGTTCGTCGGCGGACGCCGGATCGATGCGCGACCGGGAGGCACCTGACAGATCGCCAACCTCGGGTTATGCTCCCCGCGATGATGACTCCCGCTGAAAACAGAATGGGGGACCCGTCCGCGCAAGGTGAGTGCTGATGCTCACTACAACCGCGTACGAGGATTCCCTTCTCTCCTTCTGGCCGCGCGTGCGTGACTTCGCCGTGCCGCCCACCATGATCGAGACTGCGACCGCCCGCCGCCGTTCCGGGGACTGGGCGGGGGCCTGCACCGCCGCAGGCATCGACATCGACCTCGATCTGCGTTCTCTGGCCCGCACGCACGGTCGTGATGTCGCGGCCCAAGTGCGTGCCGATCTACGCCATTTGGCTCCCGACCTGCTGCGCTGGCACATGCCAAGGGTCGCTCCCGACGGGCTGCTGCGCGCCGGCCTCACCATCACGCTGGCTCGGTACGACCGTGCCGGGCGGGACGGCGTACACCCGGTGCACCTCGTGGTCCGCACCCCGCCGGCCTGGGCGGACGGTGGCCAGCGGATCAGCCTCGCTCTGTGGGACGGCTCCAACGGCCCGGACGACGGCGGACGCGGGTCCGCCTTCGACGCCTGCGCCCGCCGCCATCCGCACCCCCGTCCCAGCCGTCGGCACCGCCTCGACCTGCACCGCCACTTGTGGGACGCGCGCAGGACCGATGAGCTGCGCGTCCGCTCCGGCGCCGACCGGCCGCCGGGCGACGCCCGTTCGGTGCACCCGGATTCCCTGGGGCCGGTGCCTCAGGGCCTGGGCTGCGCCGTCGACCGGTGGGCGGCCGAGGCGGCGATTCTGCTCCATGACGAGGTACGGACGACCGGCATCGGCACCGTCACCGTGCGGCTCGGGTCCCGGCAACGGCTGCTCCTGGACATGGTGGCCGACCCGGCAGGCGTCGGGCCGCCCACCCTGCGGATCGCCCCGGCACCCGCCGAAGGCGGCGTCTGCGGGCTGCCGGTCCTGCCCGACGCCGCGACCTGGGTGCTGCCCGACCTGGCCCTGATCCGCGCCGGCGCGATCGAGACCGGACGGCTGCATCCACTGGTCGCCTCGGCGCTGGTACCGGAACACACCCCAGCGGTGGCCACCGGGACCGCGGACCCGGCGGGAGAGCCGCGCCTCGTGGAGTGCCGGGGAGCCCGGCACCGGATCGGCCTGGTCGACGGCGTCCTGGCACCACTGGATCACGACCCGGCCGAGATCCGCCGGGAGGAGCTACTGGTCGCATTGACCGGTACGCCGCTTCCCTGCCTGCGGGCCATCGACGAGGCGCACCGGCAACCGCACTGCCTCTCCGGCGTCCGGGAACGCCTGCACCACGGCGACACCGCCGGTGCGCTGGCCGTCGTCGAAGGGCTGCTCGGCCCCGACGCGGTGCTGCGCAGCGGCGCCCTGCAGGACGAACTCCAGGCGGCCGCTCTGCGACGCCTCACGTACGGACTGTTCAGGGCAGGCCTGGCCGGTCCCGCACCAGGCCGCATCCTTCCCGGGCTCGACCGCCCCCGGAACCACCGCTCCCGCCCGCGTCATACGACCGGCCGCTGACCGCTCACTGACAGACAGGTGACCGCCCCGGCGGTCCCGTACCCCTGCGCCCACGCGGCCCACCCACGAACCCAAAGGTGATCAAACATGCCCACATGCACCCAGCTTGCCGAGACCGAGACCGAGACCGAGACCGAGACCGAGACCGAGGCCGGGAAGACCGAGAGCGAGGCCCTCGTCGACCCGGCCCACGCCACCCAACTAGGCATCGCCGACGCGCTGTTGACCCTTCTCCGCGACACCGGCACCGAACCGCGTCCGGACAGTCAACTGGAGGCCCTGACCCTCGCCGTCGCCGCCGACCTGCCCGTACTTCTGTGGGGTGAGCCGGGCATCGGGAAGACCGCGGCTCTGACCCAGCTCGCCGAGACCCTGGATCTGCCGCTGACCACGGTGATCGCCAGCGTCCACGAGCCGTCCGACTTCTCGGGGTTGCCCATCCTCGGTGACGATCCCGCCGAACAGGGCGTTCCCATGGCCCCTCCGGACTGGGCGGTGCGGCTCGTACGCGCCGGCCGGGGGCTGCTGTTCCTGGACGAACTGTCCACCGCACCCCCGGCAGTTCAGGCCGCCCTGCTGCGTCTGGTCCTCGAAAGGCGGATCGGCACCCTCCAACTGCCGCCCGGGGTACGGATCGTGGCCGCCGCGAACCCGCGTTCCTCCGCGGCCGACGGCTGGGAACTGAGCCCGCCGCTCGCCAACCGGTTCGTCCATCTTCAGTGGGTCCACGATCACGAGGTCGTCGTGCGCGGCCTCGGCGGCACCTGGCCGCGGGCGACCCTGCCGCGGCTCGACCCGCGGAAACTGCCGGAGGCCGTCGACTTCGCCCGCCGCGCGGTGTGCGGACTCCTCGCCGCCCGCCCCGGACTCGTCCACCGGCTGCCCAGCAGCGAGACCCGCCGGGGCGGTGCCTGGCCCTCACCCCGGAGCTGGGAGATGACCCTGAACCTGATCGCCTTCGCGACCGCCGCCGGCTCCTCCCGTGAGGTGCTCTCCCTGCTGGTCAGAGGCGCGGTGGGGGACGGTCCGGGACTGGAACTGCTGGCGAGCCTGGACCGGATGGACCTGCCCGACCCCGAGACACTGCTCGCCGACCCGGCGGGCGCCGACCTGCCCGAGCGGGGGGATCTGCGCCAGGCCGTCCTCGACGGCGTGGTGGCCGCAGTCCGCAAGCGTCCCGAGAAGGCACGCTGGGACGCGGCCTGGGCGCTGCTGGTCCGGGCGCTGGACACCGGAGCCCCGGACCTGGTGGTCGTTCCCGCGACCACCCTCGCGACGCTGCGCCAGGAGGACTGGGACGTCCCGGCGTCCATCGAGCGGCTGGCCGGAGCGGTGACCCTGTCCCGGCGGGCGGACGACGCGGCGGCCCGCGCCGCTGTCGCCACGAAGGCGGGCCGATGACGGCGGAAGCGCCGGGGGCCCTGGACCTCGAAAAGCTCTTCGCCGCCCGCCTGCACGCCGCGCGGGTCCGGCCCTACCTGGCGACGGCGCTGTTCGCACTGCACAGCGTCGAGTCGCGGTGGGTGCCCACGATGGCCGTCGACCGGCACTGGCGGTGCTACGTCTCGCCGGGGTTCGTGGACCGGACGCCTGTCGAGGACCTGGCCGGCGTCTGGGTGCACGAGGTGTCGCACCTGCTGCGCGACCACCACGGCCGCAGCGAGCGGGTCGCCCGCGAGCGCGGACTCACGGGCCCGGGCGAACGGCTGCGGATGAACATCGCCGCGGACTGCGAGATCAACGACGACGCGTTCGGCGAAGGGCTCGTCCGGCCCGAGGGCGCCGTCACACCGGAACTCCTGCACCTGCCCAGCGGGGAGCTCATGGAGGACTATCTCCGCCAGTTCCGGCTCGGGCCGCGCACACAGAGCCTGGCGTGGCTGGACTGCGGCAGTGGGGCCGACGGACGCGAGCGGGAATGGGACCTCGGGCCGGACGGCGCGCACGGCCTCAGCGCGCAGGAACGCGACGCGGTCCGGTTCCGGGTCGCGCAGGGCATCAAGGCCCGCCCCGGCAAGAGTCCGCGGGGATGGCAGAGGTGGGCGGAGGAGGCCTTCCATCAGCCGCAGCCCTGGCGGGAGTTGCTGGGGGCCGCGGTCCGTTCCGCGGCCTCGGGGACAGGCGTGGGCGAGGACTACACCTACGGCCGGCCGTCGCGGCGCGCGGCCGGCGTGCCCGGAGTCGTCCTGCCCAGCCTGCGCCGCCGACCGCCGCGGGTCACGGTGGTCATCGACACCTCCGGGTCGGTCAGCGACGCGGAACTGGGCAGCGCGCTCCTGGAGGTCTCCGCCATCTCCCGTGCCGTGGGCGGCCGTCGCGACCTGATCACCGTGGTGTCGTGCGACGCGGCGGCCCGGGTGGCGCACCCGCTGTGCCGTGCCGAGGGCATTCCGCTGATGGGCGGCGGTGGTACGGACCTGCGCTCGGGATTCGCCGCCGCGCTGCGGGCACGGCCGCGCCCCGACGTCGTCGTGGTCCTGACCGACGGGCAGACCCCGTGGCCGGAATCGCGACCGCCGTGCCGGACGGTCGTGGGTCTCTTCTCCCGCCAGGAGTCGGACGACTCATGGGACGAGGACGATCCCGACTACGTGCCGGACACACCCCCCGCCTGGGCGCGCGTCGTCGAGATCGGGTCGGCTCCGGCGGTCCGGTGAACTCCTCGGGCGGGGTGGTGCGGACAGGCCCGGACGGTACGGTGGCACGGCGAACCCGGCCGATACGGCAGGTCGGTCGGGGGAGTCCTAGACGCTGTACCCCCCGTCAACCCCCAGCGCCTGCCCGGTGATGAAGCCCGCGCGGTCCGAGGCCAGGAACGCGACGGCCTCGGCGATGTCCGTCGCGGTGCCGAAGCGGCGCAGCGGGATGTTGCGGCGGGTGATCTCCAGGGCGGCGTCGTCGAGTTCGCCGGAGCTGATCAGACGGGCGGCGATGCCGTCGGTCAGCATGCCGGGACCGACGCAGTTGACGCGGACGCCGTAGCGCCCCTCTTCTGCGGCCAGGGCGCGGGCGACCGCCTCGACCGCCCCCTTGGTGCCCGAGGAGAGCCCGTCGCGGACGGGGAACCGGCGGGTGGCCACGGTGGTGACCGCGACGACACTGCCCCGGCTCTCCCGCAGCAGGGGCAGCGCGGGGTGCACCAGATTGAAGAACGCCCCGGCGTCCGCGTCGAGTTGGGCCCGGTACCGGCTCGGTGTGACCTTGCTCAGATGCATCATCGGCACATGCGGGCCCGCCGCGTACACGAGGGTGTGCAGGCCGCCGAGTGCCGCGGCGGCCTCGGAGACGGCGGCGGCGACGGCCCGCTCGTCGGTCAAGTCCAGGCGAAGGGCCATGACATGGCGGTCGTCCTGGTCCGTCAACTCCTCCGCGACCTCCCCGGCGAGCGAGTCGGCGGCTGCCCGGCTGGAGCGATACGTGAACGCCACGTCGCTGCCCCGCGCGGCGAGCATCCGTACGATCGCCGCGCCGATACCCCCGGTGCCGCCCGCGACGAACGCGACCCCCTTCCGATGCGAGAAGTCCGCTCGATGCGAGAAGTCCGACGTCTTCGACATCACAGTCCCAGGGATGTGGCGATGATGACCTTCATGACCTCACCAGCTCGGCGTAGAGTCCCACCGCCCAACAGCCCGAGCGAACCGAGCTGTTCGAGGAGTCAGCGGGGAATCCCTCCAGGGCGAACGGTAAGGGGCAGTCCGTCGGACGGGAAGGGGCAGTCGGTTGGACGGTAAGGGGCAGCCGGGCGGACGGGAAGGGAAACGCGGGCCGGAGTGCTCAGGGACGGGCTACCGCCAAGTGGACGTCCGTGCTCGACAGCGTCATCGGTGACGCCGAGACGGCTCGCAGACGCATGCGCACGCCGGACCACGGAAGGAGGAACCGCCCGTCGGGGGGCCGGAGTTCGAACCGGGCGAAGGCATGGCCGGCCAGCGTGGCCGGACCGGACGCCACCGACCAATAGCGGCTCATGCCCTGGCCCGTGGTCAGGGTGAAGTGCGGACTAAGGGCCGTGGCACCGAGGTTGGTGACGCCGACCGTCAGTCCGGTCACCGCGTGAGCGGCGCGGCGCGCGTCGACGACCCGCATGCGCAGCGGTGGCGACCCGGTGGCCGCCACGCTCACCGCCACCGCCGTCGGGGCCAGCAGCAGCGCGACCGCGGCCACCCGGGCCCCACGGCCGCGCGGACCGCGCAGGAAGGCGGGGCGAGGCTGCCACGCGGTGGTGAACGACTGCCAGGGAGCGGTGATCGCGGCGGCCACCCACAACGGCGTCATCATCAGGTAGTAGCCGTCCTGAGAACGGGTCGCCACATAGAAGGCGCACCAGGGCAGCACGGTCGCCGCCGGCCCCAACCGCCGTACGAACAGCACGAACAGCGCCAGCAGCCCGGCCAGCAGGAGCAGGCTCGCGTGCGCGTACCAGGCGAGTCGGTCGCTGCCGTCGGTGAGGTACAGCGAGATGCCGACCAGACCCTGTCCGTGGATGTCCGCGTCCTGGGTGAGGGGCAGCGCGATCCCGGAGAGCCAGGCGCGCGGCTCGCTGACGACGAAGTACGCGTTGATCAGCAGCCACGTCGTGGCCGCCACGGCGAGGATCCGCCCCACGGCGACCGCCGCCGCCCGTCCGCCCGACTCCCCGCGGCGCAGCGCGTAGACCCCGGCCAGCAGGAACGGCGCAAGGAACCAAGGGAGTTGCTGCGCCGCGCAGGCCGCGCCCAGGCAGACCGCCCGGACCACGTCGCCCCGGCCGCCGCCGCCCGTCCGAGGCCGGCCCATGACCACCGGGACGAGCAGGGCGCAGGCGAGGATCGCCGGATAGCCGAGCCGCGCGTACGTCGGCAGCAGACCGAAGCCGAGACAGACCAGCGTCGCGGCGGAACGCCACGGCACCGGCAGCATCCGCCACATGACGACCGTGCCCGCGATCAGGGCGCCGGTGGCGACCATCGTCGCGGCGGCCGAACCGTGTCCGATCCACAGCAGCGGCGCGGTGAGCATCGGCGCGAGCGGCGGATAGCCGTACGTGTAGTCGTAACCGCCGTTCATCGTCGGGGTGAGGGCGACGCCGTGGCCGAAGAGCAGGGGCCACGGCCGGCCGTAGACCTGATGACCGGCGAGGAACTCGTGGGCGGCCCGGGTGGTGAGGACCGACTCGTCACTGCCGTGGTGGTTCATGGCCAGCCCGCACACGACGAGGGTCACCGCGGTCACGAGGACGCACAGGTCGAGCCGCGCCAGCGAGCGGCCCCGGCGCACCACCAGGGCCAGGACGCCCGTCCCCAGGATCGAGGCGTAGCAGAGCGAGACGACGGTGGCGACGACGAGCCGGTGGCTCGCCGCCTGCGTCCACACCGGGCGCGTACCGATGAAGAGGCCGATGTCGGCGAGCAGGGTGAGAACGCGGTGCCACTGCTCGGGCGTGCCGTCCGGGTTCCACCGCGCGGCCGGTCCGTCCGGGTTCCACCGCGCGGCCGGCCCGTCGGGCGTGGCCTTGGAAGCGGTCCGCCGACGGGTGGGCGACGGCTCGATTTCTGCCGAGTACACGGCCCAGGACGCTAATTCCCGCCGGTGAGCGGCGTGCGACGGGACGTGAAGAGTCGGGTGTGAGGCGAGTAAGAGCACGTCCGCCGCCCGTCCGGCGCGTCAGGCGTTGGACAGCGCCACCTCGGTGGACTTGATGAGCGCCACGACCGGGCTGCCCGCCGAGAGGCCGAGTTCCTTGACTGCGTCCTTGGTGATCGCGGAGGTCAGCTCGCCGCCCGCGATGCGCATCTTGACGCGGGCCATGGCGCCGCCGGAGGCGACCTCGGTGACGGTGCCCGGCAGCTGGTTGCGGATGCTCACCCCGTCGACCGGAGCGGTCGCCAGGGACACCTCCGTCGACTTGATCAGGGCTCGTACGGTGGAGCCGGACGACAGGGCGAGCTCGTGTACGGCCTCCAGGGTGACGGCCGCGGTGATCTCCTGTCCGGCGTCGAGCCGGACCTTCACGGTCGCCATCACCTCACCCGGGGTGACGGATGTGACGGTGCCGGGGAGCTGATTGCGGATGCTCAGGCTCATGGGGAGGCCTCGATTTGCTGTGCGGCGTGATGGATATGGACGGTTACGCGTAGCTTGCCGCACGCGTCGTCTTCCCGTCCGTGTCGCGGACCGTGTCGCTGTTGGGCCGAACGGGTGACCATGCGTAAGAATTGCCCGGTGCAGACAACGATTGCGAGCCAGGACGGGGTGGATCGATGAACGGCCACGACGTCACCGATGAACAGTGGGAAGGGCTCGCCCAGGTCGTTCCGTTGCGCGGCCGGGACGCCTGGCCCTCGGCGGTCCGCCACCGGTCGATACCCGAGGCCGAGACCGAGACGCGGCGCCGCTTCGTGGTCCTGCGGGTCAATGTGTTCGCGGACGCCCGCGACGTCGCCGAGACGCTGATGTCCGGCATCCCCGTCCTCCTCGACCTGACCGGCGCGGAGACCGAGGTCGCCAAGCGGGTCCTGGACTTCAGTACGGGCGTGGTCTTCGGCCTCGCGAGCGGCATGCACCGGGTGGACCGGAACGTGTTCCTGCTGACGCCGCCGGGGACCGAGGTGCGTGGGCTGATGGAGGGAGTGGGCGTTCCCGGACTCTGACCCCCGCGCCCCCGCGCCCCCGCGCCTCCGCGACGAGAGGGTGCCGTGCAGGCCGTCCGGCGGCGTCCACGGCCGCGGGATCGGACGGTCCCGTCCCCCGATCGTAGGAAGGTCGCCCGGGTGTAACGGTTCGCCGCGTGGTGGAGGCCTACCGTCCGCATATGACCCTGTCCTCGCCGGAAGCTCCCACGGCGGCGGAGGTGCGACCCGGCCGTCCGGGCGTCACCGAGCTGCGGCTCGCCGCCTTCGCCACCCACCGCCGCGTCCGGGTCCCGCTCGGACCGCTCACCCTCGTCACCGGCCCCAGCGGCAGCGGCAAGACGGCGGCCCTGCGGGCCTACGAGGCGCTGGCGCGGCTCGGTGCCGGTGCGGGGATTCGGGAGGTGTTCCCGGACCCGGTCACCTGCGTGCCCGAGCGATCCCGGCCCGACGCCCAGCGCCGCCGCGGCTTCCGTATCGGCTGCACGGTGGACGGCCCCGAAGGCCCGGTCCGCCTCGATGTCGCCGTCCAGGCGGAACCCGAACTGCGCATCGTGGGCGAGCGGTTGTCGGCGGGCGGGCGGACCCTGCTGGAGACGGCACTGCGCGACCCGGGCCGCCCGTCCGTCCAGGCGGCCTGGCACACCGGGGGCTCCACCGCCGTGACCCGGGTACCGCTCCCCGACGACCTCCTCGGCACCGCGCTGCTGCCCCTGCGCGTCGCGGGCCGCACCGCCGGCGAGCGCCAAGTCCTCGCCGCCGCCGAGCAGATGGTGCTCGCGCTGCGCTCCGTCTACGTCTGCGACCCGAGCCCGGACTCCATGCGGACCCCCGCCCCGCTCGGCTCCGGGCGGCTCCTGCGGGACTGCGGCAACCTCGCCGAAGTGCTGTGGCGCACGCGGTCGGAGTGCGGCCACCGCCACGCCCACCTGGTCACCGCGGCCCGTGCCGGCTGCGCGGGCCCGGTCACCGACGTGCTGGCCGAAGTGCTCGGTGGCGGCACCGTCCGCGCGCTCCTCGACCGCGGCGACGGCGTCCGTACGCCGCTGGAGCTGCTCGGGGACGGCGAGTTGAGGTATCTGGCGCTGGCCCTGGTCCTGCTCACCGGGCCGGGCGTCCTGGAGGTCGATCCGGCGGGAGAGGTCCCGGCCGCGTTCCAGTCGCTGACGGTCCTTGCCGACGGCCTCGACCGAGGGCTGGACGCCCGGCAGACCGGGGAACTGGTGCGGCTGGCGGCGCGGATGTGCGAGCGGGGGCACATCCGGCTGGTGGGCACGGTGAGCGACGGGGCTCACGAGGCCGGGGCGGCCGGGGCCACGGTGGTAGACCTGACGCCGTGAGTGAACTGGACGTAGAGACGCTGCAGCGCAGACTGGCCGACTTCGCGGCCGCGCGGAACTGGCAGCCGTACCACACCCCCAAGAACCTGGTCGCCGCGCTGAGCGTGGAGGCGTCCGAACTCGTGGAGATCTTCCAGTGGTTGACACCGGAGGAGTCGGCCCGCGTCATGGACGACACGGACACGGCGCACCGTGTCACCGACGAGGTCGCGGACGTCCTCGCGTATCTGCTCCAGTTCTGCGAGGTGCTGGGCATCGACCCGCTCGCGGCCCTCGCCGCGAAGATCGACCGGAACGAGCGGAGGTTCCCCGCCCCGGAGAGTCCCTGACGTGGCTTGCCGGCCCCGGAGAGTCCCTGACGTGGCTTCCCCGCGCCGGAGCACCCCCGACGCGGCTCGCCGGCACCGGAGCACCCCGACGGGCCCCCCGGTAGCCGAGAACCCTCTCGCGGGGCGACCGTCACGAGGCACGAGAAGAGGAATCTGCCACTCTCCGTAGCTATCGCCTGTTTCCGATGCGATTCCGTGTCCACAGATTTCGGGCTTCCTCTGGCTTTTCGTCTCAAGGGACTTCACTCTGGGTAGTGAACAAGGGAGTTCGGGCGGACGTGCGAGAGCGCGTCGGACAGACGGGGGCAGCGCATGGAAGCGGTGCGGCTCATCGTGGCGAACAGACGTGCCCTGGCGGAGAGCGGCGACACCCCGGAGGTGATGGCGGAAGCGTGGCAGGCGCATTCCCTCGCACAGGCGATCGGCAGTCGCCTCGCCGTGTCCGGACCCCCTGAACTGCGTGGTGAGGCCCTCGGTCTGACCGAACTGGCGGGCCGCGGCTGCGGAGTGCTCGGCAACCACGCCCTCGGAGTCGGTGCCTTACGCGCCGCCCAGCTCACCGAGTTGGGCGACGCGCGCGAGGCGCTGCTCTGCCTCGGCGGCCTCCTGGGCGAGGTCGGCATCGCCCTGGTCGGCATCGCCTGTGCGGCGGACGACGAGGGGACGTACTGGCAGTGCATGGAGGCGATCGACGCGGCGGACGAGTCCCGGGACCGCGTCCTGGAGATGCTGAGACGACTCGCGGTGCGGGACGAGAAGGGTGTGGTGGAGCGGGATTCGGCTGCGGGATAGGAGAGCGGGCCCTGCTGTCGAACCTGCGGCGTCACCACCGTCCGACCGGGCTCGGCCCCGGTGAGCGAGCCGGCCGGAACCTGTCCCCGGCGCCCGGCTGTTCAGCCGAGCTGCGGTGCCACCTCGGAGGCGATCAGCTCCAGTTGGTCCAGGTCGTCGAGGTCGAGCATCTGGAGGTACATCCGCTGCGAACCGACCGCCTGATACTGGGCGATCCGCTCGACGACCTCCGCGGGAGAGCCCGCGAGCCCGTTCGCCTTCAGCTCGTCGACATCGCGCCCGATGGCGTCCGCCCGGCGCTTCACCTCGCTGTCGGTCCGGCCGACGCAGGCCACCAGGGCATTGGAGTAGACGAGTTCGTCCGTCTCGCGCCCGGTCTGCCGCAGAGCCGCCCGCACCCGGCCGAACTGCTGCTCCGTGTCCGCGACTCCGGCAAAAGGGATATTGAACTCGTCGGCGTAGCGCGCCGCGAGCGCCGGGGTCCGCCTGGCCCCGTGGCCGCCGATCAGGACCGGCACCTTCGCCTGCGTCGGCTTGGGCAGCGCGGGTGAGTCCTTGAGCTGGTAAAACGTTCCGTCGAATGTGAACCGCTCGCCGACCGGCGTGCCCCACAGTCCGGTGACGACGGCGAGTTGCTCCTCCAGCCGGCCGAACTTCTCTTTCGGGAACGGAATGCCGTACGCCGTGTGCTCGGCCTCGTACCATCCGGCCCCCAGGCCGAGTTCCACACGGCCGCCCGACATCTGGTCGACCTGCGCGACCTGAATGGCGAGGACGCCGGGGAGGCGAAAGGTTCCGGCAGTCATCAGGGTGCCCAGGCGGATACGGCTCGTCTCGCGGGCGAGGCCGGCCAGGGTGATCCAGGCGTCGGTGGGACCGGGGAGTCCGTCGACGGACCCCATGTGCACATAGTGATCAGAGCGGAAGAAGGCTCCGTAATGGAGGTCTTCGGCGGCCTTGGCGACGCGGAGCAGCGTCTCGTAGGTCGCGCCTTGCTGCGGTTCTGTGAACACTCGAAGATCCATGTATCCATCATGCAGCGGTCACAACACACGCCCCGTGACGAACCGCTGTCACGCCTTTCCCGATCGGGAAGCGGCTCCGCCGACGCGACCCGCGGCGGGCTGCCGCTACCCGGCGAGCTGCGGGTACAGGGCGCTCAGCTCGCCCGAGAGACCGGCCTTGACCTGGCGGGTGATCGCGTCGGCGAGGACTTCGTGGGCGTCCGTCTCGATGCCGTCGAGGGCCTGCTCGGCGACGCTCTGCGCGGAGACCTTGGAGACGTCGAGGCCCGCGGTCAGCTCGGTGTCGACGTAGCCGACGTGCAGCCCGGTGACCTTGATGCCGCGCGGCTGGAGCTCCAGTCGCAGGGCGTTGCTCTGGGACCACAGGGCGGCCTTGGCGGCGCTGTACCCGTCCGTCCCGGGCACCGTGACCCACGACAGCACCGAGTGGACGGTCAGGATGTGCCCGTCGCCGTTGCGCTCCAGGGTCGGGACGAACGCCCGGGTGGTGAGCAGCGGCCCGAAGAAGTTGACGTCGAACTCGCGCCGTATGTCCTCGACGGGGGAGTCGAGGAACGACGTGGAGGCCGTCGCGCCCGCGTTGTTGATCAGCAGCGTGACGTCCTGGGCCTGTGCGGCGGCCGCCGCGACCGATGCCGGGTCGGTGACCTCCATCGCCAGCGGCACCGCGTCGGGGTGGGAGACGGTCCGCGGGTCGCGGGCCGTCGCGTAGACCTTCTTGGCGCCCCGCTCGTAGAGGGCGTCCACGAAGGCCTTGCCGATGCCGCGGCTGCCGCCCGTCACGAGCGCCACCGAACCTTCGATGCTGGTCATGAGCTTCTCCTCTTGAGGACCGCCTGGAAACCGATCGGTTTCCTTTGCTGTCCGCACTGTAAACCGATCGGTTTCCATGATGCAAGCGGAGACCGTAGGCTGGGCTCATGACACAGGCGATATCGACCGCGACCGCCGGCTCCCCGACCCGCGACCGACTGCTCGACGCCGCGGCCGAGCTCTTCTACCGCGAGGGCGTCGGCGTCGGCGTCGAGGCGCTGTGCCGGGTGGCCGGGGTGTCCAAGCGCTCGATGTACCAGCTCTTCGACAGCAAGGACGCGGTGCTCGCGGCGAGCCTGGAACGCGGCGCACCCGCCTACCAGGCGTTCCTGCTGCCCTCCGCGGACGATGACCGGCCGCCGCGTGCACGCGTCCTGCACGTCTTCGAGCGACTTGAGGAGCTCGCCGCCGGCCCCGACTTCTACGGCTGCCCCTTCGTGGCCGTGACCGCGGAGCTGAAGGCGCCGGATCACCCCGCGAGCCTCGTGGCCCGCCGCTGCAAGGACGCGCTCACCGCGTTCTTCCGGGAGGAGGCGGAGCACGGCGGAGCCGGGGACCCCACGCTGCTCGCCCGCCAGCTGACCGTCGCCTTCGACGGTTCGAGCGTCCGGGCCGTCATGGAGGGCCAGGGCCTCGACGGCCTCGCCGTCGCGACCGCCGCCGGCCTGCTCGACAGCGCGGGCCTGACCACGGACGGCGATGCCCCGCACCGGGGGCCGGAACCCACCGGCTGACCCGGCCGCCCGCCCTCCGCGGACGGCGAAAAACCCAGGGCCCACCTGGGGTGTTCGCTGTACGTTGTGAGGGCGCGCCGCGGACAGGCGTCGCCCCTGCGGTCGACCGCGGCGCGGCGTGGCCACGGCTGCGAAGGCCGGGGCGGAGCCGGGAGCGGCGACGGCCGAGGCACGCTCGCCCACGCTGTGGCTCATCGGCGTCCGGCCAGTGCGCATCCCTGTGCGCCGGCCGGGCAACCCGGTGGGCTCCGCAGCTCAGAAGACGTTTCGAGGCAGACCCACTGTGTTCCTGACGATCAGTACCACCGGCACCCCAGAGCGCCCCGCGACCGATCTCGGCTATCTGCTGCACAAGCATCCCGACAAAGCGCAGACGTTCTCGACGTCGTACGGCACTGCGCACGTGCTGTACCCCGAGGCGACCGCCGAGCGGTGCACGGCCGCGCTGCTGCTCGAAGTCGACGCGGTGGCGCTGGTCCGGCGGGGCAAGGGCAAGGGCCGCGGCGGCGCCCCCGACGCGGCCCTCGCACAGTACGTCAACGACCGCCCGTACGCCGCCTCCTCGCTGCTCGCCGTGGCGCTGAGCGCCGTCTTCTCGAGCGCGATGAAGGGCCAGTGCACCGCCCGACCCGAGCTGCCCGCCGAGACCAGGCCGCTGCGCGTCGAGGTGCCCGCGCTGCCCGCGCGCGGCGGCGCCGACCTCGTCCGCGGTCTCTTCGAGCCGCTGGGCTGGACGGTGGCGGCCGACGCCGTGCCGCTGGACGAGCGGTTCCCCGAGTGGGGCGACTCCCGTTACGTACGCCTGGAACTGGCGGCGGAGGGCCTGACGCTCGCCGAGGCCCTGCGCCACCTCTACGTCCTGCTTCCGGTGCTCGACGACGCCAAGCACTACTGGGTGGCGCCCGACGAGGTCGACAAGCTGCTGCGAGCCGGCGAGGGCTGGCTGCCGGGCCACCCCGAGCACAAGCTGATCACCAGCCGCTATCTCTCCCGGCGTTGGTCGCTGACCCGGGAGGCCATGGAGCGGCTCGAACTCGTCCGGCTCGCCGAGGCCGACGACACCGAGGTCGAGGAGATCGACAACGCCGTCGACGAGGAGACCGACACCGAGGAGAAGCCGGTGCCGCTCGCCGTGCTGCGCCGGGAGGCGATCCTCGCCGCGCTGCACGCGTCCGGCGCGAGCCGCGTCCTCGACCTCGGCTGCGGACAGGGCCAGTTGGTGCAGGCGCTGCTCAAGGACACCCGGTTCACCGAGATCGTCGGTGTCGACGTGTCGATGCGGGCGCTCACCATCGCCTCGCGCCGGCTCAAGCTGGACCGCATGGGCGAGCGGCAGGCCGCGCGCGTCCAGCTCGTCCAGGGCTCGCTCGCCTATACCGACCGCCGGCTCAAGGGGTACGACGCCGCCGTGCTCAGCGAGGTCATCGAGCACCTCGACCTGCCCCGGCTGCCCGCCCTGGAGTACGCGGTGTTCGGCTCCGCCCGCCCGCGGACCGTCCTCGTGACCACCCCGAACGTCGAGTACAACGTGCGCTGGGAGACCTTGCCCGCCGGGCACTCCCGGCACGGCGACCACCGCTTCGAGTGGACCCGCGAGGAGTTCCGTACGTGGGCCCGCGAGGTGGCCGGACGACACGGCTACGACGTGGAGTTCACCCCGGTCGGCCTCGACGACCCCGAGGTCGGCCCACCGACCCAGATGGCCGTCTTCACCCTGGCCACAGCAGACACGACCGCGAAGGAGGAGAAGGCGGCATGAGCGACGAGACCTACAAGGGGCGCATACTGCCCGTCACCGACCTCTCCCTCGTGGTGCTGATCGGCGCGTCGGGTTCCGGCAAGTCGACCTTCGCCCACCGGCACTTCAAGCCGACGGAGATCATCTCCAGCGACTTCTGCCGGGGCCTGGTCGCCGACGACGAGAACGACCAGAGCGCCAGCGGCGACGCCTTCGACGTGCTGCACTACATCGCGGGCAAGCGGCTCGCGGCCGGCCGCCGGACCGTCGTCGACGCGACCAACGTCCAGGAGGAGAGCCGCCGCGGGCTGATCGAACTCGCCAGGAAGTACGACGTGCTGCCCATCGCCGTCGTGCTCGACGTGCCCGAGGAGGTCTGCGCCGAACGCAACGCGGCGCGCACCGACCGCGCCGACATGCCGCGCCGCGTCATCCAGCGCCACACCCGCGAACTGCGGCGCTCGCTGCGCCGCTTGGAGCGCGAGGGGTTCCGCAAGGTGCACGTCCTGCGCGGTGTGGAGGACATCGAGAACGCGTCGGTGGTGACCGAGAAGCGGTTCAACGACCTGACCCACCTCACCGGCCCGTTCGACATCGTCGGCGACATCCACGGCTGCGCCTCGGAGCTCGAGACCCTGCTCGGCAAGCTCGGCTACGTCGACGGCGTGCACCCCGAGGGCCGCACGGCCGTCTTCGTCGGCGACCTCGTCGACCGCGGCCCGGACTCGCCCGGCGTGCTGCGCCGGGTGATGTCGATGGTCGGCTCGGGCAACGCCCTGTGCGTGCCCGGCAACCACGAGAACAAGCTCGGCCGCTACCTCAAGGGCCGCAACGTCCAGCACAGCCACGGACTCGCCGAGACCATCGAGCAGTTGGACCGGGAGAGCGACGAATTCCGGGCCACGGTACGGGAGTTCGTCGACGGACTGGTCAGCCACTACGTCCTCGACGGCGGGCGGCTCGTCGTCTGCCACGCCGGCCTGCCCGAGAAGTACCACGGCCGCACCTCGGGCCGGGTGCGCTCGCACGCGCTGTACGGCGACACGACGGGCGAGACCGACGAGTTCGGGCTGCCCGTGCGCTACCCGTGGGCGGAGGACTACCGGGGCCGCGCGGCGGTGGTGTACGGGCACACCCCGGTGCCCACGGCCACCTGGCTCAACAACACCATCTGCCTGGACACCGGTGCCGTGTTCGGCGGCAAGCTCAGCGCCCTGCGCTGGCCGGAGCGCGAGCTCGTCGACGTACCCGCCGAGCGGGTCTGGTACGAGCCGACCAAGCCGCTGGCCACCGAGGCGCCGGGCGGTCACGAGGGCCGTCCGCTGGACCTGGCGGACGTGCACGGCCGCCGGGTCGTCGAGACCCGGCACGCCGGCCGGGTGGCCGTCCGCGAGGAGAACGCGGCGGCGGCCCTGGAGGTCATGAGCCGCTTCGCGGTGGACCCCCGGCTGCTCCCGTACCTCCCGCCGACCATGGCACCGACCGCGACCTCGCACGTCGAGGGCTATCTGGAGCACCCCGCCGAGGCCTTCGCCCAGTACCGGGAGGACGGGGTCGAGCGGGTCGTGTGCGAGGAGAAGCACATGGGATCGCGGGCGGTCGCCCTGGTCTGCCGGGACGCGGGCGCGGCGCGCGAGCGGTTCGGCGTCGACGGTCCCACGGGGTCGCTGTACACGCGTACCGGCCGCCCCTTCTTCGACGACGCCACTGTCACCGAGGAGATCCTCCAGCGGCTGCGGGAGGCCATGACCGCCGCGGGACTCTGGGAGGAGCTCGACACCGACTGGGTGCTGCTCGACGCCGAGTTGATGCCGTGGTCGCTGAAGGCGTCCGGGCTGCTGCGCAGTCAGTACGCCGCTGTCGGCGCCGCGTCCGGGGCGGTGTTCCCGGGAGTGCTGGCTGCGCTCGAAGGGGCGGCGGCGCGCGGAGTCGATGTGGCGGACCTGCTGACGCGTCAGCGTGAACGGGCCGCGGACGCCGGGGCGTTCACGGAGGCCTATCGCCGCTACTGCTGGACGACGGACGGCCTCGACGGTGCCCGCCTCGCACCGTTCCAGATCCTGGCCGTCCAGGGCCGGAGCCTCGCCGCGCTGCCGCACGACGAGCAACTCGCCCTGATCGACCGGCTCGTGGAGCACGACGGGACCGGGCTGCTGCACACCACCCGGCGGCTCTTCGTCGACACCGGTGACCCGGAGTCGGTGCGGGCCGGTGTCGACTGGTGGCTGGAGATGACCGGCCGCGGCGGCGAGGGCATGGTCGTGAAGCCGGTCGGCGCGGTGGTGCGCGGCGGTCACGGGCGACTCGTGCAGCCCGGCATCAAGTGCCGGGGGCGCGAGTACCTGCGGATCATCTACGGCCCGGAGTACACCCGCCCGGAGAACCTCACCCGGCTCCGCGGCCGCTTCCTCAACCACAAGCGGTCCCTCGCCATCCGCGAGTACGCCCTGGGCCTCGAAGCCCTGGACCGCCTCGCCGAGGGCGAGCCCCTGTGGCGCGTCCACGAGGCGGTGTTCGGAACCCTCTCCCTGGAATCCGAACCGGTCGACCCCCGCCTGTAGCGGGGAAGCCCCCACAAGGGGCACGGCAAACGCCGCGCCCGACCCCCACCGGGCCGGGGTGAAGGGGAAACCCTTGGGCGCCGTGTGGCCCGGGCCGAGCCGGGACGCCCCGTAAGGGGCGCGGGGAACGGCGCGATCAGCCCCCACCGGGCCGCGGTGAAGGGGAGACCCTTGGGTTGTGCCCAGGCGGGGGCGCCGTGTGGCCCGGGCCCAGCCGGGACGCCCCGTAAGGGGTGCGGGGAACTGCGCGATCAGCCCCCACCGGCCCCGCAGCCGAACAACCCCCGGCAGGGGGCGGCGACGGTCCCGCCCGGGCCAGCGGGACCCCGGTCGGCTCAGCGGGACCCCGGTCGGGCCAGCGGGACCCCGGCCGGGACCGGCGACGCCCGGTCCGGGGCCACGGGGCCCGGCGGGGGCCGGCGACGGCTGGGGCTGGGGGCCGCCAGGCCCCTCAGCCCACCAGCCGGAGCCGAACCCCAGCCACCCCCACCCGCACGGTCTGCCCCCACATCAACTCCACAGCGTCCCCCTCCATCCCGTCCCCGAACACGATGAGCCGGTCCGACTCCACGGTGAGGGACAGCCGGCCGGACGCGGTGAGCTCGCCGGCCACGAGCGACGTGCCCGTGGCCGGCGAGGGCCAGGCCTCGCGGACGAACCAGAGCAGGCGTTCGTCCGTGGGCCCCGGCAGCGGCAGCCCCCCGCCCCGCTCCTGCCACACCGAGCGGAGCCAGCCGCTGGCCCCCGTCCCGGTCCCCACCAGCACCCCGGAGGACGCCTGGGGCTCGACGGCACCCCCGTACTCGTCGAGCCCCAGCCGATAGCGGGCCGTCTGATGACCCGCGGCTCCCAGGTAGATCTCGTTGAGGGCGACCAGCCGCTGGGTGTCGTCCGCGACCGCCTCGACCATGGTCAGCTCGTCGGCGGAGCCTCCGTGCGCCGAGGCGAGCAGCGCACCCGCGTCCCCGGGCCGGTGCCGCACCAGCACACCGGGATTGCGCCCGGGGTCGGCGTCGATCCCCACCACCGGCTGGCCCGCGAGGTACTTGGCGACGTTCGCGACCAGCCCGTCCTGTCCGACGACGACCACGACGTCCTCCGGCGCGAACAGGAAGCGGTCCAAGTCGGCCCGTTCCACCCGTGCCTGACGCCAGGTCAGTGGAACGGTCGCCACCACCTCGGCGAGGGCCGCGCGGGCCCGCCGGTGCCGCTCGGCCACCTCCGCGATGTCCCGGCCGCGCGAGGACAGGAAGAACGCCGCCTGCCCGTGCGTGCCGTGCCGGGCCACCAACTCCTCGTACTCGGTGGTCCGATGGACGAGGACGACCCGGGGCGCGAGGCTCACGCCGGTTCCCCGCCGTTGCCCAGCTTGGCGAGCAGTCCGGTCAGGACGTCGGGCGAGACAGTGAGGTTCTCGATCCGCGGCAGGTTCTCCGCGAGCCGGGTCCCGGTCAGCGCGTGCAGCGTGGCGACATCGACGTCGCCGTGGACCCGCAGCCACGCGGCCTGCGCCTCGGCCCGCGCCGCACCGACCTCGCGCTCCGCCTGCGCCTCGGCCCCGGCGAGCCGCACCTTACGGGTGGCCTCCGCCTCCGCGAGCCGCAGCGACCGCGTGGCCTCCGCCTCGGCCAGCCGGACCGTGCGGGCCGCCTCCGCGCCGGCGCGCACCGCGTCCGCCGCCGCGAGCTCCTCGGCCTCGCGGCGCGCGTTCGTACCGCGCTGGTCGACCAACTGCTCCTCGCGCCGGGCGAGTTCGATCTGACTGGCGAGTTCGTTCTCGGCGATGGCGCGCTCTCGCTCGACGGCGACCGCCCGGCGTTCGTACGTCGCCTTGTCCGCGTCCTGCTGGATCTGCTCGCGGGCGGGGGTGCGGAGCGCCCGCTCCACCTCGGGCTCCGGGCGCAGCGCGACGACCCGCGCCGCGACGACCTCGATGCCGGTCGCGGGCAGCCGGGGTTCGGCGTCGAGGCCGCCCGCGATCCGCTCCCGTACCGCCGCGTCGACCAGGGCGGACGCCAGTGACGTACGGGCCAGGACGTCGAGCGCGTGCTGCTGGGCCGTCTCGGTCAGCAGCGATCCGAGCTGCTCCAGCGGGGTGCCGCGCCAGGAGCCCGTGTCGGGGTCGATGGAGAAGTCCAGGCGGGAGGCCGCGAGCGCGGGGTCGCTGATGCGGTAGGTGACGGTCGCCTGCACCGCGACGTCCTGGAAGTCGGACGTACGGGCATGGAAGGTCATCGCCAGCTCGCGGTCGTCGACCGGAACCTCGGAGAGGGCCGCGGTCAGTGAGCGGTACCAGAAGCTGAGTCCGGGACCGTCGTGCATCAGGCGTCCCGACCGGTGGTGCCGGACATGGGCGGTGGGCGCCCCGCGCAGATGGCGCCAGCCAAGACGTCGTGTGATGTCGGCCATGAGTACCCCCTCGGCGCCGGGCGATCCCGGCGGCTCCTCGTCACTTACTGCCCCGCGTTGTCGTCAGTGGGACGATAACGGCTGGGCGCAGTTATCGTCAAGAGGACGAAATGAATGCGGTGCGGCTCGGGCGATCCGCGGGTGAACACGCGTCCGGATGGTCAGGATGGAGACATGGGATTCCATGTCGACTCCGAGGCCGGCCGGCTGCGCCGCGTCATCCTGCACCGGCCCGATCTCGAGCTCAAAAGGCTCACCCCCAGCAACAAGGACGCTCTGCTCTTCGACGACGTGCTGTGGGTGCGCCGGGCGCGCGCGGAACACGACGGGTTCGCCGATGTGCTGCGCGACCGTGGGGTCACCGTCCATCTCTTCGGGGACCTGCTCGCCGAGACCGTGGCGATCCCGGCGGCCAGGTCGCTCGTCCTGGACCGGGTCTTCGACGAGAAGGAGTACGGGCCGCTCGCCACCGACCACCTCCGGGCCGCCTTCGAGACCCTGCCCGCGCAGGAGCTGGCGTCCGTGCTCGTCGGGGGCATGACCAAGCGCGAGTTCCTGGACGCGCACGCGGAACCCACCTCCGTGCGCTTCCATGTCATGGACCTCGACGACTTCCTCCTGCGGCCGCTGCCCAACCATCTCTTCACCCGTGACACCTCCGCCTGGATCTACGACGGGGTCTCCATCAACGCCATGCGCTGGCCGGCCCGGCAGCGCGAGACCGTGCACTTCGAGGCCATCTACCGGCACCATCCGCTGTTCCGTGAGGAGGGCTTCAACGTCTGGTCGGAGGGGCAGGCGGACTATCCGTCCACCATCGAGGGCGGCGACGTGCTCGTCATCGGCAACGGCGCCGTGCTCATCGGCATGAGCGAGCGGACGACACCCCAGGCCGTCGAGATGCTCGCGCACAAGCTGTTCGCGGCGGGCTCGGCGAGCACCATCGTGGCGCTCGACATGCCCAAGCGGCGGGCGCTCATGCACCTCGACACCGTGATGACGATGGTCGACGGCGACATCTTCACGCAGTACGCCGGGCTCGGCATGCTTCGCTCGTACACTATCGAGCCGGGCGCGGGGGACAAGGAGCTGAAGGTCACCGACCATCCCCCGGAGCACATGCACCGCGCCATCGCCGCGGCGCTCGGCCTCAGTGAGATCCGTGTCCTGACCGCCACGCAGGACGTGCACGCGGCCGAGCGGGAGCAGTGGGACGACGGCTGCAACGTGCTCGCCGTCGAGCCGGGCGTCGTCATCGCCTACGAGCGGAACTCCACCACCAACACGCATCTGCGCAAGCAGGGAATCGAGGTCATCGAGATCCCGGGCAGTGAGCTCGGGCGGGGAAGGGGCGGCCCGCGCTGCATGAGCTGCCCCGTCGAAAGGGACCCGGTATAGCGGGAGTCGAACGAAGGACCGCATATTAATGTCGGACGTCGTATAGAATTCCAGACGTCCGTCCCGTCCTCGTCCCCCGTCATCCCTGGAGCGCCCCCATGGCGACAGTCCCGACCGCCCTCGCCGGCCGCCACTTCCTCAAGGAGCTGGACTTCACCGAGGAAGAGTTCCGCGGTCTGGTCGAGCTGGCCGCCGGGCTCAAGGCGGCCAAGAGGGCCGGGGCGGAGACCCGTCACCTGGTGGGCAGGAGCATCGCGCTGATCTTCGAGAAGACCTCGACGCGCACGCGCTGCGCCTTCGAGGTGGCGGCGGCGGACCAGGGTGCCTCGACCACCTATCTGGACCCGTCCGGCTCGCAGATCGGCCACAAGGAGTCCGTGAAGGACACCGCCCGGGTCCTCGGCCGGATGTTCGACGCCATCGAGTACCGCGGAGACAGCCAGGCCGCGGTGGAGGAACTGGCCGCCTACGCCGGAGTGCCGGTCTACAACGGACTCACCGACGACTGGCACCCCACCCAGATGCTGGCCGACGTCCTCACGATGACCGAGCACTGCGCCAAGCCGATCGGCGAGATCGTCTTCGCCTATATGGGCGACGCCCGTTTCAACATGGGCAACTCGTACCTGGTCACCGGCGCGCTGCTCGGCATGGACGTGCGGATAGTCGCCCCGCAGGCCTACTGGCCCGCCGACGAGATCGTCGCCCAGGCCCGCGAACTCGCCGAGAAGAACGGCGGCCGCATCACCCTCACCGAGCACATCGCCGACGGGGTGCGGGGCGCCGACTTCGTCGCCACCGACGTCTGGGTCTCCATGGGAGAGCCCAAAGGGGTGTGGGCCGAGCGCATCGGCGCCCTCTCCCCGTACGCCGTGACCATGGACGTGCTGCGCGCGACCGGCAACCCGGACGTCAAGTTCCTGCACTGCCTGCCGGCCTTCCACGATCTCGGGACCAAGGTCGGCCGGGAGATCCACGCGACCTACGGCCTCGACTCGCTGGAGGTCACCGACGAGGTCTTCGAATCGGCGCACTCCGTCGTCTTCGACCAGGCCGAGAACCGGCTGCACACGATCAAGGCGATCCTGGTCGCCACGCTGGCCTGACTTCTCCGTACGATGTCCGGCGGCCCCGGAGCCATCCCTTCCGGGGTCGCCGCGCGACCTTCCCCCGAACTCTCGGCCTCGGTACTGCGCCGTCGCCCTGGCCGCGATCGGCGCCATCGGCGGGGACAAGGTCGGTGGCAGGCCCGCCGCGCTGTCCTATGTCGTCAACGAGGTCACCGGTTCCACCGTGGGCGGCGGAGTGATCGCCTTCGGCGCGGTCGTCGCCATCGCCTCGGTCGTTCTCGCGGTGATGTACGGCCAGACCCGCATCCTGATGTCGATGTCCCGCGACGGCCTGGTCCCGCGCGTCTTCGAGAAGGTCTCGCCGAGGACCTCGACGCCGGTCGCCGGCACGCTGATCGTCGCGATCGTCTTCGCGCTCCCCGCTGCCTTCGCGTCCCTGGACTCCGTGGTCAACCTGTGCACCATCGGCACACTCGCCGTGATGGCGGCGGTCAACATCGCGGTGATCGCGCTGCGCCGCCGCGAGCCCGGCCTCTCCCGCACCTTCCGGGTGCCGCTCTACCCCGTGGTGCCGCTGCTCGGCGTGGGCTTCTGCCTCTATCTGATGTACGAGACCGGCTGGACGACCTGGCTCCAGTTCGCCGCCTTCCTCGTGGCCGGATCCCTGGTGTACGTCCTCTACGGGCGCCGCCACTCCCGGCTGGCCCGGACCGGTGACCGCGCCGGAGCCGACGCGGAGGCCGCTACAGCACCGGACGCCGCTGAGCGGGAACCACAGGCAGTCTGAACCAGACCGCCTTGCCGGAGTCGGTCGGGCGGTGCCCGCAGGACGAGCTGAGGGCGCGGAGCAGCAGCAGGCCGCGCCCGTGCTCCTGCCAGGGGTCGGGCTCGCCCGGCGGATGCGGGAGCGTGAGATCGACGGGCGGCACCGGGTCGGGGTCGTGGACCTCGACCCGGCAGCCGGTCGGCATCAGCTCCACGACCAGCTCTATGGGCCCGTCGCCCGCAGTGTGCTCGACGGCGTTGGCGACCAGCTCCGCCGTGAGCAGCTCGGCGGTGTCGCTGTCGGCCGCGTGTTCCCGCTCGGCGAGTGCCGTGCGGACCAGAGCGCGGGCGACGGGCACGGCCGCGACGGTGTGCGGCAGCGCGATGCGCCAGGAGGCGGGTGCTGGGGTGTCGTGCAAGTCGGGTCCGTTCGTGGAGCAGGCGATCCTGCTTTCAACCTTAGGAATGGTACGGCGACACCGGGCGAACGCGCTCGGCGGGCTTTCTCGGGACATCATCCGGTCTGTCCCCATGGCGTCGGCGGCTCCTTTCGGGACGTTCGGTCCGATACGGGGCTGTGTACCCAGGCGAACGGGCCGCGTCCCCCGTGTGCTCCCGCCGTTACACGGCTATCGATGATCCGTGACGCGGTGACGGACCGGGGTCGCTCCGCGGGGTGTGACCGTTGTCTCGCGTCGCGGCTGTCACGGCACCTTGCGACACTCGCTGCGCGTCACCGCACACCGTCGTTCCGTGGTCGCCACGACCGCCCTATCGCGCACTCATGACGACGGTCACAGATGAGTGATAACTTCGTTGAACAGCCACAGAGCGTCGCCCCCGCCCGAGGAGGCCGCACGTCATGAGTCCCTTCACCGGCTCCGCCACCCGCACCCCCGACTGGCAGCATCTGAGGTACGAGCTCACCGACGGCGTCGCCACGGTCACCCTGGCCCGCCCCGAGAAACTCAACGCGCTCACCTTCGGCGCCTACGCCGACCTGCGCGACCTGCTCGCCGAGCTGTCCCGCGAGCGGTCCGTCCGCGCCCTGGTGCTCGCCGGAGAGGGCCGCGGATTCTGTTCCGGCGGCGACGTCGACGAGATCATCGGCGCGACCCTCGCCATGGACACCGCCCAGCTCCTCGACTTCAACCGGATGACCGGGCAGGTCGTCCGGGCCGTACGCGAATGCCCGTTCCCGGTGATCGCGGCGGTGCACGGGGTGGCGGCGGGCGCCGGCGCCGTGCTGGCGCTGGCCGCCGACTTCCGGGTGGCCGACCCGAGCGCCCGCTTCGCCTTCCTCTTCACCCGCGTCGGGCTGTCCGGCGGGGACATGGGCGCGGCCTATCTGCTGCCCCGCGTGGTCGGACTCGGTCACGCGACCCGGCTGCTGATGCTCGGCGAACCGGTGCGGGCGCCCGAGGCCGAGCGCATCGGCCTGATCAGCGAGCTCACCGAAGAGGGGCACGCCGACGAGGGCGCGCAGGCACTGGCCCGCCGTCTCGCCGAGGGCCCGGCCCTGGCGTACGCCCAGACCAAGGCGCTGCTCACCGCCGAACTGGACATGCCGCTCGCCGCCTCCGTCGAACTGGACGCCGCGACCCAGGCCCTGCTGATGAACGGCGAGGACTACGCGGAGTTCCACGCGGCCTTCACGGAGAAGCGGGCCCCGAAGTGGCGGGGGAGGTGAGCACGGGATGCGCGTGGACACAGGCGGCGAGGACCGCGAAGGCCGTGCCGGGGCCGGGAGTGATGGCCGTGCGGGAGCAGGGACTGACGGGCGTGCGGGAGCAGGGACTGACGAGCATGCGGGAGCAGGGGCTGACGGGCGTGCCGGCGCAGGGAGTGACGGGCGTACGCGGGCCGGGCGTGCGGGTGGCGGTGCGATGCGCGTCGCGGTGATCGGCGGCGGGCCCGGCGGACTCTATGCCGCCGCCCTCCTCAAACGCCTCGACCCGGCCCGCGAGATCACCGTCTGGGAACGCAACGCGCCCGACGACACCTTCGGTTTCGGCGTCGTCCTGTCCGACGAGACCCTCGGCGGCATCGAGCACGCCGACCCCGTCGTGTACGCGGCGCTCCAGGCCGAGTTCGTCCGCTGGGACGACATCGACATCGTGCACCGCGGGGTGCGCCACACCTCCGGCGGCCACGGCTTCGCCGCGCTCGGCAGGCGCCGACTCCTGGAGATCCTGCACGAACGCTGCCGATCGCTGGGCGTCGACCTGCGCTTCACGGCCGAGGCCCCGCCCGTCGACACTCTGATGACGGCGTACGACCTCGTCGTCGCCGCCGACGGCGTGCACAGCCTCACCCGCGCGGCGTACGCGGAGGTGTTCCGGCCGTCCGTGGAGGAACACCGCTGCCGCTACATCTGGCTCGCCGCCGACTTCGCCTTCGACGCCTTCCGCTTCGAGATCGCCGAGACCGAACACGGCGTCATGCAACTGCACGCGTACCCGTACGCGGCCGACGCCTCCACCGTCATCGTCGAGATGCGCGAAGAGGTCTGGCGGGCCGCGGGGTTCGCGGACCTCGACGAACAGGAGTCCGTCGAGCGGTGCGGCAAGATCTTCGCGGCCACGCTCGGCGGACGCCCGCTGCGCGCCAACAGGTCGGCGTGGACGAGATTCCGGACGATCGTCAACGACCGCTGGTCGCACGGCAATCTGGTGCTCCTCGGCGACGCCGCCCACACCGCCCACTTCTCCATCGGGTCCGGCACCAAACTCGCCGTCGAGGACGCCCTCGCGCTGGCCGCCTGTCTGGAGGAGCGGCCGTCGCCGGCGGAGGCGCTGGCGGCCTACGAGGAGGAGCGGCGCTCCGTCGTCGCCTCCACCCAGCGGGCCGCCCGCGCCAGCCTGGAGTGGTTCGAGAACCTCGACCGCTATCTCGGCCAGCCCACCCGGCAGTTCGCGTTCAACCTCCTCACCCGCAGCCGCCGTGTCACCCACGACAACCTGCGGCTGCGCGACCCGCACTTCGTGGCCGCGGTCGAGCGGGAGTTCCGCTGCCCGCCCGGCACCCCGCCGATGTTCACCCCGTTCCGGCTGCGCGGCCTGACCCTGCGCAACCGTGTCGTCGTCTCGCCGATGGACATGTACTCGGCCGTGGACGGCGTCCCCGGCGACTTCCATCTCGTCCATCTGGGCGCGCGGGCTCTCGGCGGCGCCGGACTGGTGATGACCGAGATGGTGTGCGTCAGCGCGGAGGGCCGCATCACGCCCGGCTGCGCGGGCCTCTACACCGCCCGACAGGCCGAATCCTGGCGGCGGATCGTCGACTTCACGCACGGGCAGGCGCCGGGCACCGCGATCGGCCTCCAACTCGGCCACGCCGGCCGGAAGGGCTCGACCCGGCTGATGTGGGAGGGCATCGACGAGCCCCTGCCGGACGGCAACTGGCCGCTCGTGGCCGCCTCCCCCCTCCCGTACAAGCCGGACAGCCAGACACCCCGCGAGCTGTCGCGCGCCCAGCTCACCGATCTGCGCGAGCAGTTCACCGCGGCCGCCTGCCGTGCCGCCCGCTGCGGCTTCGACCTCCTCGAACTGCACTGCGCCCACGGCTACTTGCTCTCCGGGTTCCTGTCGCCACTGACCAACCGGCGCACCGACGCGTACGGCGGATCACTGGAGAAGCGGCTGCGCTTCCCGCTCGAAGTGTTCGACGCGGTACGGGCCGTGTGGCCGCTCGAGCGGCCGATGACGGTGCGCATCTCCGCCACCGACTGGGCCGAGGGCGGCACCACCGGGGACGAGGCGGTGGCGATCGCGCGGGCCTTCGCGGCGCACGGCGCCGACGCGGTGGACGTGTCGACCGGCCAGGTGGTGGCGGACGAGCACCCCGAGTACGGCCGCTCGTACCAGACGCCGTACGCCGACCGGATCCGCCACGAGACCGGGCTCCCGGTGATCGCGGTCGGCGCGATCTCCTCCTGGGACGACGTCAACTCCCTGATCCTGGCGGGGCGGACCGACCTGTGCGCGCTCGCGCGTCCGCACCTGTACGACCCGCACTGGACACTGCACGCGGCGGCCGAACAGGGCTACGAGGGGCCGGGTGTCGGCTGGCCGATGCCCTACCGCGCGGGCAGCCGACGCCCGCAGACCGGCCGCACCGACGCCCCCAAGCCCCGCCTCACACTGGGCACTTGAGGACAGCCAGGTCAGTCAGGACCGAGGTCATCCGCCGTCGGGGTACCCGGACCAGGGGGGTACCCCGGCGAACTCCGCTCCCGCGTCCCGCAGTCGCTCGTGCAGGGCCCGGAAGACGGTGACCGAGCGGGCGCCCGGCCAGTCCCCGGGGAGCAGCGCGGCGGGCAGCCCCGGGTCGGTGTACGGGAGATGGCGCCAGGAGTCGAGGGCGAGCAGATAGTCGCGGTAGGCCGCCTCGGGCGAGGTGTCCGCGCGTCCCTCCCAGGTGTGCAGCACACGCGCGTGCCGGCCGAGGAACGCCTCGTGCTCCTTGGCGATCCCGGCCAGGTCCCACCAGCGCGCCACCGCGTCGGCCGTCGCGGCGAACCCCAGATGCTCGCCGCGGAACAGCTCCACGTACGGATCGAGGCGCAGCCGCTCCAGGGTGTGCCGGGTCTCCTCGTACAGCCGCGCGGGGGCGAGCCACACTCCGGGCGCGGCCGTGCCGAAGCCGAGACCGGCGAGCCGCGAGCGCAGGAGATGCCGCTTCTGCCGCTCGGACTCGGGTACGGAGAAGACGGCGAGCACCCAGCCGTCGTCTTCGGGAGGCGCCGACGCGTAAATCCGTCGGTCGCCGTCGTCGAGCAGCTGGCGCGCGTCCGGCGACAGCGCGTATCCCGCGGCGCCCGCCGCGGTGCGCGCGGGCTCCAGGAGCCCGCGGCGCTTGAGCCGGGAGACCGACGACCGCACCGAGGGCGCGTCCACGCCGACCGCGGCGAGGAGCCGGATCAACTCGGCCACCGGCACCGGGCCGGGCATGAAACGGCCGTACGCGCCGTAGAAGGTGACGATGAGGGACCGGGGGGCGTGCTGCTCTGACACGTTGATCACTCTAGTGCGCGAAGATCACTTGGGGCTGCCGCCTGTGGACAAGTCGTCCTCGGGCGCGGGCAAGTCGTCGTCGGGCGTGGACAGGACGTTCTCGGGCGCGGGCAAGCAGCTCTCGGGCGCGGCTGGTGACGGGATGTCGGCACCGGCCTCCTCACGCAGTCTGAACCGCTGGAGTTTGCCCGTGGCGGTGCGTGGCAGCGCGTCCAGGAAGACGATCTCGCGGGGGCATTTGTACGGCGCCAGCTCGGACTTGAGGAAGGCGCGCAGCGCCTCGGCGTCCCGGTGGGCGCCCTCCTTGAGCACCGCGTAGGCCACCACGACCTGCCCCCGTGCCTCGTCGGCCCGTCCGACGACCGCCGTCTCGACCACGTCCGGGTGCCGCAGCAGAGCGTCCTCGACCTCGGGCCCCGCGATGTTGTACCCCGCCGAGATGATCATGTCGTCGGCGCGGGCCACATAGCGGAAGTAGCCGTCCTGGTCGCGCACATAGGTGTCGCCGGTGATGTTCCAGCCGCCGCGTACGTACTCGCGCTGGCGCGGGTCGGCGAGATAGCGGCAGCCGACCGGGCCGCGCACGGCGAGCAGACCGGGTTCGCCGTCCGGCACGGGCGTTCCGTCGGTGTCGACCACGCGCGCGTGCCACCCCGGCACCGGCAGGCCCGTCGTGCCGGGGCGGATGTGCCCGTCGGCGGCGGAGATGAAGATGTGCAGCAGCTCGGTGGCGCCGATGCCGTTGATGATGCGCAGCCCGGTGCGCCCGTGCCAGTCCCGCCAGGTCGCCGCGGGCAGGTTCTCGCCCGCGGACACACAGCGCCGCAGTGACCCGATGTCGTGGTCGTCCAGCTCCGCCAGCATCGCCCGGTAGGCGGTCGGCGCCGTGAACAGCACGGAGACGCGGTGCTGGGTGATCGCGGGCAGCAGTTGCTTGGGTCCCGCCTGTTCGAGCAGCAGGGAGCAGGCGCCGGCGCGCAGGGGGAAGACGACGAGACCGCCGAGCCCGAAGGTGAATCCCAAGGGAGGACTGCCCGCGAAGACATCGTCCTCATGTGGCTGCAACACATGCTTCGAGAACGTGTCCGCTATCGCCAACACATCGCGGTGGAAGTGCATACAGCCCTTGGGCCGTCCGGTCGTGCCCGAGGTGAACGCGATCAGCGCCACGTCGTCGGCGGCGGTGTCCACCGCTTCGAAGGGCTCGTCCGGCGCGCCGGTGATCCGCAGCAGCAGATCGTCGGACGCGTCACCGCCGTACGTCGTGACCCGCAGCCCGG
Source organism: Streptomyces sp. NPDC002935 (assembly GCF_040611295.1). NCBI lineage: Bacteria > Bacillati > Actinomycetota > Actinomycetes > Kitasatosporales > Streptomycetaceae > Streptomyces > Streptomyces sp. NPDC002935. Next base: position 210,883 of record NZ_JBEXNW010000001.1, read on the forward strand.
GGATCTCCGCCTTGACCAGGTCGTCGACCGCGCGGATGTCGCACAGGGCGTGCGTCACCCGCGCGATGTCGCACATCGTGCTCAGTTCGTGCGACCGCTGCTGCGCGAGCACCGTGACGGCGACCGCGCCCGCCTTCAGCACCGCCAGCCAGCAGGCGGCCAGCCACGGTGTGGTGGGGCCGCGCAGCAGTACCCGGTTGCCCGGGACGACGCCCAGCTCGCCGATGAGCACATGGGCGATGCGGTCGACACGGGCGCGCAGCTGTCCGTACGTCCACGGGTCACCGGACGGCGTACGGAACACCGGGCGCTCGGGGTCGGTGTCTGCGAGGAGTTCGGCGGCGCAGTTCAGCCGAACGGGGTAGCGGAGGCCGGGCAGGTCGAAATGGAGTTCGGGCCACTGCTCCGGGGGCGGGAGATGGTCGCGCGGAAAAGTGTCGACGTGGGCCGAGAGTGCCGGCCTCAAGGTGTCCGCGGGATCCGCTTGATCCACGGGATCCACAGGGTCCATGGAGGGTTCGCCCCCTTGCCTTGGTGGGCGTCGTGGTGGGCTCGCACAAGGAGCGTATCGTGTTGGTGACGACAGTCAACAGTTCGCGATAACGTGGGTGGCGTCCGATGGGGAGAGGGGACGGGCAATGACCGCATTCTCGCTCGATCCGGGGCAGACCGCCTGGTGTGCCGAGCTGCGCACGCTGGCCGCGGACCGACTGCGCCCACTGGCAGACAAGGGCGAGCCCGGTCATGTCAACCGACCGCTCGTTGCCGAACTCGGCCGACTCGGCCTGCTCTCCCGCCTGTTCACCTCCGGCGCTCTGGACCTCTGCCTGATGCGCGAGTCCCTGGCACAGGTCTGCACCGAGGCCGAGACGGCGCTGGCCCTTCAGGGGCTCGGCGCCCATCCGGTCCACGCGTACGGCACCGCGGCCCAGCGCGAGTACTGGCTGCCGCGGGTCGCGGACGGCGGCGCCGTGGCCGCCTTCGCGCTGAGCGAGCCCGGCGCGGGCTCGGACGCGGCCGCGCTGGCGCTCCGGGCGGACGCAGACGGCTCCGGCGGCTGGCGGCTCACCGGCGAGAAGTGCTGGATCTCCAACGCCCCCGAGGCCGACTTCTACACCGTCTTCGCGCGGACCGCGCCCGACGCCGGAGCCCGCGGCGTCACCGCCTTCCTCGTCCCCGCCGACCGGCCCGGACTCACCGGCACCCCGCTCGACATGCTCTCCCCGCACCCCATCGGCGCCCTCGCCTTCGACGCCGTACCCGTCACGGCGGACGACGTCCTCGGCGAACCCGACCACGGGTTCCGCGTCGCCATGCACACCCTCAACCTCTTCCGGCCGAGCGTGGGCGCGTTCGCGGTCGGCATGGCACAGGCCGCGCTGGACGCGACCCTCGCCCACACGACGCGGCGCGTGGCGTTCGGCGGCCCGCTGAAGGACCTGCAGACCGTGGCCCACCAGGTCGCCGACATGGCACTGCGCACCGAGGCGGCCCGCCTGATGGTGTACGCGGCCGCGGCGGCGTACGACGAGGGGGCCACGGACGTACCCCGGAGGGCGGCGATGGCGAAACTGCTCGCGACCGAGACGGCCCAGCACGTCGTCGACGCGGCCGTCCAGCTGCACGGCGCCCGTGCCCTGCAGCGCGGCCACCTCCTCGAACACCTCTACCGCGAGGTGCGTGCGCCGCGTATCTACGAGGGGGCCAGCGAGGTCCAACGGGCGGTCATCGCCAAGGAGTTGTACCGGATGGCCGAACAGCAGACACAGGAAACGGGGTCCGCATGACCGCCGAACAGACACAGGAAACGGGGTCCGCATGACCGCCGAGCGCGTCAACCCGCCCGAGCTCTCCCCGCCGACCGGCTTCTCGCACGCCGTCGTCGCCACCGGCTCCCGTGTCGTCTTCCTGGCCGGACAGACCGCGCTCGACGTGGACGGCAAGGTGGTGGGGGAGACCCTGCCCCTGCAGTTCGAGCGGGCACTGACCAATCTGCTCACCGCGCTGGGCGCGGCGGGCGGCGAGCCGGCCGACCTCGCCCGGGTCACGGTCTACGCCACGGACGTCGCCGACTACCGCGCTCACGCTCCCGAACTCGGGCGCATCTGGCGCCGGTTGGCGGGCCGCGACTACCCGGCGATGGCCGTCATCGGCGCCGCCCGCCTCTGGGACGAGCAGGCGCTGGTCGAACTCGACGGCTTCGCCGTGCTGGCGTAGGGCCGCGGGGCGAGGCGGCGAGCGGGGATCAGGCCGCGACGGCCAGTTGGCCGGCGAACACCCGGTGCGGAGCGATCACGCTGCCGTCGGGAAGCAGTTCGCCACTGTCGTCGAAGACGATCGCGCCGTTGCACAGGAGGTTCCAGCCCTGCTCGGGATGGGCCGAAACGATGTGCGGGGCGGCGATGTCCGCGGACGGGCACGAAGACCGGTGTGAGCACATGGCGCACCTCCACGTCGGATGCGAAGAGTGTCGGCGGCGTTGTCGTCGCCCTCGCATGAATAGACCATGCGCTCGCGGCGAACTCATCGGAACAGCCGGTCGTGAAGCGTGACAACACGAGGACAACTCTCGGACGTCCCCAAGACGGACGGTGCCAACTCGCCACCAAAGGGGTGATGATCACCGGCCTCGGGGCCTCGGACCGGTACCTGTTGAGCGCCCTTTCCCGGCCCCGTTCCAGGAGGTACCCCATGTTCGTCCGCCAGGCCATCGGCGCGGCCGCCGCTGCCGCCCTGCTCCTGCTTCTCGCCCCGTCCGCCGTCGCCCGGTCCGCCCCGTACGACGAGGTGACCGTCGACCCCACCGCCACGGTCGCCGCCGACGGCACCATCACCCTCTCCGGCACCTACCGCTGCACGGGCGCCGTCGGGTCCGTGTTCGTGTCCTCCTCGGTGTCCCAGGGCGATCCCCGGGTCCGCCACGGCATCGGCGGCTCCTCGGCGCTCTGCGACGGCGCGGAGCACCGCTGGGCCAACTCGGAGAAGCGCGCACCCGGCACCCTCGTTCCGGGCGCGGCGCACGTCGAGGCCACGGTCATTGAGCTGAGCGGCAGCGGCCTCCCGCTGCCCACGTTCCACGCGAGCAAGGAGCAGGACATCACCGTCGCGCTGAGCTGAAAAGAGCGAAGGGCCGCCGACTGAGCGGGTCGGCGGCCCCTGGGCCGGGCAGAGACCGGCGGTCGCCGGCCGGTGCCCGGCATGGTCCGGAGATGATGCGACGACGTTTCCTCGAAGGTCGCTCAGATGTCCCGGATCAGATGGATCTGGAGATGGGCCGGCACCTCCTTGTCGATCCTGACCAGGAATTTCTTGAACTCCGCCGCCCGGTGCCTGCGGTGCAGTGCGCTGATCACCTCGCCGGTGGCGATATCGAACGCGGCGAACAAAGTGGTCAGACCGTTGCGCACATAGTCATGGGTCCGGCGCTCGGGCATGCCGGGCATCATCGGCAGCACCGGCTGCGAGCGATCCAGGGCCTGGATCTGGGACTTCTCGTCCACCGACAACACCACCGCACCTTCGGGCGGGTTGAAATACAGCCCCACCACGTCGTAGACCTTCTCCACGAACAGCGGGTCCGTCGACAACTTGAACGTGTCGCTCAGGTGTGGCTTGAGCTGGAACCTGCGCCAGATCCGGCCCACGGCCGACTTCGACAGGCCACTGCGGTCGGCCATGGACGCACGAGACCAGTGAGTGGCGTTCTTCGGAATCTCCTCCAGCGTGCTGACCACCACCGCCTCCACCTGATCAACACTGATGGTGGGCGGCCGGCCCGGCCTCGGTTCGTCCACCAGCCCGTCCAGCCGGGCGGCCAGAAACCGGCGACGCCACTTGCGGACCGTGTCCGCCGCGATGCCCAATTCCCGCGCCACCACGACAATCGGTGGCCTATCAACACCGTCACATGCCAACACGATGCGGGCGCGCAAGGCCACTGCCTGCGCAGATGACGCCCTGCGGGCCCAACGCTCCAACACCACACGCTCATCAGGAGACAACAACAACGGTTCCAACTTCGGACCGCGACGTGGCACCGGAACATCCGCAGAAGCACTCATAGACGAATTAACGACGAATCCCTGGCGCGGGACAGCCCTTAGCACGAGAGAAACGCCCATAGGGGCCTGACTGCGCGCTCCGGGACTCAACCGACGCTGAATACCGCATCACGCTCGGCACACTGAGCGTCGCCGAAGACATAGGCCAATTCGCGCGCGATGCCAGGCTGTTCGTCCGCGAGTGTCCACTAGTGAGGCAATCGGGCCAGCCCTGCCAAGGCTGCCGCGTCCCGAGGCCGCAACGGCACCTGCGACGCCGTGGTGCACGACTTCATGTACCAGGGACGAAACAAACATCCCGGCGCTGGCCCGAGCCCGGACCAGGGGGCGCGCCTCGAGTCGCCTGCTGCCTGATCGCCCACCGACCACTCGGCTTATTGTGTCGGCCTTGTTAGGGTGCGTTCCGCAGAACCGAAGTGCAGGTACCGGTCACAGGCGTCAACGCTCGGCTGCGGGCTTGGATTTGAAGCCGCGGTCGATGGTCCGGACAGAGGGCACGCGAACTGTCGTCCAACCGCTCACGGTGCGCAGTTGGACAAGCGGCGGAGGACGGCATGAGCCTCTCGGATAGTGGTCGGGCACTGTGGAGCCTGGTGTATCCGGCGCGTCGGCGCATTGTTGGACGCGGTGGGGTGCGACTACAGTCCGAAGCGCTTGCCGGGACCATTGTGCAGCATTGATCTTTCGTTTCTGAGCCGCCACTTCATCACTTTTCGTGAACGCTTCCGGAGAGTGCTTCTGGATTTCGTGCCGGAGGAGATCCAGTTCCGGGTGCCAGGGTCTAAACTCGCCTGCCGAGGTGGGGTGACCTTCGCGTGCAATACGATTGTGCGGCCATTTCATTCACCCCTCCTCGCAGACCGCGAGAAAACATGGGCTCCGTGCTGCAAATTTCATTTTCTCGGTATATTCAGCAGATATCGCCGATGCTCTATTTACGGCTGAATATCCTTACGTGGACTCAGATTTAGGCTGTCCTGTGACCGGCTTGGACACCCTTGCCTGCATTCATGGGACCGTGTCAGTGTTCTTGCGCAAGGTAAATATTCACCGAACGAATGGAGGGGCTATGTCTCCCACCGTTGCGGTCCTTGAAGAGAAACTCGACATATCGGTCGAGGACCTCATGGAGGCGCTGAGCGACGAGGCCAAGGCCGAGGAACTCATTGCCGCTCAGGGCTGGACTCGGGAAGACCTGCTTGAGCGGGCCGAGGCCCTTACGCGGTCACTCTCTGCGGACATCTCGACGCTCAACATGGTCTGAAGGGGCATCTAGGTCCTTCTGCGGACTGTGATGCACCTGGCCTTCGCGGAGGCACGTTTCGTGTTTCCGCGAAGGCGGCCTCAAGGGCACCCGCATCAGACTGTGCGGTACGGGCACAGGCCCGTCTCAAGCCCCGATGGATCTGCGCTGAAGAGGAGAACTGACGCTCATGTCACTCTTGAAAACCGAACCGGCGGTTGGGCTGCCGAGGGTCCGAGAAGCCTTTCACCGGTACATCGGATCCGTTCTCGGATTCACATTGAGCGGCGTGACACTCCAGAACAGCCGGGGCGAGACGCTGCAACCGTCCGCCTACCGCTTGCGGTGCCGCGACCCGCATTCTGCGCCTGCCTACGGACTCGGGGAGAGCGTGCCCCTTACCGGGCTGCATCGCGTGCCCGAGGATCTGATCGGCGAATCGTTGACGGCACTGCTGGACCTGACCATCCCCGAGAATGCCAAGGTGCCTCTCTTCGCGGCCGAGTGGGTCACTGTCGACGGTGCCACTGGCGGATCCTGGGACCACGCCCCGGATCTCTCCGGCGACTTCGCCTTTTCGTACCCCTTGCCGCCGGCGGAGGAAAAGGACGGTCAGCGCAGTTATCTTGTCTCGCTTCTGGAGATCGTCCTGGACGAGGTCGATCTCCTGGTGGACGGTGAATTCGTCAACCCGTCGGCGCTATTGACCGGATCTGGCTATTTCCCCCTCAGGGTGCGGCCCCTGGCGCAGCCTCACCCGCTGGCTGAGCGTACCGAGAACGCCAAGACTGCCATCAGGAGGCAGCCGCTCTTCTCCGTGTCACAGACCGAGCCCACCATTCCGATCCTGGCCAGACATTGGTCGCTTCTCGCGCCGCTGCTGCGTATCTCCAAGAACGGCGAGCACACGGAGCCGGAGGGCTTCCGCCTGCGCCGCACCGGGGACTGGGTCGTGCCGTCCCATGGGCATCCGTCAGAGGTCTACGAGCACCTGGCCCGCGTATGCAACGTGGCGTGTTCCTTCTGCTACCTCTTCGGCAATCCGGACACGCTGGCCATCGCACGGGCTAAGAAGAGCATCGCCCGCGACGAACTCGACACGCGTATCGCCTACTACAGGCCGCAGGAACGTCGGGCCCTGTTCTCCGCCCAGTGGGAACTGAACGAGTTCCTCGTCGACCCTCGGCTGCCGGAGGTGATGAAGACCCTTCGGGAGACGACGGATCGTCCCTTCTTTTTCACCACGAACGGAAATCCGCTGACGCCACGCATCGTGGAGCAGTTGGCGGAGGTCAAGCCGGTCCACTTCGTGGTGTCGACAAACACGGTCGACGAGCCATTGCGACAGGAGGTGATGAAGGAGCGGCCCAACCGCACCTGGACGGCGCTGCATTGTCTGCAAGAACTGCGCAAGCATGAGATCCCCTTCGGCGTGAGCTTGGTCGCGACGCCCGATTTTCCGTTGGAGGACCTGACCCGGACGATCGAGACCGTCTCGGAGCTCGACCCCAATTTCATCCGGGTCAACGAGCCGGGCTTCACCCGCGACCACCCTTCCCCAATGGATTTCGATACGGACATCCTTTGGGGCAGCGTCATCGAATGGGCACAGTCCATGCGGGAGAAGACCCACGTGCCGATCATCGCGATTCCCAGCGCCTACGAGGAGAACTTCTTCTACGACGACCCGCTGGCGGCCCGCGTCATCGGCACCATCCCCGGCTCGCCCGCAGCCGCATGTGGGCTGCGGCCCGGAGATGTCATCGTCGGCGTCGGCTACCTGCGCCCCACCACGAGGTCGGAGGTGGTGAGCTCCCTGATGCTGGTCAAAGGGTTGGTCAAGCTGCGTATTCGGCGGGCCGGCCAGTCACTGGACCTGATGCTGGACACCGAGCTCCCGCCGACGTATCCCTACACGGGTCCCTACATCGGAAAGTACCTCGTGCCGCACGGCGTGGTGACGGCTCCCTCGATCAGCAGCGGCGACGCTCGCGGGATCGCCCAGCAGATCGAGGATGTCGGGTCGCGGTACAGCTGGCTCGTGACCTCATCGCTCATGCTCCCCGCCGCTCGGGCCTTCATCGAGCGCTCTGTCGCCGACCATGCCGACTGCATCGACTTCGTCGTCGCCACCAACGACTATCTCGGAGGCAACATCAGGGTCATGGACATGTGCACGGTGGGTGACATCCATGCGGCACTCGTCCGGCACCAGGAGAAAACGGGGCGTACACCTGACCTCATTCTCGTGCCCGCTACCGGATTCAACGCACACGGCCGGGATCTCGTCGGCAGGCACTGGGGCGACCTCGAACGCGCGTGGAATATCCCGGTGCGCCTGCTCGGCCACACGACCCAGTTCGTCTTCTGATGGGGGCCTCCATGGGCAAGACCGTTCTCGTGAGGCCGCCGGTCGACGTCCTGCACAAGTTCAGCAAGCCGGTTGAGTGTCTGGGTATCGCCTACTGCGCGGGTGCGCTGCGACACCACGGCGTCGACGTCACGATGCTCGACGGCATGCTCTACGACTGGAGCGAGGAGGAGACCGTACGCCGCATTCTGGACGAGCAGCCAGACGTCGTCGGCTTCACGGTCATCCTCAACCATTTCCCCGAGCGGACCGCGCGCGTGTGTCTGATGCTGCGCGAAGCCGGATACGGGGGCCACATCGTCGTCGGTGGGCACGCCGCGTCCTTCATCCCGCGCCGCGTCCTGGACGCCAACCCCGCCGTCGACGCAGTGGTGGCGGGTGAGGGAGAGGGGCCCATCGTCGGTTACGCGCAGGCGGTCCGGAACGGCGACGACCCCCGTACGGTTCCTGGTGTGTACGCCCGGTGGGACGACGGCGTCCGGTGGAAGCCCGCGCCGCGGGTACACAACCTCGATACTCTCGCACCGCCGGCTCGCGACCTCACGCAGGAGATCATCGACCTCGACGGGCTCGTCTGTGTCTCCACCAGCAGGGGCTGCTACGCGCGCTGCACTTTCTGCAGCATTCCGCGTTTCTACGGCCTCGAACGCGACCGGCCGCTGGCCAACGGAGGATGGCTGGCGCGGTCGGTCGCACACACAGTGGCGGAGATCGCCGCCCTCCACGAACGCTTCGGGCTGATCGAACTCCTCGTCGTCGACGACGAGTTCTTCGGCGGTACAGAAGCCGGACACGAACGTGCCCTCATGATCGGACAAGAACTGGAGGAGCTGAAGCTGCCTGTCGGCTTCGCCATGTCCTGCCGAGCCGAGAATGTGGACGAACGGGTACTGACCGCACTGGCCCGCGGCGGTCTCAAGCACGTCTTCGTCGGTCTGGAGACAGGCGACGACGAGACGCTGCGCCTGTACGGCAAGGGCCAATCAGTACGCCAGAACCTTGAAGCGGTACGCGTCATCAAATCCCTCGGACTGTCATTCCAGCCGGGTTTCATGATGTTCAACCACCGGACCACCCTGACCGAGGTGGGAGCGAACCTGGACTTCCTCCGGAGCATCGACGAACTGAAACCGGTCACCGTGAACAGTGCCGTCGATCCGCACTTCGGGACACCGCTCAACCGGGTCATCGAACACGACGGCGCGCTGCGCGACCACGGAGCCACACTGTCGTCCGAGTACCTGGATCCCCGGACGGCCATCGCCAAGCGAGTCACCGAGCTGACGGCAGCTCGCTTCGCACCGTTCATGGAGGTCATCGCCGGACTGCAGTCATCAGTCACCTATGAGTGGCGCCGCACGGTGCCGGGCCGCAGGCCCGAAGTGAAGCGGTCGATCGACCGCTTCGAAGAGCTGTGCAACGAGACGTTCGTCCGCGTCGTCGAGCAGGCCGTCGAGGACCTGTCCGGGGCCGACGCGCCGACGGCGGCGGAGGCCATCGCGGATACCAACCGCAGACTGGACGAGGTCCAGTCCCGGATGACGCTGGCCAGGGCGCTGCTGCTCGCCGGCGTGGCCAAGGCTGAGGGGTCGGTCCGCTACTACACGCAGAACGACCTCATCACGATGGGTCAGGAACGGCACCAGAAGGCGACGGTATGAACGCGATCGCAACTCTCCTCGACCGCGTCGACGCAGGCAGGCCGCTGCTGCCGCAGATGGAGGCGGCCCTGGGGGCGGACATCGACTGGCGTGCCGCGACAGCCGAGCACACGGCGTCTCTCGGCGTCGAGGATCTGGTCCGTCTGGCCCGGCACGACGCTGAGACGCCGGACGTCGATCCCCGCGTTCTGACCGTGGCCGAACGCGACGGCGTGGGGCTCGTCCGGATCAACCTGTTCAGCCGGGAGCGGTTCGACAGACTCTGGCGCGGCGGCACTCTCAGCCCGCACTACCACCGGCGCTCCTTCGCCACACGCATCATCAAGGGCTCGTACCACCATCTACGGTTCGACAACGCCGGATCCCAGGACACACCCCGGCTCACCTGCACCTCAAGGGAAGTGCTGAGAGAGGGATCGGGTTACGGGATCGAATGGCGGGACTACCACTTCGTGATGTTCCCCTCCGACGGCACGGTGACGATCAACGCGCATCTCCCGCCTGCGGTACCCGCGAAGGTGACTGGGCTACCGCTGTCCGTCCGGACGCTGACCCAGTTGCGCGATGACCTTCTGGGCGCGCTCGCCGCCGAGCCGACGGTGCCGGCCTGATGCCCGCGCGGACGGCGTCCGACAGCCTCGTCCTCGGCACCTGGGGCCTCTCGGGCCGGGGACGTCTCCCCATCGACCGTTCCTATGGTGAAGTCGCCGACGACGTGGCCTACGAGACGATGGACCGGGCGTGGGAAGCGGGCCTGAGGATCATCGACACGGCCCCGGGCTACGGCGCCGGCGAGGGTCTGCGGAGGGTGGGCCAGTGGCAGCGCACCCGTGGGCGGTGGTGGCGCAACGTCGCCAAACCCGGTCGGCCACTCACCGGGCGGGGGCCGGTGAGCGACCTGAGCCTTCCGGGGCTGGTCGCCGAGATCGAGTACGGTGCGGCGTTCGCGGGACGTCCGGGCTACATCCTGGTGAAGGACCCCGACATCCGCTCCATCAGCGACGGTTCCCTGGCTGAGACGCTCCGCTCGCTGGAGAACCGGTTCCCTGCTGCCACGGTGGGGGTGGCCAGCCATTTCCCGGAGGCCCTGGCCGAGTTCGCGGAGCGCTGCCATCCGCCCGGCGCACGGATCGCCCAGATCGAACTCAACGCGGTGAACCACCGCGTCGCCTGCCCGGCGGCCGGACGCCTGGACGCGCGGGGCTGGGAGGTGTGGGCGATGCAGCCGCTGGCCTATGGCTTCCTGGCTCACCCCGACTTCGTGCCGATACCAGGAACGGACTGGAGATCCCACCTCCCGGCCGAAACCCAGGCTGTCATGCGGGCCGCCGCGCACGGCTTCGCGCGCGCCGTGCACTCGGTGCGGGAGCCGGGGTCCCCGCCCACAGCGAGGACGACTGCGCCGGCGGCCTGGGCGATCGCGTTCTGTCTCAGCGTTCCGTCCGTCACGCGCATCGTCATCGGTCCTAAGAACGCCGCTCAGTTGGAGGCGGCACTTCATGCCTTGGACCTGGTCTCGAAACCAGACCTGGCGGAACGCCTTCGTACCTGGGCGACGGGTGCGCCGAATGGCAGCGCCGGTTCGGAGAGCTGATCCAGATCGACAAGGAGCGTCATCCATTGCATGCGTACCAGCGGAGTTGGGAGAAGGACGGGTTCTTCCTGATTCCCGAGCTCTTGGGGAAAGAAGAACTGGTAGATGTTCTGGCAGAGTTGGGTGGTATATACCCTTCGGGTGCCGAGTATGCGGCAACACGGAAGGAGTCCCGCCCGCGCACCCCGTCAAGAGCGCCGCATGAATCTCAAGGGCGTCGCAAACTATTCACGCAAAATCCGGAGCAGTTCGCGGGACAGATCGACTTCCCTTGGGCCGGGCAGACACTCAACCGGCTGACCGTCCATCCTCGGATAACGGAAGTCGCCGCCACTCTGCTCGGTTCTCGCGACCTGCGTCTCTACCAAGCCCAGTTGTGGGCGAAATACACAGGTGCGACGGATTACGAACAACCCCATCATCTCGACTACTCTTCGCATACGTTGCTGGTGCCCAAGAAGAAGTCTCGCCCTCGACAAGTCGAGATGTTCCTGTACTTGACGGATGTGACGGAGGGGTGTGCGCCAACACGTCTCGTACCGAGGGGCCTCACCCGGGAAATGCCCCCCGTGCCCTATCGCGTGTGGCGAGGTACTCATCCGGAGCTGTACAAGGCGGAGGTCTCCTTTCCCGGCCGAGCGGGCAGCCTCCTCGTCTATGCGCCGGATATCTGGCATCGAGCGGTGAATATGACAGAGCCCGAGGGTGAACGGATCTGGATGAACCTCTCCTACAAGGTGGCTGGTACCGACTGGCTCGGGCTGCAGAGTTTCCAACGCATCGCCATGGTGCCGTCCTGGCAGCGCTTCGTCGCTGGCTCCACACCGCCTGAGCTCGAACTCTTCGGTTTCCCGCCGCCCGGCCATGAAGCCTACGACGAGGACGTCATTGAGGGTTTGAGCCGTCGATACCCGGGACTGGACATCAGCCCATGGCATGCCGCGTTGAACGCCTGAGAGCCACGAGGTCCGGCGTCTGGACACGGTCTCCCTTGATTGGATAGGACGCCTTCTCTAAGCTTCAAGCATGCCTGCAATCGAAGCAGTTGACCTATGTCGGACTTACATTTCCAGGAATGGTCTACTGCGGCCCCGTCGACATTCCGTCGATGCCGTTCGAGGAGTCTCCCTGGAGGTTGCGAACGGCGAGCTTTTCGGGTTGCTCGGTCCAAACGGTGCTGGCAAGACGACCACGATCAAAATGCTCAACACCCTGCTTCTGCCCACTTCCGGAACGGCTCGTGTACTCGGATACGATGTCACCCGGGATCCTGTCGCGGTACGACGCAGGATCGGCTACGTATTCGGCGGTGACAGAGGTCTTTACGACCGACTTTCCGCCCTGGACAACCTGCGCTACTTCGCCGAGATCTACCATGTTGACCCGCGTGAACAACGCAGCCGTATCGCCGAGCTCCTGGAAGTCGTCGGCCTCACCGGTCGAGAGAACGAGCGTGTCGAAGGGTTCTCGCGAGGGATGCGCCAACGCCTTCACATCGCCCGGGGCCTGCTTCACCGGCCCGATGTTCTGTTTCTGGACGAGCCCTCTATCGGCGTGGACCCGGTTGCCGCGCGCGATCTGCGGCGCACCATTCTGGCGCTCAAGGAAAGCGGGACCACTGTGTTGCTGACGACGCATTACATGGCCGAGGCCGACGAACTCTGCGACCGGATGGCAGTGATTGCCGCAGGCACCATCCAAGCGGTCGGCACGCCGGCGGAACTCAAGGCGGGAGTGACGGACCGGAACATACTGGAAGTCGAGGCGTACGGTGCGGGCGAGAACCACGTGACGAGGATCCGCCGATTGCCCGGCGTACGGGCGGTACAGGTGGAGGATCGCGGCACGGCCCAGACCATCGTGGTGCAGAGCCGTCAGGGCACCGATCAGCACGGCGCCGTGCTGGCGGCGCTCGACGGACTTCGGATCGGCCGCGTCACTGACCGGGAACCGAGCCTAGAGGACGCGTACGTGGCCATCGTGGAGGGCGTCGCGGACTCCGCCGGCACGACGGAGGAGCGCGTGGCCGTGCCGAGCGGCCGCCAAGCAGGACACGGGAGTTGACGTGAGCGTCCCGGCACGACGGATACCCCGCTTGCTCGCTGTCGGGGTACGGACACACGTCACCTACATGTCGCGCTCGGCGCTCGAAGTGGCCTTCGCCGTCCTGTTGCCGATCGTCTACGCCACCCTCGCCACCTACCTCTTCCGGGCCAGTGGCCACCCCGAGCGTCTCCTGGAAGCCGCTGTGGGAGCAGGACTGATGGGCATCTGGACCTCGGTACTCTTCGGGTCCGGCGCCGCAGTGCAGAATCAGCGCTGGTTGGGCACCCTGGAAATGCTTGTGGCCGCACCCACGCCGCTGGCCTTGATCCTTCTGCCGGTCACCGTGGCAACCGCGATCATCGGTACTTATGCCATGGCGGCGACAGTGCTGTGGGGGGTGCTGCTGTTTTCGGTTCCGCTGGATTTCGCCCATCCCGTTCTGCTCCTTGTGGCACTGCCGGGATGCGTGTTGTCGATGGGCATGATGGGACTTCTGCTGGCAAGCACCTTCGTGCTGCTCCGCCACGCGCACGCGTTGACGAACGCCCTTGAGGCGCCGGTCTGGCTGCTATCGGGGGTTCTGACCCCCATGAGCGTGCTTCCGGGGTGGACGGCTCCGATTTCGATGATCCTTCCGACCACTTGGGGAGCCAGGGCGTTGAGGGCCGCGACGTCAGGGGGAGATGTGCTCGGTCCGCTCACCGCTGGTCTCGGACTCGGGGTGCTGTACACCGCGGTGGCCGTCGCTGTGCTCGGCCTGGTCGAGCGGCGGGCGCGTCAGGCCGCCACGCTGGCACTCAGCTGAAGGAGCTCCCACGTTGCGTGCGTTCATCAATTCCGTCCGTCTGCTGGTAATCGGCGGGGCCATCTCCTACCGGGCGTTGTTCGTAGGCGCGACGCCGTCGATGTTCGTCGGCACACTGCTGGCCGGTCCGCTGCTGCAGCTGCTCTTCTTCGTCTACCTGGGGCGCCAGCTGGGAGTGGCCGACGACACTTTCTACCTTCTGGGCAACGCTGTACTCGCTGTCTCCAACGCCTGTGTCCTCGGAGGCACCATGGCGGTGGCGAACGAGCGACGCTACGGAACTCTGGGAGTCGTGCTGCTGAGCCCGCGCAGCCGAGTCCTCCTCTGGATCGGGCGTGCCCTGCCCTACGCCGCCAACGGTCTGTTCGTCACCGTCTTCGTACTCACCGGCGGAGCGCTGCTGCTGGGACTGAGTATCCCGCTGGGCGCCGTTCCCGGCCTCTTGCTCGCATTGACGTCCGCCGCCCTGTCGGGCTCGGCATTCGGCCTGGTCCTGGGGGCCCTCGGGCTTCGCTTCCGAGACGTGTTCATTGTGTCGAACGTCGCTGCTGCGGTGCTCTTGTTGGTCACGGGCGCCAACATTCCTCGCGATGTCCTGCCGGCCTGGATGGTCATCGTGGGCGATGTGCTTCCTCTCACGCACGCGGCCGCCGCGGCACGCGCCTTCGTCACCGACACAGGCTTGGGGAAGGCCGAGGGCCTGCGGGAGGTCGCTGCGGAGTGCGCGGTCGCGCTCGGCCATCTTCTGATCGCGGTATTGCTACTGCGCTACTTCGAACGCGAGAGCCGTGCTCGCGCCACGCTGGACACGATGTAGAAATCCCTGGAAAAGAAAGAAGAAATAAGGTGATCCCATGATTATCGGTGACCTGACTTCTGGGCGTGTCGGTATTTCCGCCCTGACGGTGGATTGCGAGAGTCAAGACCTTGTCCAAGAGGTCACGAAAAGGGTCATGGAATTCGGCGTGGCCGTGGTGCCGGGCTGGCTGGCCGGGGATGAGCTGAGCGACCTCCAGGACGAATTCGAGGGTGCCTTCGCCGCCGCCAAGGGTACTGAGCTGGAGACCCTGACACCCGAGGGCAAGGACATATCCCAGCGCTACGGCCAGAGCCGCACCGGGCTGCACCTCAAGTACAACCACGGGGACGAACTCAAGCAGGCCCTACCCCGGACCCACGAGATATTCACCCAGGAGTGGATGGCCTCCGTGGCGTCCTCTTATCTGGGCCTGCCGTGCACTCTCAACCGGCACCTCATCCTGACGGACGATTTCAAGCCGGACAAGGAGATCACGTGGTACCACTTCGACGAGATCGGCGCGCTCAAATTCTTGGTGTACCTGGATGACGTGGATCGCGACAACGGTCCCTTCCAGGCGATCCCCGGCACTACTTCGGCGACCAGTCGCCTCCGGGAGAGCGAGTGGTTGACGTTCGACGACTTCAGGAAGATCCGGATCGACGTCTTCAACCAGCACTCCGAGGAGCTCTTCCACACGCTCTACGGACAGTACAAGTCCTTCCTCCTTTCCCGTGCCCTCACCTTCCAGGCGCCCGCCGGTTCGCTGCTCGTCTTCGACACCGACACCATCCATCGGGCCGGCCCTCTAGCCGAGGGCCGACGGCGCCGGGTCGTCCGCGGCAGCTCCTACCGGGGGTACTGGCCGTGATCCGTAGGGTTCACAAGAGGGCCGGGTGACGAGACGATGCGCACCTCCTCCTCGATCGCCGATCTGTCACCCCTGTGGTCGGCTGCCACGCAGCGGGCGGCCTCGTTGTTCTGTACGCCACAGTGGTTGGAATGCAATGAACCGACGGACACCAGCGGCCTGCACTACGCCGTCACCTCCGACAATGACGGTGCGTTGGCAGTGCGGCGTCTGGAACGCGGCGGGTTCCCGGCAAACGACCCGCTTGCCTTCCTCGGCGCCGAACCTCCCGCCGATTCCGTCGACCGGCAACGGGTATCGACGCTCCTTGGCGCTGTACGACCCCTTCTGGCCGACCTGGCGCCCACGGCTGCGGCGATCCTTCCCGGCGCCTATGCGCCTGGGATCGTCGCCTCAGACACTGCACCGGTCGTCTCGTCCCTGATCGATGAACTGGAGAGGACGGCGGAGCGCTGGGGCTGTCCGACGAGTGCCGTCATGCATGTCCCAGCATCCGCCTGCCGGCTGCGCGAGACGCTTGAGGGGCGGGGCTACGTCGGCGTCACTTCGCTGGCCCAGTCAGTGCTGCCCGTACAAGGAGACTCGTTCGACGACTTCCTCACCCGGCTTCCCAGAAAGCGCCGGACGAACGTGCGCCGGGAGCGGCGCACGTTCGCCGAGAGCGACATGGCGGTGAGACGAGCCGACATCGGGGAGTTCTCGACGGAGCATGCGGCGCTGCACGCCCGGCAGTTGCGTCGCTACGGCCATGACATGAACGCCGATCAGCTGGTCGAGCTGATTCGGCGCAGTGCCCGGTTCTTCGGGGACTGGGCGGTGTTCCTGGTCGCAGAACGCGGACAGCGTGTCGAGGCATTCAGCCTCAGCTATGCGTTCGGAGGCCAGCTGCACCCCAAGATGTCCGGATTCTCGGAGTACGCGGACAAGTACTTCGCCTACTTCAATCTGAACTACTACGAGCTCATCGAGGTCGCGCAGGCGGCGGGATTCCGGGAACTGGTGCTCGGCCCGGGCACGTACGAGGCCAAGTTGTACCGAGGCTGCGTTGTCGAACCACGCACGACATACGTACGGGTGACACATCCCGGCGCTGGACAGATCGTCTCCGAACTGGCCGGCATCGCCGACCGGACCGGCAGAGCCGCCCTGGACCGGATCATCTCAACGGCCGCTTGCTGAGGCCGGGCCGTCCATTCCACCCCCTGCAGAAGGTGAAGAACTCCATGCCCACTACACGGCGCACTGTGGTCTTCGTCGGGTTCTCCGGCGACTGGACCCGCTTCCTCGGTCGGATGGACCCGGACGAGCTCATCATCTTCATCGAGGAACCCGACGTTGTCCGCAAGCGCAAGGTACGCGACCAGCTCGCCTCCCTCGACTGCACCTGGCAGCTGATTGAGTGGGAGCACCAGCGCCCCGGGAGCGCGGATGCGTTCCTCGCGGAGTTCGGCGACCTGCGTGCCGTGGCGGTGGTACCGGCGCTGGAGTACGCCGTGCCGTTCGCTGCCCGGCTCGCCGAACGCTACGGATTGCCGGGAGCGGGGCTGGGAGCGGCGCTTGTCCTTCGGGACAAGAGCGCACTCCGAAGGGTGTCGGCGGCGGCCGGCGTTGCCAACCCGGTGTCATGGGAGGTTCGCACCCTCGACGAGGTGCGGAGCTTCGTCACGGAACACGGTCTGCCGGCCATCCTCAAGCCCGCCGACCTCCAGGCATCCATAGGCACCTACGTTCTGACCTCCGAGTCCGAAATACCCGCCGCATGGGAGCAGGTCCAGGACCATTCGGACGGCAGTGACTTCCTGCCCGATCGGCCGACTCCGTCACGCATGCTGATGGAGACTTTCGTCAGCGGAACCGAGTTCAGCGTGGAGCTGTTGGTGAGCGACGGGGAGTGCCTGTTCGGCAATGTTACGGGGAAGCAGCTCTTTCCCGGCCCGTATCCTGTGGAATCCGGGCATACCGTCCCCGCGGACATTCCCGGCGACACCTGCGCCCGGCTCCTTCTCGACACTCAACGGCTGGTCGACGCGCTGGGTTTCCGCACGGGGTTCATCCACGCAGAGTGGATCGTGTCGGACGGTGTCCCCCACCTCGTGGAGGCCGCGGGTCGGCTGGCGGGCGACATGATCATGCCGTTGATCAACCACGCGTACGAGACGGACATGATCGCCGCCTTCCTCGACGTGATGCGAGGTGCTCCGGTCTCGGTTCCGCTGCCGAACCAGCCCCGGTTGCGCACTGCGGTTCAGTTCGTCGCCGTGGACGCGGGGGTCATCGAGGAAGTCGCCGGTGTCGAGGAGGCCCGTGCGGTCGACGGTGTGATGGAAGCGTTCATTTTCGCCGCGCAGGGGGATGAGGTGCGCGAGCTGCGCAACTCCTTCAACCGCGTGGCCTTCGCCTCAGCGGCCGCGGCCACTACCGGCGAGGCAGTGGACGCCGTACAGGCAGCGACGGATCGCATGGTCATCAAGACCGTGCCTGTGAAAACAGTGTGAGACGCGAGGTCGGACTACGGGGGAGGAGATTTCGTCGCGCGCCTCGCGGGCGCTTCTCGTTCGTGTCCAACAGTACGGCGCCGCAAGGCTGTTCGGCGGAGTGGGGGAGGAACGGTACGACTAGGCTTGTCCGTCATGAAGTCCAATGGATCCGAGCCTGCCGGGGCGAAGGCGTTCTACGTCACCACCCCCATTTATTACGTCAACGACGCTCCTCACCTGGGTCACGCCTATACAACCGTCGCAGGTGACGTGCTGGCCCGCTGGCACCGTCAGCGCGGCGAGCAGGTGTGGTATCTCACTGGCACGGACGAGCACGGTCAGAAGATCATGCGCACCGCGAACGCGAACGGGGTCTCCCCGCAGGAATGGTGCGACAGACTCGTGGAGGGGGCTTGGAAGCCGCTCTGGGAGCACCTCGAGATCGCGAACGACGACTTCATCCGCACGACGCAGAAGCGGCACACGGACCGCGTCCAGGAGTTCGTCCAGGATCTCTACGACAAGGGGGAGATCTACCAGGGCGGCTACGAAGGCCCGTACTGCGTGGGTTGCGAGGAGTACAAGCTTCCCGGTGACCTGATCGACGGCCAGGGCGAGTACGGGGGGCAGAAGGTCTGCCCGATCCACAAGAAGCCGGTAGAGATCCTCAAGGAGGAGAACTACTTCTTCAAGCTGAGCGAGTACGGGGACAAGCTGCTCGCCCACTACGAGGCCAATCCCGGCTTCATCCAGCCCGAGTCCGCGCGCAACGAGGTGGTGAACTTCGTCCGCCAGGGCCTGCAGGACCTGTCGATCTCCCGGTCGACCTTCGACTGGGGCATCCCGATTCCCTGGGACGACAAGCACGTCATCTACGTCTGGGTCGACGCGCTGCTCAACTACGCCACGGCGGTCGGCTACAACGAGAACCCGGAGAAGTTCGAGTCGACGTTCCCGGCTGACGTCCACCTGGTCGGCAAGGACATCCTCCGCTTCCACGCAATCATCTGGCCTGCGATGCTGATGGCCAACGGTTTGCCGCTGCCCGGCAAGATCGCCGCGAACGGCTGGTTGATGGTCGGCGGCGAGAAGATGAGCAAATCGAACTTGACGGGCATCAAGCCCCAGGATCTGACCTCACACTTCGGCGTCGATGCGTACCGCTGGTACTTCCTGCGCGCCATCGCCTTCGGCCAGGATGGCTCCTTCTCCTGGGAGGACTTCACGGCCCGCTACACGAGCGAGCTGGCGAACGACTACGGCAACCTTGCGTCCCGCGTGGCTGCCATGGTCGGCAAGTACTTCGAAGGCTCCCTGCCGGAAGCATCGACGGCGGGCGAGGCCGAGAAGGCGGTTCAGAACGGTCTGGCCACGACGGTCGCCGAGGCCGACCGGAGGATCGGCGAGGAGCTGGACTTCCAGGGCGGCATCCTGACGATCTTCGACTTCATCAAGCAGGTCAACGGCTACATCACGGAGCAGGAGCCGTGGAAAGTCGCCAAGGACACCTCCAAGGAGGGTCAGGCACGCCTGGCGACGATCCTGTACACCGCTGCGGAGTCGCTCCGGGCGGTCGCGGTGCTCCTGCACCCGATCATGCCGGACACCTCCGAGAAGCTCTGGGACTCCCTGGGGGCCGAGACGTCCCTGGGTGCCCTCGCCGATCAGACAGTCCAGGAGACTGGAACTTGGGGCAGGCTGCCCGCCGGCTCCACGGTCACGAAGGGCGCGGTCCTCTTCCCCCGCCTGGAGGAGCCGGCAAAGGCGTGAGACCGGTTGGGTGTCCGCCGTCGTTCAACGGCGGACACCCGCGTACGAAGACACCCCGTGTGCAGGTACTGCATGCCCCGTTTACACGCCACCGCTGAGGTCGCGTAGCTCCTCTGCCAGGAGTTGCCAGCTACGCGAGTAGCCTTGCGCAAGTTTTGCCATGGCAGTCATGCAATGCGGGGGCAAGCTGGCAGCGATGCTCTCCCTGTTCCTGGCAAATGCGGCGCTGGCATCGAGCAGGCGGAGCATGGACCGTCCGACATCGTTCAGACGCAGGGAAGGGTCTCGTCGCAGCATCTCCAGAACGGTCCCGAGTTCGGCGACAGGAACGCTGCCTGACGGGGAAGGAGACGCCGCCGGCCGGCGCGCTGGGCGCCGCTGCTCGGACGGGCGCCGCAGGGGGAGACCTTCGTGCAAGGTCGGGCTCTCTCCGCGCGCCAGACGGTCTCGCACGTCGGCGACGGTGGTGGGGGAGATTCCGACTTCCTTTGCTATCTGCCGCAGTGAGCTCGTTGGGTTCTGCATGAGGAACTCGGCTGCCAGCATGCGTCCCTGTGAGGCGTCCAGCGGGCGCGTGCGACCGTCACGACCCACTCGTTTGCCTCCCATCGCGTCGCTGAAGAGGTCGCGACGGATGTCCGCGGCCTTCTTCGGTGACAGGCCGGCTATTGATGCGACTGACCTGTCGGACCAGTCCGGATGACGCGTGAGAATGCGCAACGCTGCCGTCGTACGCTCTTCGAGTGAAAGCGGCAGACCGTGGGCGACGTTCAGGGCCACGGCCAGCAACTGGCTGTCTTCTGCACTGCCTTCGAAGTAGCGAACGTCAATGTGCGTCCGCCCCCGCATCTGTGCGGCTAGAAGACGGTGGATTCCATCAATCACCGTCATCGAGTCGTGGTGCACGAGGATGGGTGGCAAAGGCCCGTCGAACTCGGCGAGTGTGCGCGTGTAGTCAGGGCTTTCGATGGTGCTGCGCGGTGACCCGGCGATCGTGAGCTCCTGCAGCGCTACGGTCTCGACCGGGGCCATCTGCAGCTTGTCGCGGAGCCTGAGCAGGTAGTCGGAGTCGTACTGTGTGGATGACGCTGTCATGGCAGACCCTCGAAGTCGGCTCGGATCCGGCTTCCTACTGCCATCCCGAGTCGCTGTTCGGGGAAGCCGAGGGGCCGACGGTCTGCCATCCCGAGTCCGCCTCGATCGATCGCGGGGGCATCGGTGCGGAGACGCTGAGCAGGCTCGCCCCGCTGACGCCGAGCACCCCTGCGACGGCCACCGCTGCTCCCAGAAGCTTGATGCGACGCATCTCTGTCTCTCCCCAAGGCATTTGATTTCACTGACGGGGCCGGCCGGTGACTGAAGTCTTGCGGTCCGTCAGCGGAGGAGAGAAGAGGATCCCGGGCGAGCAAAGCGGCCATGGCCGCCTGAGGACAGACCTGGTGCCGGTGATCTCGTTCGCCGGTATGCCGCCTATCCGTCGAAAACCATGATGAGAGGTACCTCGGCGCAGACCAAATCCCAGTTATCAAGCCATGGTTCAGAGACCACGGCATGCCGCCAAACCTGCCGCGCGGACGTCTCTGCCTGATCCAACGTGGCCTCCCGAATGTAGAGACCGATGACGGGGTGGGGCCGAGCCAAAGGATGGACGACCACGTGCACGACCCCAGGGTGCGTCGTGCTGCCGGCGATCGCTGCCGCGCTGAGCGTGGGCAGGAGCATGTCGGGGTCACGGGGTGCGAGGTGAATATGGACTAGATAGGTCATTTTGGCCATCAGGGATATGGGAGGCGACTGGCAGAAATTTGGCAGATTCGTGAAAATTTGCACGTCTGGTGAGCTCTAAATAGCTCCTAAAATAATTTCTGCTAGGAGTGGACAATTCTCTCTTTGTGGAGCAGATCGCCCAAAGTCGCTTGGATATGCTCGCCGTAGCAGCTGATGGCGAGTGGAGCGAAGCGTCCGGGGGAGTCATGCTCAATCGACTAGGAATTAATTCAGCCGCAGAAGCGGTGTATCGAGTCATGCTGGCTCACCCGCAGGAGGATGCCGTTGATTGGGCAGCCCGCCTGGACATGCCTGAGTCGGCTCTACGTGACGCGCTTGACCAACTGAGCAAGCGCGCGCTCGTTCGCCCTTCGGTAGAGGGCCAGAGCCGGGTGCGCGCAGTCAATCCCCTGCTCGGACTGGAGGCATTGCTGGCGCGACAACAAGCCGAACTGGCGGCGCAACAGCAAAGGGTCGAGGCGAGTAGAGCCACCATTGCGGAGGCGATCGCCAGGTACGGGCAGGAATATGCCGTCGGCTCTGGCGGCGGTATGCAGTACATCGAAGGCGTCGATGCCATCAGGGAGCATCTTGAATTACTCAACAGAAAAGTCCGGGATGAGTTCTTGACGTTCGCGCCTGGGGGAGCCCAGACCGCCGCCAACATGGTTGCATCCCGCCCGCTCAATCGTCGACTGCTCGAACGGGGGGTCAGGATGAGAACGGTCTACCTCGACAGTATCCGACGTGATCCGCCGACCCTGGCGCACGCGGAGTGGCTCGAAAGCCTAGGTGCGCAGATCCGTACGGCTCCCACGTTGCCCAATCGCGTCATCATCATCGATCGGCGGACTGCCCTGGTCGCAGCGGATAGCGGGAACACGGGAACCGGAGCCGTTGCCATCGAGAATTCCGGGACGGTTACCCTTATGTGCGCGCTCTTCGAAAGCGTATGGCAGTCGGCGGAACCGTTGGGCGTTCGCCCGAGGCCGGGTCCCGACGGGCTCACGAAACAGCAGGGCGAGGTTTTGCGCTTGATGGCGCGAGGGAGCACCGACGAGGCGATAGCGAAAAGCCTCGGCATTTCGGCACGCACGGTGCGCAGGATCGCTGCCGGACTCCTCGATCACCTCGAGGCGCGGAGTCGCTTCCAGGCCGGTGCCCATGCTGTTCAACGTGGGTATCTCCCCGCCGTGCCGGAGTGACGGGGTTTCCGTCGTTCAACTGCTCATGGTGTGCGGTTGGACGGTAGTCAGCCGTCGATCAGGGCTGGTTCAGAACTCTCCCATTCACTTGCTGGAAGCATGGTTGTCTGTCAGCATCAGCCCTGGGGGACTGGAAACCTCTTTCCGGATTCTTCATTCAATTTCTCATTTGAAATATCTGAGAAAGCTTGCCTCGCTGCAGCGAGGGAATGGCGTCTTCACTGAGGCGAGGATATGATCATCGGAGAACGCTCTTCTGGGCGCGTCGGTATCTCGGACCTGACAATCGGTGGTGCGAGTGACGACTTGGCAGAGGAAATCGTCGGAATGGTAAACAGTTTCGGTGTAGCCTTTGTGCCGGGATGGCTTACGGGTGGTGCGCTGGCCTCGCTGCAGGAAGAGTTCGACAAAGCCTTTGCCGCTGTAGCAGGTCATGAAATCGAGCCGCTCACATCCACCGGAAAGGATATATCCAAACGCTACGGTCAAACACGTACTGGCCTGCATCTTAAATATCATCACGGAGAAGACCTGGGGAAGGTGCTTCCCCGGGCGTGCGAGATCTTCACGCAGGAGTGGATGGCATGCGTCACGGCTCTCTATCTCGGCAAGCCCTGCACATTGAACCGACATCTCGTTCTCTGCGATGACTTCAAACCGAATGATGAGATTATGCCATATCATTACGATGAGATGGGCACGCTCAAATTTCTCGTCTATTTGGACGACGTCGACAGAGAGAACGGCGCATTTCACGCGATTCCCGGAACCACGCAGAGCACCCGCCGACTGAGGGAGAGTGACTGGCTGAGGTTGGACGATGTCGAGAAGATTCGGGTCGATGTCTTCGACTCGCTTTCCCAGGATACTTTCTATGCGGTCTACGGGCAGCGCAAGTCATTCCTTCTTTCCCGTGCCATTGCATTTGAGGCACCCGCAGGATCTCTGCTCGTCTTTGACACCGACACCGTTCATCGAGCTGGCACCCTCGTTGAAGGAAGGAGACGCAGAGTCGTCCGGAGCAGTTCTTACCGGGGCTACTGGCCGTGACCCATCGCAACGAGTTCGCGCGCCATCCTCGCCACCGAGCCCCTGGCCGAGGCGGAACAGCGGCCGCGGGGTCTGCGGTCTGAAGAACCGGCCTGCTGACGACGTCAGGCGGGTGCCCACCCCGCCTCACCTCGTCGCCGAGCTCCGCGAACACCTGGCCACCTTCGGCGCGGCGGACGACGGGCGACTCGTCTTCGACAAGAAGGGTTCGGTTCAGGGGCATTGCGTGATTGGGATTGGTCCGGTTCGCCCGTCTCGCGGGTGACGTGGCGTCATGTCCGTTGTGCGGCAAAGGAGCCCCGGAGAGCAGAGCAGGCACGGTGCTGGTGATCATGTGGTTGTCGAGACCCATGAGAACCGAGCGAGACCGTGCCTGCCCGAACATCATCGCCCATCCCTTCCGCGCTGGAGCAACTGGGCTCCCAGACTGATTCCCTCACCTCAAGCGATGTCGCTGACCTGCGGCGTTTCCTGATCCTGGTCACCGATCCCCGCGATGCGCGGGGACTGCGGTATCCGGCGGTCGCGTTGCTGTGCGCGGCCGTCTCGGCCGTGCTGACCGGGGCCCGCTCGCTCATCGCGATCAGCGAATGGATCACGGATGCCCCGCAGTATGCGCTGGGTGTCCTTGGCTTCGCGGCCGATCCACTCACCGGTCCGACGTCGTAGGGGGCCCGGTGTTTGTTCTTGGCGCCGGGTGGCCGTCCGGGGCCGGTTCCTCGGGGTTTGGGAACACGGGTCGGGCAGGCGAGGTGAACGCGGATGTTCCGAAACCCTCGGCGGACCCGGGCCGGGGTGAGCCGGTCGGAGGTGGCGGGTTTCTCCCAGGGCCGGCGGAGGTCTGCAGCGAGGGGCCGCGCAAGTCGGAGCTGAGTGTGGGCGACGATCAGGATCCAGGTCCAACAATCCGCGGTGTCGGGAGTGCGGAGTTTCGGGGTGGTCCAGCCCAGGGTCTGTTTCGCGAAGCGGAAGGTGTACTCCAGGTCGAAGCGGCGGAGAAATGCCTGCCAGAAACGGTCCACGTCGTCAGGGGTGGCGCTGGTTCTGGAGGACCATAACCACACCGGCGGGGCACCCCGGTCCGTCGACAGGTGCTGGACCTTCAGCCGAATCAACGCGCCCTCGACCAGGGGCAGTTCGCCGTCGTGGTCGGGCCAGGAGGAGCGGTGGGTGAGCCTGGGGTGCACCCGGTCCCACGCGTGGGTTTCGGCCTTGCCGTAGTTGCTGGTGTCAGTGATCGCGGGCTCGGGCCAGGTCTCCGGCTTGGTGAAACGGAATTCCGGGCCGTGCTTGGGCGGCCGGCCGTTGACGCCGTGCATCCTCGGCGGCTTCGGCAGGCGCATGACGCGGTCGGAGCGGACCCTGCCGACCATCTCGACCGGCAGGTCGCGCAAAACCCAGGCCAGACGGGTGACGTCGTAGCCGGCGTCGCTGACGATCACGATGGCCGGGTCCCCGGCTTGCCACTGGCCTGCGGCGACGAACCGTTCAACCACTCCTCGGAGCTGGGCGGCGGTGACCGCGGTCGCATCGTCCGCCGGGCCGAGCCGAACCGTGTCCAAGAATCGCGGTCCAAGAGATGGCACCCGGCTCCACCACGGCCACGAAGGAGTAGGGCCAGCCCGGAATGAACTGCGATGCTGTCTTCGCGCGGCCGTAGACGTGGCAAAACAGCCGCTCTGCTGAACATGGCGCATCCGAGCGGAGCCATGGTGACACGTCGACCGCCAGGACCAGGCGCCCGCCCTCGAAACGCGGCAGCGGCAGCCCGGCCAGCACCGTCTGGAACGTCGCCCCGCCAATGAAGGCTTGGCGCAACCTGTCGCGGCCGATGAGCTTGATGCGGGTGTGCCTGCTGGCGAAGTCGATGGCTGGCTGCGTGAAGCCACCGTTCGTGACAACGTAGGCGGAATCTGCGCCGTGCTCTTCGAAGGCCGTGCCGTTGACCTCGTAGGGCGTCGGCGCCCCCACGTTCCTCCCGACCGTGGTGTGTTTGCACTGCACCGCGATTCGATGGCGATTCTCCTGACCGTCCTCCTCCCATAGTTCGTCGTAGATCAGGTCCACCGCCGCATCGCCTGGGCCTCCGCCTTTCCGGATCTCGTCGTGTACGTCGCGGTACAGCAGATACGCGGTGAAGGTCTCAAAGCTCCACCGGCCCACGGGTGGTAGCTGGTCGACGATCTCGAACTTCGTACCGTAAGTCCGGTAGACCGCCTCCCACTTCTCCGGGGTCTTGCAATCCTCGGGGAGCGCGATTCCCCGCTCCCAGTACCGCTGGCGCATCTCCGACTACGTCCCCGACCACTGCTTCCCCTCATGCTCGCTGCACTTCAGGGGGAGCGTACCGATGGGGTCTGACAGGACATCTGCTGCTTCCGGGGCCAGCGGAGCAGGAGCGAGCCACATGCAGATCGGTGCCCGGGGATACGGAGGCTCTGTCTCGTAATGCGTAGGTCTCGCTACCTGGCGTGTACCCACTGCACTCGTACCCAGGCGGCCTCAAGATCGCCGGGTCGGTCCTGAAGTCGGCCCGTACCCAACCGCAATCGGCGAAGTGCCTCGGGGGACATCCCGGGGACTTTTCGCGGACTTTCAAGCCTGTCCCAGGGACGTTCCGGGGACTTTCCCCCGCGTAAGCAGGGAAGGCCCTGACAGCGCTGAAAGACACAAACGCGCTGGTCAGAGCCTGTTACCTCAACACTCGATGATGTTCACCGCGAGCCCGCCCCGGGCCGTCTCCTTGTACTTGACGGACATGTCCGCGCAGGTGTCCTTCATGGTCTTGATGACCTTGCTGGCCTCGACGTACGCGTCCGCTCTCCCATTCCGTTGGCAGGCCCGACGACGGCAGCACGCGTTTCACTGCTCGTCTCGTCGCGCTCCCGGGCAGGGGTGTCGCGGATGCTGTCGGCGGGCGCCTCGGTCAGCAGGTCGCCGACCCGGACGTGGGGGGCAGCCGGATGATCGAAGGAGCGCCGGTGCGCGTGGAGGTCCGGGCTGGAACTGGCCGTAGCGGTGTAGTGCGATTGATGCGCGTGCGCGGCGAGGACTGAACTCCGGATCTCAGAAACGCCAGTGGCGCCGTCGGTGCGGACATTGCGAGGCCCTTTGGCGAGCACTCTCCGTGAAGACTGACGGATACTCAGATATCTCTGAAGCATCGTCACCAATTTAAGATCATCTTGCACGCGCGTTGCCCAAGGTGATGAAAAACAGCGATGATCAATGGAGGATCCCGCACGTGTGTAACAGCAGGTCAGCAGGCATTTAGGAGTGTTGTGCCCCTCATCTCCTAGGGGCACGACACTCCGTCGATCAGATGTCCCGGAAGATCTCGATCTGCGCGCCGATCGAGTTCAGACGCTCGGCGAGGTCCTCGTAGCCGCGGTTGATGACGTACACGTTCCGCAGCACCGAGGTGCCGTCGGCCGCCATCATCGCGAGCAGGACGACCACGGCGGGCCGCAGCGCGGGCGGGCACATCATCTCGGCGGCGCGCCAGCGGGTCGGGCCCTCGACGAGGACCCGGTGCGGGTCGAGGAGCTGGAGCCGGCCGCCGAGGCGGTTGAGGTCCGTCAGGTAGATCGCCCGGTTGTCGTAGACCCAGTCGTGGATCAGCGTCTTGCCCTGCGCGGAGGCCGCGATGGCAGCGAAGAACGGGACGTTGTCGATGTTCAGGCCAGGGAACGGCATCGGGTGGATCTTGTCGATGGGCGCCTCCAGCTTGGAGGGCCGGACGGTCAGGTCCACCAGCCGCGTACGGCCGTTGTCCGCGAAGTACTCGGGCGTGCGGTCGTGGTCGAGGCCCATCTCCTCCAGAACCGCGAGCTCGATCTCCAGGAACTCGATCGGCACCCGGCGGACCGTCAGCTCCGACTCGGTGACCACGGCGGCGGCGAGCAGGCTCATCGCCTCGACCGGGTCCTCGGAGGGCGAGTAGTCCACGTCGACGTCGATGTTCGGCACGCCGTGCACGGTGAGCGTGGTCGTGCCGATGCCCTCGACCCGTACGCCCAGGGCCTCCAGGAAGAAGCACAGGTCCTGGACCATGTAGTTGGAGGACGCGTTGCGGATGACCGTGACGCCGTCGTGGCGGGCGGCGGCGAGCAGCGCGTTCTCGGTGACCGTGTCCCCGCGCTCGGTCAGCACGATCGGCCGTCCGGGCGTGACCGACCTGTCGACCCGGGCGTGGTAGAGCCCCTCGGTCGCGGCGATGTCGAGGCCGAACCGGCGCAGCGCGATCATGTGCGGCTCGATGGTCCGGGTGCCCAGGTCGCAACCGCCCGCGTACGGCAGCTTGAAGGCGTCCAGGCGGTGCAGCAGCGGGCCGAGGAACATGATGATGGACCGCGTGCGGATGGCGGCCTCGGCGTCGATCGACGCCATGTCCAGCTCACTCGGCGGCACGATCTCCAGGTCGACCCCGTCGTTGATCCACCGGGTGCGGACACCGATCGAACCGAGGACCTCCAGAAGGCGGTACACCTCTTCGATCCGGGCCACCCGGCGCAGCACGGTGCGCCCCTTGTTCAGGAGCGTCGCGCACAGCAGTGCGACACAGGCGTTCTTGCTGGTCTTGACGTCGATCGAGCCGGACAGACGACGCCCGCCGACGACGCGTAGATGCATCGGACCCGCATAGCCGAGAGAGACGATCTCGCTGTCCAGGGCCTCACCGATTCGGGCGATCATCTCAAGGCTGATGTTTTGGTTGCCGCGCTCGATGCGATTGACGGCGCTCTGACTGGTGCCGAGCGCCTCGGCAAGCTGCGACTGTGTCCAGCCCCGGTGTTGCCGGGCGTCACGGATGAGCTTGCCGATACGTACGAGGTAGTCGTCTGCCATGGCGCGACCGTATATCGGATGTGAGATAAAGAAAAATGGAGCGCGGCCTTCCGAGTGGCCGGGTCCACCGGGCAGCGTTCGAGGGGGAGTTCGGGTGCCCCGGGCCGGCACGGCGGCGACGCTCGCGGCGTGCCGAGGGGGCCGCCGGTCGGCGTCGCCGCCGATGAGTGCCGTGAAGAAGTGCTTCCGTGACGGTTCGTCGGGTATGGTCCTTTTGTTGCTCTTGGGTCATTTTGCCTTGCGGGTCGTCTTGCGCCAGCCGAACGGCCCCGGCAGGTCCATCGACGTCGTCCTGCGTCCGGTGCTGCTGTGCGTGCGCTTCGGCCCGTTCTTTCCGCCCGAGGTGATGGACCATGACTTGCGGTTGATGTTGAGCCGCAGTCCCGGAAGGATGCGGAAGCTCTTGCGGAAGGTGAGCGGCATGAGTGCCCCCCTTGCGTCGGTTGCGCCGGGGCGTTCCCGGCCAACACCGGGTACCCCGTAACGGCTCCGATGTGCCTGTCCTCGGCTTCGGGCGCCAACTTTCGCCCTGAGGGGACGAGTTGGCGCTCCGGGGCGGCGTCGGATTCCGTCCTTGGGGGCTTGGGGGCTTGGGGGCTTGGGGGCTTGGGGGCTTGGGGCCCAGGCGGGGCCAGGAGAGCGTGAGACGAGCATCGAACCGTCCGGGTTGTCCTGCGTCCGTACAGCGCACCGCGGACCGTCGAAGGGCCGAAGCCGCAGGTCGCGTCAGCTCCCCCGAAGAGCCGCGCCCTTCAGAAGAGCCGCGCTCTTCAGTGTCCGGCGATCCGGGCGGCGGACGCGACGGTGTTGCCGGTCACGGCGCCGGTCGCACCGTCGAGGGTCACCAGGTGTCGGACGCCGTCGGTGCCCAGCACCTCGACCTCCCAGCCGCTTCCACCGCCCTGCTGCACCACCACGCGCAGCGCGTCCGGCTTGCCACCGGGGACCGCCTTGCCGGCCGCCTCGATCGCCTTGGCAGCCGACACCGCCGGTACCGGCGCGGGTGCGAGACCGCTGTCACCGTTCTCGCTGTCCTGACCGTCCTCGGTGTTCTGACGCGTCCTGGACTCGTCGTTCTTGAAGCCGCTCTCGCCTCGGCCCTCTCCGCGGGTGCGACGCTCGCCGCCGTCGCCGCCCTTCCAGCCGGGCACTGCCTCGATGTGCATGTGGTCGCCGTTTTCGCCGCGGTCGTGGTCGGCGACCACGGCGGCGCCGGCCACGGCTCCGCCCAGCAGGACGGCCCCGACGCCGAGTGCCAGCCAGCGGCTCCGCCCCAGCTGAGGCAGGCGCGGGAGGCGCTTCCCGGACGACTTGGTCGGCGTGGACTCGGACTGCTCCGGCGGGACGGGCTGGGACATGCTGGGGCTCCTGATCGCCTCGGCCGGCCCGATGCCGGCTCCTGCGGTCAGCTTGTAGCACCGTTGCTGAAGCCAGGCTGAAGGCAGCTGAAGGCGTCTTCAGCCACCGCCCGGGCGGCATGCGAGGCTGTACTCCGTGCGCGTACTGGTGGTCGAGGACGAGAGGCGGCTCGCCGCCGCCCTGCAGCGAGGCCTCACGGCCGAGGGATTCACCGTCGATGTCGCCCACGACGGGAACCAGGGGCTGTGGCTCGCCCTGGAGCAGAGCTATGACGTGATCGTGCTCGACATCATGCTGCCCGGCCTCAACGGCTACCGGGTCTGCGCCAGGCTGCGCGCGGTCGGGAGCGAGACGCCGATCCTGATGCTCACCGCCAAGGACGGCGAGTACGACGAGGCCGAGGCGCTGGACACCGGTGCCGACGACTTCCTGTCCAAGCCGTTCTCCTACGTCGTCCTGGTCGCCCGGCTCCGCGCACTCCACCGCCGCACCGGCCGTCGGCTCCCTCCGACCCTGGAGCTCGGCGACCTGGTGATCGACCCGGCCCGCCGAACGTGCAGCCGCGGCGGCAACGAGATACGGCTCACCACGCGGGAGTTCGCCATCCTGGAGTACCTCGCGAGGCGCGCGGGCGAAGTGGTGACGAAGCGCGAGATCCTCCAACACGTCTGGGACTCCGCCTTCGAGGCGGACCTCAATCTCGTCGAGGTCCACGTCAGCGCCGTCCGCCGCAAGATCGACGCCCCGTTCGGCCGGTCCGCCCTGGAGACCGTCCGAGGTGCCGGATACCGGCTGGCGGTCAACGGTGGCTAGGCGATTCTTCCCCCGTCCCGACGAGATCCTGGGCTTGACCAGGCGCCTGCGCCCCACCGTGGTGAGGCTCGCGCGACGCCTGTGGCCGGGATCGGTGCGAGCCCGGGCGACGCTCGGGGCGACCGCGGTCGTCGCCCTCGCCCTGACCGCGGCCTCCTTCGCGCTCCTGGGCACCCTGCACGCCAACCTCCAGCGCAGCGCCAAGGAGGCCGCCACCGAGCAGGCGGACACGGTGGGGCGGCTGGCCGCCCAGGGCAGGCTCCCGGACCTGCTGCCCGTCGCCCCGGGTGCCGACTTCATCCAGGTCGTGGACGCAGACGGCCGCGTCGTGGCCGCCAGCCAGAACCTCACCGGCCGTCCGCCCATCGGCCATCTCCGCCCGGACGAGGGCGCGTTGCGCGCCACCTGGTCCGGCGAGCCGTTCCACGACGAACACCGCCAGCGGATCGTCGCCGTCACCGCCACAACCCCCGGCAGCAGCACGGTCACCGTGTACGCGGGCACCTCACTGCGGGACGCGGACCAGGCGGACGAGATCACCTCCGTCGCTCTGGGCATCGGCGCCCCGCTGTTGCTGGCCACAGTCGCCCTGGTCACCTGGTGGGTGACCGGCCGGGCGCTGCGTCCGGTGGAAGCCATCCGGTCCGAGGTCGCCGAGATCACCGGGCACGCTCTGCACCGCCGAGTCCCGGTCCCGGACTCTCGGGACGAAGTCGCCCGCCTCGCCCGCACCATGAACGTCACCCTCGACCGCCTGGAGGACGCGGTCGTCCGCCAGCGCCGTTTCATCGCCGACGCCTCGCACGAACTGCGCAGCCCCATCACCGTCCTGCGGACCCAGCTGGAGGTCGCCCTCGCCCACCCGGACCCGGAGCTGTGGCCGGACCTGGTCAGCGAGGTCCTGGAGGACACCATTCGGCTCCAGGACCTTGCGGCCGACCTGCTGTTCCTGGCCCGGCTGGACGCGGCCGAGCCCGTCGAGAGCGGTCCGCTGGACCTGGCCGATCTGTGCCGGACGACCCTCGCCGCACGCCACGGCGACCGGATCCGGATCGACGCCAGGCTGGAAGAAGGCGTCACCATCGAGGGCAACCGCAGCCGGCTCACCAGACTCCTCACCAACCTGCTCGACAACGCCCAGCGCCATGCCGGCCAGCACATCGAGCTGGCCGTGCACACCGACCGGGCCGCTCACACGGCCGTGCTGGAGGTGAGCGACGACGGACCCGGCATTCCGGATGCCGACCGCGACCGCATCTTCGAGCGCTTCACGCGCCTCGACGACGCCCGCAGCCGTGACCTCGGCGGTGCGGGCCTCGGCCTGGCCATCGCCCGTGACATCGCGGGCCACCACCACGGCACCCTCACCGCCGAGCCCCACCCGCACGGCGCCCGTATCGTCACCCGTCTCCCGCTCTCACCCCAGGCCCCTGAAGTGCCGTAGCACCGCCGCGGTGTGCGGGAACGGCGAGCGCTTCTTGACGGCCGGCGCGGTATCGGTGGACCGCTTCGGTCCACCCGGGTGCCGCACCACCACGCCCGCCAGGTCGGCCGTGATCGGCAGGTTCCCGGGACCGCGCGGGGTTGTGGCCGACGCGGGGGCATCGTGCCGCGACCGGACAGCAACCCCGATCGGACAAGTGGCGCCGATGGGGCAAGTAACTCCGATCGGACAAGCGACACCGGCCGGACATGAGGGCGCCCGGACATGACCTGCCCGCCCCCATGCATTAGAGTTATCTCGACATCGAGATATCTGCCGAGGCGTACCGCAGTCGCACTGCGTCGTCCATCTGATGGTAAGGGCTACCTAACTTAGCCTTACCTTAGCGGATCGGCCATGACGTCGTGGCGGCAGGATGCGGTGGGAACGCGCACATCAATGAAGGAGACTGTCGTGTCGGCGAACAGCTTCGACGCCCGCAGCACGCTGCAGGTGGGCGACGAGTCGTACGAGATCTTCCGGCTGGACAAGGTGGAAGGCTCGGCTCGCCTTCCGTACAGCCTGAAGGTGCTGCTGGAGAACCTGCTCCGGACCGAGGACGGCGCGAACATCACCGCCGACCACATCCGGTCCATCGGCAACTGGGACTCCCAGGCGCAGCCGAGCCAGGAGATCCAGTTCACGCCCGCCCGCGTGATCATGCAGGACTTCACCGGCGTGCCTTGCGTCGTCGACCTCGCCACCATGCGTGAGGCCGTCAAGGAGCTCGGCGGCGACCCGGCCAAGGTCAACCCGCTCTCCCCGGCCGAGCTGGTCATCGACCACTCCGTCATCGCCGACAAGTTCGGCACCAGCGACGCGTTCGCGCAGAACGTCGAGCTGGAGTACGGCCGCAACAAGGAGCGCTACCAGTTCCTGCGCTGGGGCCAGACCGCGTTCGACGACTTCAAGGTCGTCCCGCCGGGCACCGGCATCGTCCACCAGGTGAACATCGAGCACCTGGCGCGCACGGTCATGGTTCGCAACGGCCAGGCGTACCCCGACACCCTGGTCGGCACCGACTCGCACACCACGATGGTCAACGGCCTGGGCGTCCTCGGCTGGGGCGTCGGCGGCATCGAGGCCGAGGCCGCGATGCTCGGCCAGCCGGTCTCCATGCTCATCCCGCGTGTCGTCGGCTTCAAACTGACCGGTGAGCTCACCCCGGGCACGACCGCCACCGACCTGGTGCTCACGATCACCGAGATGCTGCGCAAGCACGGCGTCGTCGGCAAGTTCGTCGAGTTCTACGGCGAGGGCGTCGCCGCCACCTCGCTGGCCAACCGCGCCACCATCGGCAACATGTCGCCGGAGTTCGGCTCCACCGCCGCGATCTTCCCGATCGACGGCGAGACCATCAAGTACCTCAAGCTCACCGGCCGCTCCGAGCAGCAGCTCGCGCTCGTCGAGGCGTACGCCAAGGAGCAGGGCCTCTGGCTCGACCCGGCCGCCGAGCCCGACTTCTCCGAGAAGCTGGAGCTCGACCTCTCCACGGTCGTCCCCTCGATCGCCGGCCCGAAGCGCCCGCAGGACCGCATCGTCCTCGCGAACGCCGCCGTGCAGTTCACGAGCGACGTGCGCAACTACGTCGCCGACGACGACGAGGCGGGCAAGGAGTCCTTCCCGGCCTCCGACTCCCCGGCCTCCGCCAACGGCGTGCCGACCAACCCGGTCACGGTCACGGCCCCCGACGGCTCGACCTACGAGATCGACCACGGTGCGGTGACGGTCGCGGCCATCACCTCCTGCACCAACACCTCGAACCCGTACGTCATGGTCGCCGCCGCGCTCGTCGCGAAGAAGGCCGTGGAGAAGGGCCTGACCCGCAAGCCGTGGGTCAAGACCACCCTCGCCCCGGGCTCCAAGGTCGTCACCGACTACTTCGACAAGGCGGGGCTCACCCCCTACCTCGACAAGGTCGGCTTCAACCTCGTCGGCTACGGCTGCACCACCTGCATCGGCAACTCCGGCCCGCTGCCGGAGGAGGTCTCCAAGGCCGTCAACGACCACGACCTCGCCGTCACCTCGGTCCTCTCCGGCAACCGGAACTTCGAGGGCCGCATCAACCCCGACGTCAAGATGAACTACCTGGCCTCCCCGCCGCTGGTCGTCGCCTACGCCCTCGCGGGCTCCATGAAGGTGGACATCACCCGCGACGCGCTCGGCACCGACACCGAGGGCAAGCCGGTCTTCCTGGCCGACATCTGGCCCTCCGAGGCCGAGGTCAACGACGTCGTGGCGAACGCCATCGGCGAGGACATGTTCAACAAGTCCTACCAGGACGTCTTCGCGGGCGACGCCCAGTGGCAGGCGCTGCCGATCCCCGAGGGCAACACCTTCGAGTGGGACCCGCAGTCGACGTACGTCCGCAAGCCCCCTTACTTCGAGGGCATGACGATGGAGACCACCCCGGTCTCGGACATCGCCGGCGCACGCGTCCTCGCCAAGCTCGGCGACTCGGTCACCACCGACCACATCTCCCCGGCCGGTGCCATCAAGGCCGACACCCCCGGAGGCAAGTACCTCACGGAGCACGGTGTCGAGCGTCGTGACTTCAACAGCTACGGCTCGCGCCGCGGCAACCACGAGGTCATGATCCGCGGTACGTTCGCCAACATCCGCCTGCGCAACCAGATCGCGCCGGGCACCGAGGGCGGCTACACCCGCGACTTCACGAAGGAAGGCGCCCCCGTCTCCTTCATCTACGACGCCTCGCGCAACTACATCGAGCAGGGCATCCCGCTGGTCATCCTGGCGGGCAAGGAGTACGGCTCCGGCTCGTCCCGCGACTGGGCCGCCAAGGGCACCGCGCTCCTCGGCGTCAAGGCCGTCATCGCCGAGTCGTACGAGCGCATCCACCGCTCGAACCTCATCGGCATGGGTGTCCTGCCGCTCCAGTTCCCGGAGGGCGCCACGGCCGAGTCCCTCGGTCTGACCGGCGAGGAGACCTTCTCCTTCACCGGCGTCGAGGAGCTCAACAACGGCACCACCCCGCGCACGGTGAAGGTCACCACCGACACCGGCGTCGAGTTCGACGCGGTCGTCCGCATCGACACCCCCGGCGAGGCGGACTACTACCGCAACGGCGGCATCATGCAGTACGTGCTGCGCAACCTGATCCGCAACTAAGCGGTCCGGTAACGCAGTTGTAGGGCAGATGTAAGACAGCTCGCAGGCAGTCGAGGGCCGCATCCCCGGTGACGGGGGTGCGGCCCTTCGCCGTCGCCCCCCGAAGTCGCTTTCAGGACATCGGCGGTGCTCAGGCTTGCTCCAACTCCACTCCAACTCGTGAACGCGAACGGCTCACGGGCCCGTCCGCGGAACCGGGGCGCGACCTCCAACGGGTGCCCGCGATGCGCGAGGCGTTTACAGGGGTTCCCGTGCGCGCTACGTTCCGAATGAGGTGGGAGCGCTCCCATAGGGCGGACCGGAACCCGCCCCCGGAGCCGCTCCCGCCTCACCCTGATCCCGCACGGTCCCGTGAAGGAGTGGATTGTCATGCACTTAACAAGACCCCATTTAGCGGGCCCGCGATCAGCGAGCCCGCGACGGCCGCTCTCCCGAACCCGGCTCTCCGGCCGCTACCGCCCAGCCCCCTTCCTCGTCCTACTCGCCCTGCTCGCCGCGCTTCCGGCCCTCGCCCTGATCGTCGTGACCGGCGGCCGGGCGGAGGCGCACGGCACCCCCATGAAGCCCGGCAGCCGCACGTTCCTGTGCTGGCAGGACGGACTGACCGACACCGGTGAGATCAAACCCGTGAACCCGGCCTGCAGGGCGGCCCAACAGGTCAGCGGGACCACGCCGTTCTACAACTGGTTCTCGGTGCTGCGCTCGGACGGCGCGGGGCGCACCCGCGGCTTCGTCCCGGACGGTCAGCTGTGCAGCGGCGGCAACCCCAACTTCACGGGCTTCGATCTGCCGCGCTCCGACTGGCCGTTGACCCATCTGACCTCGGGCGCGACCGTCGACTTCGCGTACAACGCCTGGGCTGCTCACCCCGGTTGGTTCTACGTCTACATCACCAAGGACGGCTTCGACCCGACCCGGACGCTCACCTGGGACGCCATGGAGAACCAGCCGTTCCTCACCGTCGACCACCCACCGCTCAACGGCACCCCGGGTACGGTCCAGGCCAACTACTCCTGGAGCGGCCGGCTGCCGGCGGGCAAGTCCGGCCGTCACATCGTCTACATGGTCTGGCAACGCTCGGACAGCGCGGAGACCTTCTACTCCTGCTCCGACGTCGTCTTCGACGGCGGCAACGGCGAGGTCACCGGTATCCATGATCCCGGCAACCCGACCGAGCCCCCGCCCGGCGCGTGCTCCGCGACCCGGCGCACCACCAACAGCTGGTCCGGCGGCTACCAGGCCGAGGTGACCGTCACCAACACCGGCGACGTCCCGATGCTCGGCTGGATGGTCGACTGGACGCTGCCGGGCGGTCAGTCGGTCGCCAGCCTGTGGAACGGCAACGCGACCTACAGCGCACAGGACGTGATGGTGCACAACGCCGACTGGAACGGCTCGCTGAGTCCGGGCGGCAGTACGACGTTCGGATACGTCGTCGCAGGCTCGGGCGGCGATCCGTCAACAGCCCTGCCCTGTCAGGTCGGTTGAACAAGCGACGCTCGGGGCGGACCGGGTGGGTGGGTTCGGACCCGCCCGGTCCGCGAGCCCGGGCGGGTCGGGGGAGGCCCTGCCCGGGATGGTGCGGCTTGTGGCGACCGTGGTGTGCGACAACGTTGTCGAACGGTCTGTGCACGACTCTATCGCCTCAACGGACAACGATGTCAAGCCAGTTGACGCGGTGACCCGGCGCGGGCCGCGCCATCGGCCGGGGTGCAGGGGGTGCAGGGGGTGCAGGGGGTGCAGGGGGTGCCGGGGTGTCAAGGTGCCGGCCGTGTCCCCCGTGGTGCCATTGGAGTGGGTGGCGGGCGCGTCCCGGCGGCGCAGGCGGTCTTCCGTGGTACCCGTGGCGCACGTTACTGTCCCTGCGGCTTGTGCGACCTGTGGTGCGCGACCCGTCCGAAGGAGGAGGGGCCGCGTCATGCGTTTCCGTCCGTCATCCGTCCTGTTGGCCGTCGCCCTGACGGTCGCCGGCGCCACTCCGGCGCTCGCTGCACCCCCGTCCGGCCCGCCGGAACTCGTCCAGGACCCCACCACGTACGTCGACCCGCTCATCGGCACCAAGAACGGCGGCAATGTCTTCCCGGGCGCCGTCGCCCCCTTCGGGATGCTCTCGTGGAGCCCGGAGAACACCCGCGGGGACGCCACCCGCACGGCCGCGCCCGGTGGCTACCAGTACGACGCCACGCGCGTCCGGGGCTTCAGCCTCACCCACATGTCCGGAACGGGATGCGCGGGCGGCAGCGGCGACATTCCCTTCTTCCCGTACGCCGGTGAGGTCACCTCGTCCCCGGCGAGCGACACCAAGGACGCCGTCTACGCGGCCGACTTCGCCCACTCCGACGAGAAGGCCGAGCCCGGCCACTACCAGGTCGGACTCGCCTCCGGAGTCACCGCCGACCTCACCGCGACCGCGCGCACCGGCTCGGGCCGCTTCACCTTCCCGGCCGACAAGCCCGCCTCGCTGCTGATCCGCACCGCCAACTCCGAGATCGGGTCGACCGACTCGACCGTGCGGATCGACCCCGGTACCCGCACGGTCTCCGGCTCGGTCACCTCCGGGAACTTCTGCGGCTACCTCGACCCCGAGGGCCAACGCGCCTACTACACGCTGTACTTCACCGCCCGCTTCGACCGCGACTTCAAGGCCACCGGCACCTGGCGGGACGACAAGCTGAGCCCGGGAGCCACCGACGCGAGCGGCGGCACCGGAGGCTTCGAGCAGGGCGGCCGACCCGTCGCGGGCAAGGGGGCGGGCGGCTATGTGGAGTTCGAACCCGGCACCGACCCGGTGAACGTCAAGGTCGGTATCTCGTACGTCAGTCAGGACGGCGCCGCCGCCAACCTCGACGCCGAGAACCCGCCGTCCCGCTCCTTCGACTCGGTGCGCCGCGCCGCCCACCGTGCCTGGCGCGAGCGGCTCGGCGCGATCGGCGTCGGCGGCGGCACCGACACCGACCGCACCACCTTCTACACCGCGCTCTACCACGCCCTCCTGCACCCGAACGTCATCAGTGACGCCGACCGCAGATACCGGGGCCCCGACGACAAGGTGCACACCGTGAGCCGGGGCCACGCGGCGCAGTACGGCACCTTCTCCGGCTGGGACGTCTACCGCTCCCAGGTCCAGCTGCTGACCCTGCTCAACCCGGACACCGGCTCCGACATCGCGCAGTCACTGCTCGAACTCGCCCGGCAGAACGGGGGAGTCTGGGACCGCTGGCTGCACGGCGCGAGCGGGACGCACGTCATGAACGGCGACCCGTCACCGGCGGCTCTCGCGGGCATCCGCGCCTTCGGCGGCACGGACTTCGACATGCGCGGCGCGCTCGCCTCCCTGGTGAAGGCGGCGACCGTACCGACCGAGCAGGACCTCTCCGCGGCGGGCAAGCCCGTACTCTCGGTCGGTCAGCGGCCCTCGCTCGACAAGTACCTCGAACACCACTACATGCCGTCCGTGTCCAACGCCTGGGGCGGCGCGGCCGAGACCCTGGAGATGTCCGGCGCGGACTTCGCGATCTCCCAACTGGCCTCGGCGGCTGGGGAGAAGAAGACCGCCATCGACTTCGCGGAGCGCTCCCAGTGGTGGCAGAACAACTTCAACATCGCGGCCGACCCCGGCGGCGGCTACATCGCCAACCGCAAGGCCGACGGGAGCTGGGTCACCGGCTTCACCCCGGCGACCGGCAACGGCTTCGTGGAGGGCACGGCAGCCCAGTACACCTGGATGGTGCAGCACGACCCGGCGGGCCTCTTCGCCGCCATGGGCGGGCGCGCCAAGGCCCTCGACCGCCTCGACACCTTCTTCCACAACGCCGACGGCAGCTGGGCGTTCACCGGCAGCGGCGGCGACAAGTCCGAGCTGGACAACGAGCCCTCGGTCAACGTGCCCTACCTGTACGACTACGCGGGCGCGCCCTACAAGGCGCAGGAGACCGTCCGTGCGGCGATGGGCAAGCTGTGGTCGACGCAGCCGGGCGGCATCCCCGGCAACGACGACCTCGGTGAGATGTCGTCCTGGTACGTCTTCTCCGCGCTCGGCATGTACCCGCAAGTGCCCTCCCGCGGCGAACTCACCCTGTCCTCACCGCTGTTCCCGAGGATCGAGATCGAGCGTCCGGGCGGCGACGACATCGAGATCCGGGCCCGGGGCGCGGCCGCGGACGCCCCGTACGTCCAGTCGCTGCGCGTCGACGGCCGTGCGAGCGAACGGCCGTGGCTCCCGGCCTCCTTCGTCCGCGACGGCGGCACGCTCGACTACACGCTGTCCGGCACGCCCGACAAGAGCTGGGGCAGTGCCGAGACGGCCGCGCCGCCGTCCTTCCGCAAGGGTGAGCAGCCGTATCAGATCGGTGTGGGCCCGACCGCGGCGACGCTCGCGCCCGGCGGCAGCACCGCGCTCGACATCCGAGCCCTCGCCCTCGGCGGCGGCGCCGGCCCCGAGGTCCGCTTCCACGTGGACGTGCCCGACGGGGTGACGGCGACGCCCGCCGAGGGCACGGTGACCGACGGCGCCCAGCGGATCACCCTGACCGCCGCTGACGACGCCAGACAGGGGTTCTACGACGTCAAGGTCGCCGTCACATCGGCCGACACGTCGTACGCGCAGCCGGTGGCCCTGACGGTCGCGGCCCCGGGGTCCCTCCTCGCCGCCTACAACAACACCGGTGTCTCCGACGACAGCGGTGACCACGACGAGGCCGACTACGACGGCGGCGGCTGGAGCTACTCCCGCCAGGCCCTCGCCGCCGTGGGCCTGACCCCGGGCAGCCAGGGCACGGTGGACGGTCTCACCTACACCTGGCCCGACTCGCCGTCCGGCCGCCCCGACAACGCCTCGGCGACCGCGCAGAGCATCGAACTGACCGAGCCCGCAGGCCGGTTGTCCTTCATCGGCAGCGCGGTGAACGGCAACCAGCAGACCAGGGCGACCGTCACCTACACCGACGGCGGCACCGATTCCGTCGACCTGTCCTTCACCGACTGGACCGTCGGCGGCGGGGGCGGCACCGTCCAGTACGGCAACGAGACCGTCGCCAAGGCCGCCTACCGCAACGTCGCCGGCGCCGACAAGGACCTGGTCGCCACCTACGTCTTCGCCACCAAGCCCTTCCAGGCCCCGGCCGGCAAGACCGTCAAGAGCGTCAAGCTCCCGGACAACGCGGACCTGCACGTCTTCACCCTGGCGGTCAGCCCGTGAGCCCGTGCGGGTAAGTCCACGGGGCCGGTGGGCCCGTGAGCCGATCCACCCATGAACGCGGGGCGGGCCCGGAGTCTCCTCCGGGCCCGCCCCTTTCCCTTCAGGTGTGGCTCAGGCCAGCAGTTCCACCTCCGCGAGGGTCGACTCGCCGTCGAGGACGAGGCGGTAGCGGGTGTACGAGCCCGGGTCCGCGACCGTGAACGCCCGGGTCTGCCTGTCCCAGGGGAAGGACTCACCGGAGCGCTTGTCGAGGTCCTTCCACGTCGTTCCGTCCGAGGAACCCTGGAGGGTCCAGCCGGCCGGAGCCTTCGCGTGGTCCGAGGAGGTCAGCGTGTACTGGACTCCCTCGGTGGCGGCGCCGACCGGCAGGTCCACCGAAGTGACCGCGGTGTCCGTCGCCGAGGTGTTGTCGAACAGCGCGCCGTCCCCCTTCAGGGTGTCCGCGCGCGGAGACGGCACCTTGTCGTCCTCGGTGACCGACACCGGCGCCGCGTTCTTGCCGGTGCCCCACGAGGACGGCTTGGCGCCCATGTCGAACTCCAGCACCCCGCCGCGGGAGATGAGCGAGTGGGGGAGCGAAGTCGACTTCCACTGCTTGCCGTTGAACCGCACGCCCTGCACGTACACGTTCTTCGCGCTGTTCCGCGGTGCCTTGATCACCAGATCGTGGCCGTTCTCCAGGTGGACCGTGGCCTTGGTGAACAGCGGTGAGCCGATGGCGTATTCGCCGCTTCCCATCACCAGCGGGTAGAAGCCGAGCGAGGAGAAGAGGTACCAGGCCGACTGCTCGCCGTTGTCCTCGTCACCGTGGTAGCCCTGCCCGATCTCGCTGCCGGCGTAGAGACGGGAGAGGACCTCGCGGACGTTCTTCTGGGTCTTCCAGGGCTGTCCGGCCGCGTCGTACATGTAGTTCACGTGGTGGGCCACCTGGTTGGAGTGCCCGTACATGCCCATCCGTACGTCCCGGGCCTCGGTCATCTCATGGATGACCCCGCCGTAGGAGCCCACGATGTCCGGCGAGGCCGTCTCGGGGGTCCCGAAGTACGTGTCGAGCTTCTCCGCGAGCGCGCCCCGGCCGCCGTACAGGTTCGCCAGTCCCCGCGAGTCCTGCGGCGCGGTGAACGCGTACCCCCAGCCGTTGGTCTCCGTGTAGTCGTAGCCCCACACACGCGGGTCGTACTTCGCGGAGTCGACCCGCCAGTCGCCCTTCGCGTCCCGGCCCTGGAAGAAGCCGGCCTTGGAGTCGAAGAGGTTCACATAGTCCTGGGCGCGGTTGAGGAAGTAGTCCGACTCCTCCTTGTAGTGCTTCTTGCCCGTCTTCTTGTAGAGCGCCCGGCCCATCTCGGCGATGCCGTAGTCGTTGACGTAGCCCTCCATGGCCCACGAGAGGCCCTCGCCCGTGGAGGTGCTCGTGTAGCCGAGGAAGGGAGAGGTGGTCATGCCCTTGCGGCCGACACCGGAGGTCGGCGGGACGACCGTCGCGTTCTTCAGCGCCGCGTCGTACGCCGACTCGGCGTCGAAGCCGACGCCCTTGACGTACGCGTCCGCGAACGCCACGTCCGACGAGGTGCCGGTCATCAGGTCCGCGTACCCGGGCGAGGACCAGCGCGAGGTCCAGCCGCCGTCCTTGTACTGCTGCACGAACCCGTCGACCATCTCACCTGCCTGACCGGGTGTCAGGAAGGAGTACGCCGGCCAGGTCGTCCGGTAGGTGTCCCAGAAGCCGTTGTTGACGTACACCTTGCCGTCGACGATCTTCGCGCCGGTGTGA
Source organism: Streptomyces sp. NPDC002935 (assembly GCF_040611295.1). NCBI lineage: Bacteria > Bacillati > Actinomycetota > Actinomycetes > Kitasatosporales > Streptomycetaceae > Streptomyces > Streptomyces sp. NPDC002935. Next base: position 253,203 of record NZ_JBEXNW010000001.1, read on the forward strand.
GTGGGAGTGTCCGGACCCGGCATCGGGGAGAACGGAGAGGCGTACTGGTACTTCGACCCCACCTTCTCGAAACCGGAGTTGGGGTACAGGTACAGCCGGTACATGCTGGAGTAGAGCGTCGTCAGCTGGTCCGGCGTCGCGCCCTGCACCTCGACCTTGCCGAGCAGCCGGTCCCACTGCCGCTGCGCTCCGGCCTTGACCTCCCCGAACGACGTGCCGTCCGGGATCTCCTGGCGCAGGTTGTCCTTGGCCTGGTCGAGGCTGATGAGCGAGGTGGCCAGGCGCAGCGTGACGGTGTGGTCGGAGCCGGGCTTGAACTTCAGATAGCCCTTGACGCCGCTGGAGCTGCCATCGGTCACCGGCGCGTCGAACACCCCGTAGACGAAGAGCCGCGTGGCGCCGGTCGACAGGCCGGACTTCACGTCCGAGTAGCCGGTGACCACACCCGCCGAGGTGTCCAGCGTCAGCCCCGCCTGCTCGGTCACGTTGTCGAAGATCACGCTCGCGTCGTCACCGGGATAGGTGAAGCGCAGGGCCGCCGCGTGATCCGTCGGCGCCATCTCCGCCTTGAGGCCGTTCTCGAAGGTCACGCCGTAGTAGTACGGCCGCGCGGTTTCGTTCTCGTGCCGGAAGGCCAGTTCGCGGGCCGCCCGGCCGGTCTCCGGGGTGCCGGACGCGGCCGACGGCATCACCTGGAAGGTCTGCCGGTCACCCATCCAGGGGCTCGGCTCATGGCTCGCGCTGAACGCCTCGATGGTGGGCAGGTTTTCGGCGTTGTTTGCACGAGCGTAGTCGTACAGCCAGCTCAGGGAGCCCGCGTTGGTCACCGGTGTCCAGAAGTTGAAGCCGTGCGGGACGGCCGTCGCCGGGAAGTTGTTGCCGCGGGAGAAGCCGCCGCTGGAGTTGGTGCCGCGGGTGGTGAGCGCGTAGTCGGACAGATGCGCCTTGGGCTTCTGCGGAGCGGCCGTCTTCAGCGAGACGTCGTCCAGCCAGCCGCGGAACTTCGCGGGGCCCTTCGGCGAGTCGTAGGCGACCAGGATCCGGTCGACGGTCTTCCCGGCCGCGACGGAACCGATCCGCGAGCTCACGTTGTTCCACTGGTTGACGTAGAGCACCTTGGAATCGCCCTGACCCTGCGGAGTCAGCGCGAATCCGTGCTGGTCCGTGGCGTTCAGCCCGCTCAGTGAGGTGCCGTCCGTGAAGACCAGGTCCACGGACACGTTCGTGGCGTCGTAGTCCCGGTCGCCGTCCGCCATCGAGGGGAAGATCCGGTACGAGAGTTCGGTGTCGCGCCCGACGGCGACGTCGACGTCGAAGACCTTGTTGTACGAGTACGCCCGGCCGTCGCCCTTGTGGGTACCGGCGTAGCGCAGGGCCCGCTTGCCGGTGAAGCCCGCGCCGGCCTTCGCGGTCGGTGAGCCGCTCGGCCCCCGGTCCACCAGCGAGAGCATGTCCTTGGGCGTCGGGTCGTCGCTCTTGCCCGTCGAGAACTGGACATCGGCGAGCTGGAGGATGTCGCCGCCGTTGTTCTTGGTCACATCGAGCCGGAAGTGCTGGTACTCGACAGGGCCTTCGATGTCGTACGACTTCGTCTGGAACCGCTCGCCGAAGGACTCGCCGGAACGGGTGTCGAGGGTCTTCCAGTCCTTGCCGTCGGTGGAGCCCTGGAGGGTCCAGTCCGCGGGGTCGCGCTCGTCGTGGTCGTTTGCGGAAGTGAGCGCGTACGTGACCACCTTGACCGGCGCGTCCAGGTCGAACTCCGCCCAGCCGGTGGGCTCGAACGTCAGCCACTTGCTGCTCGACTCGCCGTCGACGAGGTTCTCCTTGACCTCGCCCGCGCCGGTGTTCTCGCCGCTGGCGCGCACGTCGGTGACATGGTCGGTCACATTGCCGGGGATGCCGGTGCTGTAGCCGCCGTCGACACCGGAGGACCTTTTCGTCCCGTCGGAAGCCGTATCCACCGTGTTGAGCCAGTCCGGAGCCGGATCGCCCGATTCGAACGAGGAGCTGAAATCCCGGTCGGCGGCCGCCGCTTGGGCGGGCAGGGCGACCGCCACGCCCTGCGAGGCCGCCACCAGGGACAGTGCCGCCACTCCCAGTGCCGTCGGGGAAAGCCATCCGGTCCGACTCGTCGAACTCCGTCTGTACCGAGCTCTGTGCTGCATGCGCGAGCACCCTCCCTGCACCTGGACAACGTTGTCAAATTCGATGCGCAAGGACCATTTGGGATCCAAGTTGTCAGTGCTGTCAAGGGTGTTGGGTGTGGCATCCGGGGTGAATGCCGTGTGACGAACCGTGCATTGCGTTCATTGCGGGAGGTTGGCCCTGTGTGGATCTTCGCCGGGGTGATCCGGGGCTGCCCCATATTTCCGGGAGGTCTCAACTCGGAAAAGACCGACGGGCAAACCTGCATTCGATCTTGCTCCGCTGGCGGGAAGTGGACTATACCTGTCGCGTCTGGCCTGTCGATCGACTGGCGCTGGACAGGCAGGACCCAGGGGGGAATTTCGCGGGACGGCAGACCATGGTCCATACACCTACTGCCGATTCGTCCCACTGAATCCCCCACGCACGACCCCAGCTTGACCTAACCGCGGTGCCGGGGAGGATCCGGTTCACCGCCTGAGTCCTGGAGAAGGCGAGGACTTGAGCATGGGATCCACTTCCGCCGAGAACAGCAGCCCCGAGGGTGTCGGCCGCCGTGACCTCATCAAGAGGTCGGCCGCACTCGGTCTGATCACCGTCCCGACGATGAGCTTCCTGTCCGCCTGTGCGAGCGGCGGCGGCGATGAGGACAAGTCCGGCGACAAGGGCACCGGCAAGACCAGCAAGGACAACCCCTTCGGCGTGAAGAAGGGCGGCGGCAAGCTCGACGTCGTCGTCTTCAAGGGCGGCTACGGCGACGACTACGCCAAGGCGTGGGAAGCGGCCTTCGACAAGAAGTGGGGCAGCAAGAGCGCCCACACCGGCACGCAGGAGATCACCGGCAAGCTCCAGCCGCGCTTCAACGGCGGCAACCCGCCGGACATCGTCGACGACTCGGGCGCCCAGCAGATCAAGCTGGACGTGCTCTACAAGAGCGGCCAACTCCTCGACCTGGCCGCGGTCCTGGACGCGCCGTCCATCGACGACCCGAGCAAGAAGGTCCGCGACACCCTGATCCCGGGCACGCTCGACCCGGGCCTGCAGGGCGGCAAGGTCGTCTCGCTGAACTACATCTACACGGTGTGGGGTCTGTGGTACTCCGGCAAGCTCTTCAAGGAGAAGGGCTGGGAGGTCCCGAAGACCTGGGACGACTTCCTCGCCATCTGCAAGGACGCCAAGTCGCAGGGCATCGGTGGCCTCGCCCACCAGGGCAAGTACCCGTACTACATCAACGTCGCCATCATGGACCTGATCGCCAAGAAGGGCGGTCTGGACGCCATGAAGGCGATCGACAACCTCGACCCCAAGGCGTTCGTCGGGTCCGACGCCGCCCAGGCGGCCGTCGAGGCGATCTACGAGATCGTGGAAAAGGGCTACTTGATGCCCGGCACCAACGGCCTCACCCACACCGAGTCGCAGACCCGCTGGAACCAGTACAAGGCCGCCTTCATCACCTGCGGCTCGTGGCTGGAGAACGAGCAGCTCAAGCAGACCCCGGCCGACTTCGACATGAAGTTCATGCCGATGCCCAACCTGCCTGGCAGCGCGCTGCCGTTCGAGGCGATCCGGGCCGGCTCGGGCGAGCCGTTCATCATCCCGGCGAAGGCCGCGAACCTGCCCGAGGCCAAGGAGTTCATGCGCTCCATGCTCTCCAAGGAGTGGTCGACGCTCTTCGCGCAGAAGGCCAACTCGCTCACCATCCTCAAGGACGGTGTGTCCGACGGCGTGGAGCTGCGTCCCGGTACGCAGTCCACCGTCGACGCGTCGAAGGCGGCGGGCGACAATACCTTCAACTACCTGTACCCCAACTGGTACAGCGAGATGGGCACCGCCATCGAGACGGCGTCCAACGAGCTGATGTCCAAGCGCATCCAGCCGAAGGAATGGCTGAAGCGGGCCCAGGCGGCGGTCGACAAGGCGGCAAAGGACCCGGAGTCCAAGAAGAACCACCGCGACTGATCACGCAAACCCGGAACACCAGGGTCACGCACACCCGGCACACCAGGGGCAGGATGCCATGCGAAAAGGGCAGTACCGGTTCGTCGCGGGGTTTCTCCTCGCACCTTTGGCGCTGTATCTGATCTTCGTGATCTGGCCTTACCTACAGACCATCGGTTACTCCTTCACCGACTGGAAGGGTCAGTCGCAGACGTTCAGTTTCGTCGGCCTGGACAATTACAAGGCGTTGTTCCAGGACGACGTATTCCTCGGAGCGATCTGGCACAACATCCTGTTCCTGGTGTTCATCCCGGTGATCACCATCCTGCTCGCCCTCTTCTTCGCCTTCATGGTGAACGCGGGCGGGCGGGGTGGCGCCGGTGGCGTACAGGGCGTCGCCGGCTCCGGCTTCTACAAGATCGTGTACTTCTTCCCGCAGGTGCTGTCGCTCGCGATCGTGGCGGTGCTCTTCGGGGCCCTCTACCGCAGTGACAGCGGCGGTCTGCTCAACGGCCTGCTGATCAAGGTCGGCCTGGTCGACGCGAACAGTCCCGTCGAGTGGATGAACGAGCCCAACCTGGTGCTCTGGTGCCTGATGGCGGTCGTCGTCTGGCACGGCGTCGGCTTCTACCTGGTGCTGTTCTCCGCCGCCATGCAGTCCATCCCGCGGGACATCTACGAGGCCGCGCTGCTGGACGGCGCGAGCCGCACCCACACCTTCTTCCGGGTCACCCTGCCCCTGCTGTGGGACACGGTGCAGACCGCCTGGGTCTATCTCGGCATCATCGCGATGGACATGTTCGTGCTCGTCTCGACCACGACCCAGGGCACCGGCTACGGCGGCGGGCCCGACCACCACAGCGAGGTCATGGCGAACGTCATGATGCGCAACTTCCTCTACTACGGAAAGAGCGGCTACGCCTGTGCCATGGGCGTCATCATGCTCCTTCTCACCCTGATCCTGTCCGTGGTCACGCTGCGCGCCACCCGCCGCGAGCGCATCGAGTTCTGAGCGGGAGACACGACTATGAGCGCACCCATCACGGAGCCGGCGAAGGTCGACGGCGCCGGAGTACCCCCGCAGCGAACCGCCAGGAAGGCCCCGCCACGGCCGGGTGACAAGCGCACCGAGGGCCTGGCCCTCAACGTCTTCTCGCACGGCTTCCTGGCCCTGTGGGCGGTCCTGATCATCCTGCCGCTGCTGTGGCTGGTCCTGAGCTCCTTCAAGACCGACGCGCAGATCGGCGGCTCGGCCCTCGGCTGGCCCTCGCACTGGCAGCTCGACGTCTTCAGCCGGGCCTGGAACAAGGGCATCGGCGACTACTTCACCAACACCCTGATCGTGCTGGTGTTCTCCGTCCCGCTGACCATGCTCCTGGGCTCGATGGCGGCGTACGTACTGGCCCGCTACGAGTTCCCGGGCAACAGGGTCGTGTACTTCTTCTTCGTCGGCGGGGCCATGTTCCCCGTCTTCCTCGCCCTGGTGCCGCTGTTCTTCATGGTCAAGCGGCTGGACATGCTGAACACGTACCAAGGTCTGATCCTGGTGTACGTCGCCTACTCGCTGCCGTTCACCGTGTTCTTCATGCACGCCTTCTTCCGGACACTGCCCACGGCGGTCTTCGAGGCGGCCGTGCTCGACGGGGCCTCGCACACCCGGGCGTTCTTCCAGGTCATGCTGCCGATGGCCAAGCCCGGACTGCTCAGCGTCGGCATCTTCAACGTCCTGGGCCAGTGGAACCAGTACATCCTGCCCTCGGTGCTGATGCAGCCGCAGAGCAGTTCCGACCCGGAACGATACGTTCTGACCCAGGGCCTCATCCAGCTTCAACAACAGCAGGGGTACGCCACCGATCTTCCCGTCCTCTTCGCGGGCGTGACGATCGCGATGATCCCCATGCTCATCGTCTACCTGTCCTTCCAGCGGCAGGTCCAGGCGGGCCTCACCTCGGCGACTCTCAAGTAGCGCTTCGTCCCGTTCCTCACCTGCGCCACCCCCGCCCCGGGGGTGGCGTACGTGTGTCCGGGTGATGGCGAAAATCGAACGTGAATGGGCGGACCCGATTTTCGTCAAGGACTTGACGGCGGTAACCCGTTCAGCGGAGCTTGGAGTTCACAACTTGTAAGTGACCGGGGTCCCGTTGACGTGACCCAGATCACACGGGCGGCATCGGGGCCGCCCGGCTGAGGGCAGGAGTGGATGAGTCGATGGAGACTCCGGGGTCGCAGTCGTCGCTGCACCGAGCCAATCTGGAGCGCGTCGTGAGAGCGGTGCGCCTCGCCGGATCGCTCACGCAGGCGGAGATCGCGAGGACGACGGGCCTATCGGCCGCGACCGTTTCCAATATCGTCCGTGAACTCAAGGACGGCGGAACGGTCGAGGTCACGCCCACTTCGGCCGGCGGCCGCAGGGCACGCAGCGTGTCCTTGAGCGGCGACGCCGGCATCGTCATCGGCGTCGACTTCGGGCATACGCATTTGCGCGTCGCGGTCGGGAATCTGGCCCATCAGGTGCTGGCGGAGGAGTCCGAGCCGCTGGACGTGGACGCCTCCGCCGCGCAGGGCTTCGACCGGGCCGAAGAGCTGGTCGGTCGCCTGATCGCGGCAACGGGGGTCGACCCATCCAAGATCGCGGGTGTGGGCCTCGGCGTGCCGGGCCCGATCGACGTGGAGTCGGGGACCCTGGGGTCCACCTCGATCCTGCCGGGCTGGACCGGCGCGAGGCCCGCCGAGGAGCTGCGGGGGCGGCTCGGCGTGCCCGTCTACGTGGACAACGACGCCAATCTGGGCGCCCTCGGCGAGATGGTCTGGGGGAGCGGGCGCGGGGTCCGGGATCTCGCGTACATCAAGGTCGCCAGCGGTGTCGGCGCGGGCCTGGTGATAGAAGGCAAGATCTACCGCGGTCCGGGTGGCACAGCGGGAGAAATCGGGCATATTACACTTGATGAATCCGGCCCCGTCTGCCGTTGCGGCAACCGCGGCTGTCTGGAGACCTTTGCGGCGGCGCGCTATGTGCTGCCGCTCCTCCAGTCCAGTCACGGTACCGATCTGACCATGGAGGGCGTGGTCAGGCTGGCGCGGGACGGAGATCCGGGCTGCCGTCGGGTGATCGCCGACGTCGGCCGCCATATCGGCAGTGGAGTCGCGAACCTCTGCAATTTGCTGAACCCGAGCCGGGTGGTCCTCGGCGGCGATCTCGCCGAGGCCGGCGAGCTCGTTCTCGGGCCCATCAGGGAGTCTGTCGGCCGCTACGCGATCCCCAGCGCCGCACGTCAACTCTCGGTGTTGCCAGGGGCCCTCGGCGGCCGTGCGGAGGTGCTCGGAGCGCTCGCTCTCGCGCTCAGCGAGATGGGTGATTCGACCCTTTTGGACGGTTCGTTGGCCGCCGTTACCCCTGCCTTCACTTAGAGAACGCATGGCACCGTTGCCATCTCGTTAAGTATTTACTTCTTGACGTCGCACGGGTGGCCGAGTTGACTCCAAACCACCTCGGCCGCAACGACGCGGCCTCGTCAGGGAGGTTTCAAAGTGAACACGCAGATGCGTCGTGCCGCCGTTGCTGTTGCCGCTGGTGCAATGGCCGTTTCTCTCGCCGCTTGTGGCAGCGCCAAGGAGTCGGGTGGCAGCAGCGACAGCTCCGCCTCCGCCAAGAAGGGCGACGCGATCAAGGTCGGTCTGCTCCTTCCGGAGAACCAGACGGCTCGCTACGAGAAGTTCGACAAGCCGCTGATCGAGAAGAAGGTCAAGGAGCTCACGAACGGCAAGGGCGAGGTCGTCTACGCCAACGCCAAGCAGGACGCGAGCACGCAGAACCAGCAGGTCGACACGATGATCACCAACAAGGTGGACGTGCTGATCGTTGACGCTGTGGACGCCGCCGCGATCAAGAGCTCGGTCCAGAAGGCCAAGGACGCCGGCATCCCGGTCGTGGCCTACGACCGCCTCGCGCAGGGCCCGATCTCGGGCTACACCTCGTTCGACAACAAGACTGTCGGCAAGACGCAGGGTGAGGCGCTCCTCACCGCCCTTGGCTCCAAGGCCAAGGACGGCAAGATCGTCATGATGAACGGTTCGGTCACCGACCCGAACGCCGCTCAGTTCAAGGCCGGCGCCCACGAGGTGCTCGACGGCAAGGTGAACGTCGGCAAGGAGTACGACACCAAGGAGTGGAAGCCGGAGAACGCCAACGCCAACATGGAGGCGGCGATCTCGGCTCTCGGCAAGAAGAACATCATCGGTGTCTACTCCGCGAACGACGGCATGGCCGGCGGTATCATCACCGCGCTGAAGGCCGCCGGCATCAAGGTCCCGGTCACGGGCCAGGACGCCGAGCTCGCCGGTGTGCAGCGCATCCTCGCGGGTGAGCAGTTCATGAGCGTCTACAAGCCGTACGCCCCGGAGGCCGACGCCGCCGCGGAGCTGGCCGTCGCGCTCGCCCAGGGCAAGTCGCTCGACTCGGTCGCCAAGGACAAGGTCGACAGCCCGACCGACAAGCAGATCCCGTCCCTCCTGGTCCCCGTCACCTCGCTGACCAAGGACAACATCAAGGACACTGTCGTCAAGGACGGCCTGTACACCGTCAACGACATCTGCACCCCGGCGTACGCCGCCGCCTGCAAGAAGGCCGGCCTGCAGTAGCCAAACCGCGAGTCGTCGACGCGTACGGGAATTCGATCCTGGATTCCCGTACGTGACTCGTGTGATCCAAAGCTCCTCCGGTGCCCCGCATCCAACAGCCCCGCAAGCTAAGCGGGGCACCGGACGGAACATCCTCCACACTTCTGCACAACCTCCCGCCGGGTCAGGCGGCGAAGGAGATGGTTAACGTGTCCGCTACGCCTGTTCTGGCGTTGCGCGGGGTCTCCAAGCGATTCGGTGCCGTCCAGGCGCTCACCGATGTAGAGCTTGAAGTCCACGCCGGTGAAGTGGTCGCCCTGGTGGGCGACAACGGCGCCGGAAAGTCCACGCTGGTCAAGACGATTGCCGGCGTGCACCCCATCGATGAGGGCGTCATCGAGTGGGACGGCAATTCCGTCCAGATCAACCGCCCGCACGATGCCCAGAACCTGGGCATCGCGACGGTCTACCAGGACCTCGCGCTCTGCGACAACATCGATGTCGTCGGGAACCTCTACCTGGGTCGCGAGCTCAAGAAGCGCGGTGTCCTGGACGAGGTCGAGATGGAGCGCCGCTCCCGCGAGCTGCTGGACACGCTGTCGATCCGCATCCCCAGCGTCCGCATCCCGATCGCCTCGCTCTCCGGCGGTCAGCGCCAGACCGTGGCGATCGCCCGTTCGATGCTCGGTGAGCCCAAGCTCGTCATCCTCGACGAGCCCACCGCGGCCCTCGGCGTCGAACAGACCGCCCAGGTTCTCGACCTGGTCGAGCGGCTGCGCGAGCGGGGTCACGCCGTGATCCTCATCAGCCACAACATGGCTGACGTGAAGGCTGTGGCCGACAAGGTCGCCGTTCTGCGTCTCGGACGCAACAACGGCATCTTCGAGGTCAAGTCGACCTCCCAGGAAGAGATCATTTCCGCCATTACGGGTGCCACGGAGAACGCCGTGACCCGTCGTGCGGCGCGCAGCGGGGAGGCTCAGAAGTGAGCATCGACAAGACTTCTGAGACCGGGGACCACATCGTGGAGAACCCCGAGGCGGCCGCCCACGCGGTCACCGCCGTCGACCCGCGCCTGCTCGTCCGCGAGCAGGGCTTCGGCGGTTACGTCAGCGAGTTCAAGCGCAAGATGAAGTCCGGCGACCTGGGTTCCATCCCGGTCGTCATCGGCCTGATCATCATCTGGGCGATCTTCGCGAGCCTGAACTCGAACTTCCTCACCGCGGGCAACCTCTCCGACATCTCCGTCGCCATGGTCGGCACGGGCATGATCGCGGTCGGCATCGTCTTCGTGCTGCTGCTCGGTGAGATCGACCTGTCGGTCGGTTCGCTCTCCGGTCTGGCCGGCGCCACGTTCGCCGTGCTCAGCGTCACCCACGGCATGAACGAGTGGCTGGCGTTCATCCTGGCCATCCTCACCGGCACGGTCGCCGGTGCGGTCCAGGGCTTCGTCTTCGCGCGTATCGGTGTGCCGGCCTTCGCCGTCACCCTGGCGGGTCTGCTGTTCTGGAACGGCTTGATGCTCCAGATCCTCGGCAGCAACGGCACCATCAACCTGGACAGCGAGGGCCTCGTCGCCAAGCTGACCAGCTACTACTTCACCGATGTGGCCGCCGCCTACGTGCTCGCGATCGTCGTGACCGCCGGGTTCTTCTTCAGCTCCTACCTCGGCAACAAGCGCCGCGAGGCGGCCGGCGTGCCGTCGCGCCCGCTGAGCGAGACCATCGCGCGCACGGTGCTGCTGGGCATCCTCAGCTTCGCGGTGGGGATCATGTACAACCAGTACAAGGGCCTGCCGCTCGCCGTGGTGATCTTCCTCGCGGTCCTGATGGTCACGGACTTCGTGCTGCGCCGCACCACCTTCGGCCGGAAGATCTTCGCGCTCGGTGGCAGCGTCGAGGCCTCCCGTCGTGCCGGTATCAACGTCGAGCTGATCCGGATCTCGGTCTTCTCGATCTCCGGTACCTTCGCCGCGGTCGGCGGCCTGTTCCTCGCCTCGAAGATCGCCTCCGCCAACCAGGGCGCGGGCGCCGGTGACCTGCTGATGAACGCCATCGCGGCGGCCGTCATCGGTGGCACCAGCCTCTTCGGTGGCCGTGGCCGCACCTGGAACGCCCTCCTCGGTGTGCTGGTGATCGTCTCGATCCAGTACGGCCTGGCCCTGCAGGGCATCGCCTCGCCGGTCCAGTACATGATCACCGGTGGTGTGCTTCTCGCCACGGTCGTCATCGACGCCGTCACCCGCAGGACCCAGAAGTCCGCGGGTCGCGCGTAGGGTTCCCACCCTCACAGGCACTGTGCCCGGCGCCAATGGCGGCGCCGGGCACAGTCACGTCCGGACATAGAACGCGCGTTCCCGTCCGGTTGGGCCGATCGTGTGGCGTACAACGCCAGGCCCGGCCCGCGCCCGAAAAGGCGGAACATTAGACTCGACCAAGCCCGGCAACAGCTCTACTGCAAGGAGGCACGGGTGCCGCTGCTGACCCGCATCAGGGGACCGCGCGATCTGGACCGGCTCAGCCTGGAGCAGCTGGACCAGCTGGCCGGCGAGATCAGGACCTTCCTCGTCGACGCGGTCTCCAAGACCGGCGGCCACCTCGGCCCCAACCTCGGTGTCGTGGAACTGACCATCGCCCTGCACCGCGTCTTCGAGTCGCCGAAGGACAGGGTGCTGTGGGACACGGGCCACCAGTCCTACGTCCACAAGCTGCTCACCGGCCGCCAGGACTTCTCCCGGCTGAAGATGAAGGGCGGCCTGTCCGGCTACCCCTCGCAGGCCGAGTCCGAGCACGACATCATCGAGAACTCGCACGCCTCCACGGTCCTCGGCTGGGCCGACGGTCTGTCGAAGGCCAACGAGGTCCTCGGCAGGAACGACCACGTGGTCGCCGTCATCGGTGACGGCGCTCTCACCGGCGGTATGGCCTGGGAGGCGCTGAACAACATCGCCGACGCCAAGGACCGTCCGCTGATCATCGTCGTCAACGACAACGAGCGTTCGTACGCGCCGACCATCGGCGGCCTCGCGAACCATCTGGCGACCCTGCGCACCACCGACGGCTACGAGCGCTTCCTGGCCCGCGGCAAGGACCTCCTGGAGCGCACCCCGGTCGTCGGCAAGCCTCTCTACGAGACCCTGCACGGCGCGAAGAAGGGCCTGAAGGACTTCATCGCCCCGCAGGGCATGTTCGAGGACCTCGGCCTGAAGTACGTCGGCCCGATCGACGGCCACGACATCGAGGCCCTGGAGTCGGCCCTCGCCCGCGCGAAGCGCTTCGGCGGCCCGGTCATCGTGCACTGCCTCACCGAGAAGGGCCGCGGCTACCAGCCCGCCCTCCAGGACGAGGCGGACCGCTTCCACGCCGTCGGCAAGATCCACCCGGACACGGGCCTGCCGATCGCCTCCTCCGGCGCCGACTGGACCTCCGTCTTCGGCGAGGAGATGGTCGAGCTCGGCAAGGAGCGCGAGGACATCGTCGCGATCACCGCCGCGATGCTCCAGCCGGTCGGCCTCGACCGGTTCGCCAAGGCCTTCCCCAAACGGGTGTACGACGTCGGAATCGCCGAGCAGCACGCCGCCGTCTCGGCAGCGGGCCTCGCCACCGGCGGACTGCACCCCGTCTTCGCCGTCTACGCGACCTTCCTCAACCGCGCCTTCGACCAGGTCCTGATGGACGTGGCCCTGCACAAGTGCGGCGTCACCTTCGTCCTGGACCGCGCGGGCGTCACCGGCACCGACGGCGCCTCGCACAACGGCATGTGGGACATGTCCATCCTCCAGGTCGTCCCGGGCCTCAGGCTCGCCGCGCCGCGCGACGCCGACCAGGTCCGCGCCCAGCTGCGCGAGGCCGTCGACGTGAAGGACGCGCCCACCGTGGTGCGCTTCTCCAAGGGCGCGGTCGGCCCGGCCGTCCCCGCCGTCGGCCGGATCGGCGGCATGGACGTCCTGCGCGAGCCCGGCACCGACGCGCCCGACGTACTGCTGGTCTCCGTCGGAGCGCTCGCCCCGATGTGCCTGGAGATCGCCTCTCTCCTCGACCGGCAGGGCATCTCCACCACCGTCGTCGACCCGCGCTGGGTCAAGCCGGTCGACGAGGCCATGGCCCCGCTCGCCGAGCAGCACCGCGTGGTCGTCACCGTCGAGGACAACTCCCGTGTCGGCGGTGTCGGGTCGGCGATCGCGCAGGCCCTGCGCGACGCGGGCGTCGACGTCCCGCTGCGCGACTTCGGCATCCCGCCGCGCTTCCTCGACCACGCCTCCCGCGCCGAGGTCATGGCGGAGATCGGCCTGACCGCGCCGGACATCGCCCGGCAGGTCACCGGCCTCGTCGCCAAGCTCGACGGCCGCTACGAGCACACTTCCGTGCAGTCCGTGGACGCGGTGGAGCCCGCACGCGACTGACGCGGCCACGCTGGGCCGATGGGCCGGTTTCAGCACCCTGTACGGGTGGTGAAACCGGCCCATCTGCGTGAACCGGGCCGCGTCGGGGGATACGTGCTACCTGCCCTCTCGATCATGTCGAGGACGACAAGCGTGGGAGGTACATCCGTGAGCAACACCCTCTTCAGGACGAAGAAGGTCGAACAATCGATCTTGGACACTGAGGAGCCGGAGCACGCACTCAAGAAGTCGCTGTCCGCTCTGGACCTCACTGTCTTCGGTGTCGGTGTCATCATCGGCACCGGCATCTTCGTCCTCACCGGCAAAGTGGCCAAGGAGAACGCGGGGCCGGGGGTCTCGCTGGCCTTCGTCGCCGCGGGTGTCGCCTGCGCGCTGGCGGCCCTGTGCTACGCGGAGTTCGCCTCCACGGTCCCGGTCGCGGGATCCGCGTACACGTTCTCCTACGCCTCTCTGGGCGAGCTGCCCGCCTGGATCATCGGCTGGGACCTGGTCCTGGAGTTCGCGCTCGGCACGGCGGTGGTGGCCGTCGGCTGGTCGGGCTATGTGCGCTCGCTGATGGACAACGCGGGCTGGCACATGCCCGAGTCGCTCAGCGGGCGCGAGGGGGCCACCGGGTTCGGTTTCGACATCCTCGCCTCAGCACTGGTGCTGGTGCTCACCGCCATCCTCGTCATCGGCGTGAAGCTCTCCGCCCGGATCACCACACTGGTCGTCGCGATCAAGGTCACCGTCGTCCTGATCGTGATCATCGCGGGCGCCTTCTTCATCGAGGGCGACAACTACGATCCGTTCATCCCCAAGGCGCAGGCCGTGGAGGCGGGCAGCGGCATCAAGACCCCGCTGATCCAGCTGATGTTCGGCTGGGCGCCGACCAACTTCGGCGTGATGGGCATCTTCACCGCGGCCTCCGTCGTGTTCTTCGCCTTCATCGGCTTCGACGTGGTCGCCACGGCCGCCGAGGAGACGAAGAACCCGCAGCGGGACATGCCGCGCGGCATCCTCGGCTCGCTGATCATCTGCACCACGCTCTACGTCCTCGTCTCGATCGTGGTCACGGGCATGCAGAAGTACACCGAGCTGTCCGTCGACGCCCCGCTCGCCGACGCGTTCAAGGCCACCGGGCACCCCTGGTACGCGGGCGTCATCAGCTTCGGCGCCGCCGTCGGACTGACCACGGTCTGCATGATTCTGCTGCTCGGCCAGACCCGTGTCTTCTTCGCGATGAGCCGCGACGGACTGCTTCCGCGGTTCTTCTCCCGCGTACACCCGAAGTTCCGCACCCCGCACCGCCCGACCATCCTGCTCGGTGTCATCATCGCGATCCTCGCGGGCTTCACCAGCCTCAGCGAGCTGGCCGAACTGGTCAACATCGGCACGCTCTTCGCCTTCATCGTGGTCGCCGTCGGAGTCGTCGTCCTCCGCCACACCCGCCCCGACCTGCCCCGCGCCTTCCGCACCCCGCTGGTGCCGTGGGTGCCGATCCTGTCGGTGCTCGCGACGCTGTGGCTGATGCTGAACCTGCCCGCGGAGACCTGGCTGCGGTTCGCGATCTGGATGGTGATCGGCATCGTCGTCTACTTCCTGTACGGGCGCTCGCACAGCCGCCTCGGCCGGCACGAGGAGACGACGTTGAGCGAGGTCCAGCACCCGCCCGGTGGCACCGCCGAGTAGTCGACCCGCTCTGTCCTCGGGCCCCGTACGTCCTCCCTCCGGTGGGGACTGCGGGGTCTTGCGGTGTGCTCGTACGCCCGTTGCACGGCCGCGGCGACATGGCGCGAGGACCGGTGCCACGGGAGAGTCAGCCCCGGACCGGGACCGGATCCCGTCACGGCGCCGCGTGCCGGCCGCCGGGTGCACGGGGGCGAGGACGGTGGACGCGTGCGCGGGGGCAGGACCGTGGTCGGGCGGTGCGGGGGCGGGGAGCGTGGTCGGGCGGTGCGGTACGTGCGGACCGGAGGTCAGGGCCGAGGGCGTACGGTGCGCGGCCCCGTGACCTCCGCGCCCAGTTCGACGACCCGGCGGCGCAGTTCGCGGTCGGCCGTGACGACCAGGAGGGGCCGCCCCCGCGCCTCGGCCACCAGCGCCACCACGCGGTCGTCACCGCTGCCCGGCGCCTCGTCGACACGGACCCCGGGGACGGAGTCCACCCCGCGCGCCGCGCCCTCCACCACCAGGACGATCTCCAGCGGGCCGGGATGTCCGGGCAGGCCCCGCTCGGCGAAGTCCGCCAACCGGTCCCTGAGCCGCTCGGCCGCGCCACGGCGGTCACGCCACCAGCCGTCGGGCACGGACCCCACCACGTTGGCGCCGTCCACGATGAGCA
Organism: Streptomyces sp. NPDC002935; assembly: GCF_040611295.1. Taxonomy (NCBI): domain Bacteria; kingdom Bacillati; phylum Actinomycetota; class Actinomycetes; order Kitasatosporales; family Streptomycetaceae; genus Streptomyces; species Streptomyces sp. NPDC002935. The sequence goes on from NZ_JBEXNW010000001.1 coordinate 268,628, forward strand.
GGGTCGTCATGTCCTCACCCTGCCAGAGCGCCCTCGGCCCAGAGGCGCGTGACGACGGAGACGGCCTCGGCCACCCGGGCAGCCTTCCGGACGTCCGACCGCGGCCCCGGGGCGAACTCCACATGGAGGAACGGAACCCCCTTCTCGGCGGCCCAGCGCCCCTGCACGTTGTCCCGCCCGGCGAGCGGGCAGGAGCGGGCCCAGGCCCGGCACACGGCGAAGTCCTTCGTGCCGAGCGCGTCGGCGAGCCGGCGGCCCGCGGGGCGGCCCGCCGTTCCGGCACCCGCCGAGGCGATCACGTCGTAGCGCGGGGCGGACTCCTGGGCGAAGCCGTGCAGTTGGACGCCGGCCACACGGCGCCGGACGAGTTCGGCGCAGACCGCGTGGAAGACCGTGTCGCGGCGGTGCGCAACGTCCGCGGCATCCCCCTCGCCCGATTTGCGATGTGCTCCAGCAACGACCAGGAGACCGCCGGGTGCGCCTCTCAGGACGCGTACGCCCAGCAGTTCCGTGTGCTGGTCCGCGACCGGATGGGGCACCTGTACCGACCATCGGACGGGGTGGCCGAGGTCGATGAAGACGCGGCCCCAGCCGCGCGGCGCGGGCCCCTGGTCGACGCGGTCGTACACCTCTGCGAATCGTCGGCCGGTCGCGCTGTCGACCAGAGTGCGCACGGCGAAGTCGACCTCCGCGAGCCGCTGTTCGGCCTGTTCCCGATGGTTGTCGAGGAGGAGGCCCACGCCGTCGGCGACGGTCTGCCGCTCGGTGCGGGAGGGGGGCCGGAAGGCGCCGTCGGGTGCGAACCGGTCGGTGTACGCCGTGACGGAGCGGGCCAGGTCGACGGACGGCGGACCGTCCCCGGGGTGCCCGGAGGCCGACTCCCCGCCGGTGTCGTGGATGCCGCGCACGACCACCGTTCCCCAGCAGGCGAGAGTGGTGATGAGCAAGAGAAGTGTTGCGATCGTTATCGTTCTGGAGCGGTTTGCCCTCATGGTTGTATCAAGATATCTCGGTGACCAGTCGCCGTAACCGCCGCACCTTGCCCACCCTCCTGGCCCCGCTCGCCCTCGTCGCCGCCCTGTCGGGGTGCGGCCTCGTCGGAGGAGGCGGGGACTCCGACTCCACGTCGAAGGGGGGAGGACGCTCCTTCACCGTAGCCGCGGCCGGCGACATTCTGATCCATCCTCAGCTCATCGAGCAGGCGACGGCGGACGCCAAGGAGACCGGCCGGGGGGTCGACGGCCTGGACTTCAGTCCGCTCATGGCCGGGATCAAGCCGGTGATCAAAAAGGCGGACCTGGGGATCTGCCACATGGAACCGGTGATGGGCAAGCCGAAGGGCCCCTTCGAGACCTACCCCAACTTCCTCATACCGCCGCAGATAGCCGGGACCATCAAGGACATCGGCTACGACACCTGCTCGACCGCCTCCAACCACTCGATCGACCACGGCTACGACGGCGTGAAGCGCACCCTGGACACCCTGGACTCCGCGGGCCTCAAGCACACGGGTTCCTTCCGTACCGAGAAGGACGCGCTCACCCCGCTGATCATGGACGTCAAGGGTGTGAAGGTCGCGCAGATCTCCTTCGCCTTCGGCTTCAACGCCCACGAGCTGCCCAAGGACAAGCCGTGGCTGGTCAACCAGAACGACCTGGGCCGGATCAGGACGGCCGAGAAGCGGGCCCGCTCGGCCGGCGCCGAGGTCGTGATCCTCTCCATCCACTGGGGCCGTGAGCACCACCCCAACCCGTCGACCCCGCAGCTCAAGTTCGCCCGGCAGCTCGCACGGGAGACCGGCATCGACCTGGTCATCGGGCACCACGCGCACGTCGTGCAGCCGATGGAGAAGGTCGACGGCACCTGGATCGCGTACGGCCTCGGCAACCAGGTCGCGCGCCACGACGTGCCGACGGGACTCACCGAGGAGGGCGTGATCGGCTGGTTCACCTTCACCGAGCGCGGCGGCAAATGGGACGTCGAGGCCCGCTACGAGCCGACCCTGGTGGAGATTCCGCCGGACCCCGAGGCGACCGCGGACGGCACCCCGGCCGAGCCGGCGAAGGGCGGCGTCGAGAACTACCGGCTGGTGGACGTCGCGGCGGAGCTCAAGCGCGACGACCTGAGCGACCAGGAGCGGTCCCGTCTCCGGCTGGCCTTCGAGCGGACCGAGGGCACCATGCTCAATCGCGGCGCGGCGAAGGACGGCCTCAAGCCCCTCACGGAACTGCCGGGCTGAGTCCTTCCCCGGCGCGAGGATGCGTGCCCGGCCCGCCTCGGGCCGGGCGCTGCCCGTGCCGCGGGCCGCGAGCCGACGCTCGGGTCCGCCCGTGCCGACGGCGGCAGCCCCGGGGGACCTGGTCCGGGTCCCGAGTCCGCGCCGCCGGAGCGGTGGGGAAATCGATCCGAACCGGAACCGATCAGTCCTGCCCGAACATGTCCACCCGAAACGTGATGTTGCTCAGATCACTTTGAATCCGTGCAACTTCCCGTCGCCTTCGCCGGTCTGACACGCGCAGAGACTCAGTTTTCCCTTCTGTGCCTCTGCGCCTTTGTGTCACGCCCGCACCCGCAAGCAGGCCGCTTCCGTGCTCGTCTGCCCGTACAACCGCTTGAGAGGACCAGTCCGTTGGCGCCATCGCCCCCGGCGCGGCAGCACCGTGCTCGCCGCAGAGCTGATATGTCGCTGCTCGGCGGCATACGGCCGCCCATAGCGGTCCTGTCAGCGCTCCTCCTCTCGCTCGCGGCCGTCACGGCGCTGGTGCTCGGTCCGGCCGGTGACAGCAGCCTGCCGAAGGCCGTCCAGACGTCGCAGCAGCACTTCGCGGAGGACGGCGCGATCGCCATGCGCGCCTCCATCGACGAGTCGGTGACCGACCTCGACCGCTCCGCCGCGTTGTTCAGCGCGGGCGCGCCGGTCTCCGGCGACACCGTGCTCGACAAACTGGGCAACACGTACCAGAAGTGGATGGGTACGGCGGTCATCGAGATCCGGTCGGGCAAGCTCGTCGCGACCCGCGGCGAGACCGTCCCGCTGACCTCCCTCGACCGGTCCACGCTCAGCGACGAGGGCGGGCTCGCGCCCCGCATGGTGCGCCTGGAGAACGGCGAGGTCCGGCTGCTGTCCTTCGCGCTGCTGTCCTGGCCGGGCAAGCCCCAGCTGCTTCTCGTCGCCTCCAACAGCCTCAAGTTCCCCGGCATCAGCCTCGGCCAGTTCCGCTCCATCGCGGTCGTGGACCGTACCGGGGCGATCCTCAGCAGCGACGGCATCCCCGAGCCCGAGCAGGTCCTCACCGACCTCCAGCGCGAAGAGGTCGCCGCGTCGAACAAGCAGCTCAAGTCCTTCGCGAAGAAGGCGGCGAGCAAGGCCGGGGAGCACCCGCTCAGCACCAAGGAGCCCGGTGCCGGCGGTTACCTGGGCGTGAGCGGCAGCCTGCTCGGCGGCACCTTCCTCAGCGACCGGTCCGTCGCAGGGTACGCCACGCTCTCCGCGCCGCAGCCCGGCGAGACCACCACCGCGACCGCCCTCGGCCTCACCGTGGTCGCCATGGTGAAGGTCGCCGAGGACCCCACCCGGTCCACCTCACCCGTCTTCGGCCTGATAGCGGGCGGCGCCCTCCTGATCATCGGCGGCATCGCCGTCGCCGTGCTGCTCGGCACGGTGCAGCGGCCGCTCATCCGGCTCTTCCTGGAGTCGCGCCGCCTCACCCGCGGCGACCTGGCGCGCCCGGTGAGCGTCCCCGGCTACGGCGAGGCCCGCCGGATCGGCACGGCCCTGGAACGACTGCGCGGCCAGCTGCTCGGCGAAGACGCGGAGCGGAACGAGGCCGCGCCCCGCCCGCGCGGCCCGCGCCGCATCGGAACCCGCGCCCTGCTCGCCGTCTGCGCTGTCCTGCTGCTCGCCTGGTCGGCCCCGCTGCTGCTCATCCTCAACCGTGCCGACGGCACCGTCGTCGTACCGCAGCAGCTCGTGAACGACCAGCGCGAGCGCACCGACACCCTCACCGACCGGGTGCGCCGGGCGCTCAACGAGGGCGAGGCCGACCTCCAGTCCGTGGCCACGCTGATCGGCGACCGCACCACCCCGGACGACATGACCAAGGTGCTGGACCGCACGCTCAACCAGCACCTGCGCTACCAGTCGCTCTACGTCGTCGACGCCTCCGGCGACGTGGTCGCCCAGGTCGGCGACAAGCCCCGCGAGGCGCGGCCCAAGCCCGCCACCGCCGACCCCATCCAGCTGCTCGGCCAGGGAGGCAAGAAGCCGCTCGTGGTCGGCACCGCCGAGATCCCCGGCCGCGACGGGTCCGCGCTGGTCGGTGAGTTCCGGCTCGACTTCCTCAACTCGGTGCTCAAGAGGCCGGGCCTCGGCGTCGTACGCCTCGTCGACGACCAGGGCAAGGTCATCGCGGGCAACACCGGCTACCTCGCCTTCCAGTCGCTGCCCAACCAGCGCCTGAAGGACCTGGTCTTCGCGTCCGGGCAGAAGGTCGGCAAGTCGGCGCACGCCGCCGGTGTCCTCTACCGCGAGGGCGGCGTGCAGATCGCCGCCGCGGCTCCCTTCGTGGGAGGCGGCCCGGCCAAGCAGCTCGGCTGGACCGTCGTCAGCTGGCAGCCCGCGGACCGGCTCGCCATCCCCGAGTACGACGTGCAGCACCGCACGGTGCTCGCCGGACTGCTGGGCGCCGCCGCCGCGGCCGCCTGCCTCGGCTGGATGCACATCGTGGTGGCCCGGCCGTTGCGCGCGCTGGCCGGCCAGGCCGAGGCGCTGGCCGACGGCGACCGCAAGACCGTCCTCTTCCCGCGCAACCACGACGAGGTCGGCGCGGTCACCCGCTCCCTGGAACTCGTCCGCCAGCAGCTACAGGAACAGCGCAAACAGCAGCCGTCCCCGCGCCGGAGCGCACCCGGCACCGCGCACCAGCAGCACGTAAGGAACTGATCAGCCGTGCTCTTCCTCTTCACCGTCCTGGTGGTGTGCTGCGCGATCCTGCTGGTGGCGGGCATCGTCGAACAGCGACGGCACTTCACCAACCTGGACAACATTCCCACCCGGGTGCTGGTCAACGGCATCCGCGGCAAGTCGTCCATCACCCGGCTGTGCGCGGGCGCGCTGCGCGGCGGCGGGCTGACCACGGTCGCCAAGACCACCGGTACGGCGGCCCGGTTCATCCACCCCGACGCCACCGAGGAGCCGGTCTACCGCAAGTTCGGCATCGCCAACGTCGTCGAGCAGATCGGCATCGTCCGGCGCGCGGCCGCGTACAACCCGGACGCCCTGGTCATCGAGTGCATGGCCGTCATGCCGGCCCTCCAGGAGATCAACCAGTCCAAGCTGATCCGCTCCACGATCGGCGTTCTGTGCAACGTCCGTGAGGACCACCTCGCCGAAATGGGCCCCACCCTCGACGACGTGGCCCGCTCGCTCTCCCGGTCCATGCCGGAGGGCGGCATCTGTGTCACCGCCGAGCAGGAGCGCTTCGCGATCCTCCAGGAGGAGGCCGACTCCCGCGACTGCAAGCTGATCTACGCCGACCCGGAAACGGTCACGGACGAGGAGCTGCGCGGCTTCAGCTGGTTCACCTTCAAGGAGAACGTGGCGATCGCGCTCACCGTCGCCGAACTCCTCGGCGTGGAGCGGGAGACGGCGCTCCAGGGCATGTACGACGCGCCCCCGGACCCCGGTGTCCTCTCCGTCGAGCGGTATGTCACCGAGGACGGCAAGAAGCTCCGCTTCGCCAATGTCTTCGCGGCCAACGACCCCGAGTCGACGCTGATGAACATCAACCAGCTGCTCGATCTCGGCGCCATTCACCGTCCGCTCAACGTGGTCATCAACTGCCGTCCCGACCGCGTCGAGCGCAACGGGCAGATGGGCGAGATCATCCCCGAGCTGGACCCCGAGAGGGTGTTCGTGATCGGCCACCCGGCCAAGAGCGCCATCGACGCGATGCCCGCGGAGTACCGCTCCCGCGCGGTCGACCTCGGCGGCGACCGCCGCGACCCCGAGGAGTTCATGCGGCAGCTGCTCGGCGAGCTCGGCGCGGAGAGCTCGCTGGTGGCCATCGGCAACATCCACGGCCAGGGCGAGCACCTGCTGGAGCACCTCGCCGAACTCCCCGCGGACGACAGCGCGGACGACGGCGCGGACGAGAACGCCGCAGGTGACGCCGAGCGCGCCGGCCTGCCCGGCGACACGGCCGACCAGCCGCGTGTGCCGACGGCCGTGCGCGAGCACGTCGAGACCGTGCAGCTGTACGCGCCGCGGATCGACCCGTACCAGCCGTACTCGGAGGCGTACGAGACGCGGTACGCAGCCCACACCAACGTCCCCGCACAGCGCACCGCGGACCACCCGTACCCCCAGCAGGGCCGGCCGCAGCCGACGCCCGAGCAGCAGGGCCGTCCGCGCGGGGGCCGCTCCCAGCAGGGCCGGCCGCAGGCCGGGCATCAGCAGCAGGTTCAGCCTCAGCAGGGTCACCCGCAGGCGACGCACGACCAACAAGGTGGGTCTCACCAAAGCCGGCCGCAGGTGGCGCACCCGCAGATGGACCCGCTGGGTGCGTCCGCGCCGGAGGGTCGGTCGCGGCGGGCGCGCCCCGAATACCCGCAGCAACCACAGCAGCACCAAGTGGAACAGCCGCACCAGCCGGAGTACCCGCACCAGCAGCATCAGGCGGAGCACCCGCACCAGAGCCACCAGCCGGAGCAGGCGTATCGGCCCGAGCAGGCCCGTGAGCCATGGCCGGACGTGTCGCAGGGACCCGCCGACACGCGGCCCCAGCCGCCCGGGTTCGGTGAACAGCCCGGATCCCGTGGCCTGTTCGAACCCCGCGTACCTCCCACAGACCCCGACGCCGACCCCCAGCGGTGGCGCAGCCCAGGAGAGCCCCGTTGATCCCCTCCGTCCTCACCCCCGAGATCGCCGCGATCGGCATCGGCCTGGGCCTGATGTTCTCGCTGATCTGCTACCTCACCACCAACCTCTCGCCCGGCGGCATGATCACCCCGGGCTGGCTGGCGCTCACCCTCATCGAGGACCTGCAGCGCGCAGCGCTCGTCCTCGGCGTGACGGTTCTGACGTACGTCACCACCCTGCTGCTCCAGCGCTTCGTGATCCTCTACGGCAAGCGGCTGTTCGCGGCGGTCGTGCTGACCGGCGTACTGATCCAGGCGTCCGTGATCATCGTGCTCCAGATGGAGTTCCCGCTGCTGTACGCCAATCAGACCCTGGGTTTCATCGTCCCCGGTCTCGTCGGCTACCAGCTGGTGCGCCAGCCCAAGGGGGCCACGCTGCTGTCCACCGGCTCGGTCACGCTCGCCACCTATGTCGTGCTGACCGCCGGAATCCTTCTCGGCGCCATGCCGTCCGCCTGAGCCCGCCTCTCTCTTCGGAACCTCTGGAGCCGTCACCATGCCGAAGCGCAAAGGCCGTCCCGTCCTCCACGCGGCCACGGTCCTCGCGCTGCTCGCGGGCAGCGCCTACTTCACCTTCGAACTCCGCAAGGACGAGGAGGCGAAGGTCCCGGCCGTGCAGGCCGTCACCGACAAGCCAGACCTGGAGAACTCGGGCAAGGCCACCGGTAAGCAGACCTGGGAGCGCCTGAACAATCCGACCCGCTCCGTGCTGCGCGGCGAGAACGGCGACATCCTCGCCACCTTCACGGACGGCGCCCGCACCGCGACCCTCCGGGGCCCCTCCCGCACCTTCACCGAGCCGGCCAACACCCAGTCCCGTGTGGTGACGCAGGACTGGGTGCGCCTGATGCCGGAGGCCTGGCGCAAGGGTGCCGAGAAGGAGAAGTGGTTCAAGGACTGGTTCAAGGAGTTCTACGGCAGCGAGGCCGACGACATCTTCGCGATCGCCTTCCAGTACGTCGACGGCGCACCGGTGAAGAAGGACGACGAGGGCGTCCCGTACGCGGGCGACGCGGTCTTCGGCCCCTTCAAGGAGGGCGGCGTCGACCGCCTCGAACAGAACGACTTCTACGACTACCTCGGCATCAACTACACCTTCCGCGACGGCACCTCGATGGTGGCGCGCAAGGAGCGTTACCGCGCCCTGGACTGCTCCGGGTTCATGCGCATGATCTGGGGCTACCGGGCCCGCTATCCGCTGATGGCGACGAATCTCTCCGGCGACGGACTGCCGCGCAGCGCCGACGGCATGGCCCGATCGAAGATCGGCGTCGACATCCTGAAGCTCTCCGGGCCGTCCCCTTGGTACACGCGCCCCAAGAACATCGACGTGGTCCAGCCCGGTGACCTCCTCTTCTTCAAGATGGACCACCGCACCGGCAACCACCTGGACCACGTCGCCCTGTACCTGGGCGTGGACACCGACGGCCACCGCGTCTTCGTCTCCAGTCGCAAGGAGGTCAACGGACCGACCATGGGTGACAAGGGCGGTGCCTCCCGGATCGACGGCAACGGCTTCTACGCCGGGCTGCTGCGCAGCGCCAAGCGACTGTGAGCGATTGACCGGTGCGGGGGCGGGCCTCGGCGAGCGGCGCGCCCCCGATTAAGGTGAACCGGTGAACGTCGACTGGCTCATACGTGGCCGCGACGGCAGGCTCAGTGCGTACCTGCTGTCGGAGGCCGCCGTCCGCTGCCGGGCGGAGCGCGGACCCGGTGGCCCTTGGGACCCTCCGCGCACCATGGGCGGTGCCCAACGCCTGCACTCCGTTCTGGCCCTGGGCCAGGGCCCCGACCGCTATACGCACCTGGTCTCCTGGCGTCCGACGGTCCGCGACCAGTCGGGTCTCGTCCACTCGACCCACTACCGGCCGGATCTCGCCGCCCTCGACTGGCACCCGATAGGTCACCCCGACCGCACCGGGGACCGGACCGGCAACCCCGCCGTCGCGGTCGACGCGGAGGGGCGCGCCCATGTCTTCGTACGCAACAAGGGCGGCGGAGTGAGCATGGTCGGCCAGAAGCAGAAGGGCGGCTGGGGGCCCTGGCGCGACCTCAAGGGACATGACGTCCATGGGGACTTGGCGGCCGTGACCGGGGACTCCGGCCGTGTCGAGCTGTACGCGGCCGTCCCGGGCGGCGTTATGCACTGGCGCCAGGAGGAGGCGGGCGGGATACCCGCCCTGGACGAGGCGCTGGAGGCACCGGTCCGCCCGGGCACCCTGCGCGCGATCGCGACCTCGGCGGACTCCACCACACTCTTCTTCACCGACGACTCGGGCGATGTGTGCGTCTGGCGCCCCGGCACCAAGCCCGTGGCCCTGCTGGCTTCGGCCGGCCCGGGTCCGGTCTGCGTCATCCGCGTCGAACTCGACGGCCACGACTGCACGTTGCTCGCCCAGCGCTCGGCGAGCGGACGGGTGGCCTTCGCCGCCTATCCGACCGAGGACGAGTCGGCGGGTGCGTGGTGGACGGAGTCGGGGCCGGAACTCCCCGCCGACGCCCTGGTGTCGCTGGCGGAGGACGAGGAGGGCCGTGTCGTCGCCGCGACTCTCTCCCCGAGTACCGGCGAGCTCCTGGTCACCCGTCGCAAGGACGAGCCGGGAATCGCCCTGGAGGCGTGGCGCCCGGTCTGACGCCGTCGGCCCGGGGCAGGCCGCGGCCAGTTCATGACCTGGCCGCGGCCTGCCCCGGGCTCAGCCCTTCCGGCGGCAAGTCCGCGGCGTAGAAGGGGAGTACGGCGGTGGGCGGTGCCGACCGCTGGGCGTACGCAGGCAGTTGGTCCGGATGTGAAGCCGAAAGAGGGCCCCCGCCAGAAGCGGAGGCCCTCTTTCGCGTGTGCCGTAAGGCCGTTACGCGGGAACGGAAGCCACGCCGGGCTCCAGGAACCGCTTCCCGGTCACCCGCTCGGAGACACCCTCACGGTCCAGGTACGGCGTGATGCCGCCCAGGTGGAAGGGCCAGCCCGCGCCGGTGATCAGGCACAGGTCGATGTCCTGGGCCTCGGCGACGACGCCCTCGTCGAGCATGAGCCCGATCTCCTGGGCGACCGCGTCGAGGACCCGGGCGCGCACCTGCTCCTCCGTCAGGACGACGTCGCCCTGCTTGAGGAGAGCCGCGACCTCGGGGTCCAGCTCCGGCTTGAAGCCGTTCTCGGCGGAGTAGACGTAGAAGCCGCGCTTGCCCGCCTTGACGACGGCCGCGAGGTTCGGGGAGACCGTGAAGCGGTCCGGGAAGGCCCGGTTGAGGGTCTCCGAGACGTGCAGGCCGATCGCGGGGCCGACCAGTTCGAGGAGGACCAGCGGGGACATCGGCAGGCCGAGCGGCTCGATCGCCTTCTCTGCGACCTCGACCGAGGTGCCCTCGTCGATGACGTTCTGGATCTCGCCCATGAAGCGGGTCAGGATGCGGTTCACGACGAACGCCGGGGCGTCCTTGGTGAGAACCGCGGTCTTCTTCAGCTTCTTGGCGACGGCGAACGCCGTGGCGAGCGAGGCGTCGTCCGTCTGCTCGCCGCGCACGATCTCCAGGAGCGGGAGGATCGCGACGGGGTTGAAGAAGTGGAAGCCCACGACCCGCTCGGGGTTCTTCAGCTTCGACGCCATCTCGGTGACCGACAGCGAGGAGGTGTTGGTGGCGAGGATCGCGTGCGCCGGGGCGACCGCCTCGACCTCCGCGAACACCTGCTGCTTGACGCCGATCTCCTCGAACACGGCCTCGATGATGAAGTCCGCGTCGGAGAAGCCCTCGGCCTTGTCCAGCACACCGGAGACCAGGGCCTTCAGGCGGTTGGCCTTGTCCTGGTTCACGCGGCCCTTGAGCAGCAGCTTGTCGATCTCGGCGTGGACGTAGCCCACACCCTTGTCGACGCGCTCCTGGTCGATGTCCGTGAGGACGACCGGGACCTCCAGGCGGCGCAGGAAGAGCAGGGCGAGCTGCGAGGCCATCAGGCCCGCGCCCACGACGCCCACCTTGGTGACCGGACGCGCGAGGGACTTGTCCGGCGCACCCGCCGGACGCTTGCCGCGCTTCTGGACCAGGTTGAAGGCGTAGATACCGGAGCGCAGTTCGCCACCCATGATCAGGTCGGCGAGCGCCACGTCCTCGGCGTCGTAGCCCTTCTGCAGGTCGCCGTCCTTGGCCGCGGCGATGATGTCCAGCGCGCGGTAGGCGGCCGGGGCGGCCCCGTGCACCTTGCTGTCGGCGATGGACCGGCCGCGCTCGACGGCCTGGTCCCAGGCCTCGCCGCGGTCGATCTCCGGGCGCTCGACGGCGATGTCGCCCTTGAGGACGGAGGCCGTCCACAGCAGCGACTGCTCCAGGAAGTCCGCACCCTCGAAGAGCGCGTCGGCGATGCCGAGGTCGTAGACCTGCCCGCCCTTGAGCTGCTTGTTCTGGTTGAGCGAGTTCTCGATGATCACCGAGACGGCCTTGTCCGCACCGATCAGGTTCGGCAGGATCGTGCAGCCGCCCCAGCCGGGCACCAGACCGAGGAAGACCTCGGGGAGCGAGAACGCCGGCAGAGCCGCGGAGACGGTCCGGTACGAGCAGTGCAGACCGACCTCGACGCCACCGCCCATCGCCGCGCCGTTGTAGTACGCGAAGGTCGGGACCGCGAGGCCCGACAGTCGCTTGAAGACCTCGTGGCCGCCCTTGCCGATGGCGAGCGCGTCCTCGTGCTTCTTGAGCAGCTCGACACCCTTGAGGTCGGCGCCGACCGCGAAGATGAACGGCTTGCCGGTGACACCGATACCGACGATCTCGCCGGCCGCGGCCTCCTTCTCGACCTGGTCGATGGCGGCGTCGAGCTTCGCCAGCGACGCGGGGCCGAAGGTGGTCGGCTTGGTGTGGTCGAAGCCGTTGTCCAGGGTGATGAGCGCGAAGCGCCCGGCACCGAACGGCAGGTCGAGGTGGCGTACGTTCGCGGACGTCACTACCTCGTCGGGGAACAGCTCGGCTGCGCCCTTCAGGAGTTCAGCGGTGGTCACTTGTCGCCTCCGGCGTCCTTGTGGTGCGGGTTCTCCCAGATCACCGTGGCGCCCATGCCGAAGCCGACGCACATGGTGGTGAGGCCGTAACGGACCTCCGGCTGCTCCTCGAACTGGCGGGCCAGCTGCGTCATCAGACGCACGCCGGAGGAGGCCAGCGGGTGGCCGTACGCGATGGCGCCGCCGTACTGGTTGACGCGCGCGTCGTCGTCGGCGATGCCGTAGTGCTCCAGGAAGGCGAGCACCTGAACGGCGAAGGCCTCGTTGATCTCGAAGAGGTTGATGTCCTCGATCGAGAGGCCGGCCTTGGCGAGGGCCTTCTCGGTGGCCGGGATCGGGCCGTAGCCCATGACCTCCGGCTCGACGCCCGCGAAGGCGTACGAGACGAGGCGCATCTTGACCGGCAGGCCGTTCTCGCGGGCGAAGTCCTCGGAGGCGAGGATCGACGCGGTCGCACCGTCGTTCAGACCGGCGGCGTTACCGGCGGTGACACGGCCGTGGACGCGGAACGGGGTCTTCAGGCCGGACAGGTTCTCCAGCGTGGTGCCCGGACGCATCGGCTCGTCGGCGGTGACCAGGCCCCAGCCGGTCTCACCGACCTCCGCGTTGGTGTTGCGCACCGAGATCGGCACCAGGTCCTGCTGGATCTTGCCGTTGGCGTACGCCTTGGCGGCCTTCTCCTGCGAGCGCACGGCGTACTCGTCGGCGCGCAGCTTGGTGATGGTGGGGTAGCGGTCGTGCAGGTTCTCGGCGGTCATGCCCATGAACAGGGCGGACTCGTCGACCAGCTTCTCGCTGACGAACCGCGGGTTCGGGTCCACGCCCTCGCCCATGGGGTGGCGCCCCATGTGCTCGACACCGCCGGCGATGACGGCGTCGTACGCACCGAAGGCGATGGAGCCCGCGGTGGCGGTGACGGCGGTCAGCGCGCCCGCGCACATGCGGTCGATGGAGTAGCCGGGGACCGACTGGGGGAGCCCGGCGAGGATGCCGGCCGTGCGGCCCAGGGTCAGACCCTGGTCACCGATCTGCGTGGTCGCGGCGATGGCGACCTCGTCGATCTTCTTGGGGTCAAGACCGGGGTTGCGGCGCAGCAGCTCCCGGATGGCCTTCACGACGAGGTCGTCGGCGCGGGTCTCGTGGTAGATGCCCTTCGGGCCCGCCTTGCCGAACGGGGTGCGGACGCCGTCTACGAAGACGACGTCCCTGACGGTACGAGGCACGATGGCTCTCCTCCAGATGCGGGATGGCACTGCTGCGCGGACACACGCCTGAGCGCGCGCTCAGCACCCATGCTACTTACGAGTAACCAACCTGCCCAGTCCCGAGGCCGGGAGCGGCGAAGGTCACATCCCCAAGGTCTACGCGTTCTCGGCCCGGCCCGCCGTGTACCGGCGCCGGGACCGGCGCGCCGCCCCGGGTCCGCCACGCCGACGGCCGTGACGGACGGCCCGTGTGCTGCCGCCCGGCCTGCGGCGACGGCGTTTCGGGGCGGCCGGACGTCCACTGTGGCGGGCAGCCGCCAGGGGGCGGTGCGGCCGGGCGGCCCACGATCTTGGCGTGATCTCGTCGTCCCGACGACGCGCCGATTCCGCTTCAAGGACCCGTTCGGAGCACACGGTGCGTACGGGGGAGGCGATCGAGGCGGACGGGGCCGCGTGATCGGGCCCGCCCCCAGCGCTGTGTCACCTCTTTTGTGCCCGTGCCCTACAGTCGCCGGCCGACGACCGCTTCCCGTGGGGGTGGCCGGGCGGACAGCTCCCGGGCGGCCTTCCGGATGACCGGGCCACGGGCGGCCTTTCGGATGACCGGGCCGAGGCGCCCATCCGGGCGAGCACGTCCTGGGCGGCCTCCGGACGACCGGGACTGGCGCGGCCTGCTGGGCGGACGAGGTGCCAGACCCAGATCACCTGCTGGGCGGGCAGGTTCTGACCGTGTCCGAGGGGCCGTCCGGACGAGCAGGTCCTGCGCGGCCCGCTGGGGACAGGTTCCAGGGCGCCCGCCGCGCGGACAGACGGCCCCGACCGTTCCTAGGCGGTCTTCAGGGACAGCGCCGTCACCAGCACCGGCGTGACCAGTTCGACCTGCCAGGGCCGTGCCCCGCAGCCGGTGAGCGCCGCGCCGACGGACTCCGCGTCCGGCGTCGCGGGCGGCTCCCAGCACACGCGGCGCACGGTGTCCGGGGTGATCAGGTTCTCCTGCGGCATGTTCAGCTGCTCGGCCAGCGCCGACACGGCTGCCCGCGCGGCGGAGAGCCGGGCGGCGGCGGCCGGGTCCTTGTCGGCCCAGGCCCGCGGCGGGGGAGGTCCGGTCACCGTCTGCCCCGGCTGCGGCAGCTCGGCGTCCGGCAGCGCCTTCGCCCGGTCTACCGCGGCCTGCCACTGCTCCAGCTGGCGCCGGCCCATACGGTGCCCGAAGCCGTTCAGCGCGGCCAGGGCGTGCATGTTGGCGGGCACGGCCAGGGCTGCCTCGACGATCGCCGCGTCCCCGAGCACCTTGCCCGGCGAGATGTCCCGGCGCTGCGCGACCCGGTCCCGGGTCTCCCACAGCTCCCGGACGACGGCCATCTGCCGACGGCGGCGCACCTTGTGCATCCCGGACGTACGGCGCCAGGGGTCCTTGCGCGGCGGCGCGGGTTCGGCCTGTGCGATCGCGTCGAACTCCTGCCGGGCCCATTCGAGCTTGCCCTGCCGGTCGAGTTCCTTCTCCAGGGCGTCGCGCAGGTCGACGAGGAGCTCCACGTCGAGCGCGGCGTAGCGCAGCCAGGGCTCGGGCAGCGGGCGCGTCGACCAGTCGACGGCGGAGTGCCCCTTCTCCAGGACGAAGCCGAGAACGCCCTCGACCATCGCGCCCAGGCCCACCCGGGGGAACCCGGCCAGACGCCCGGCCAGCTCGGTGTCGAAGAGGCTGGTGGGGATCATGCCTATCTCGCGGAGACAGGGCAGGTCCTGGGTGGCGGCGTGCAGGACCCACTCGGCACCGGAGATCGCCTCGCCGAGACCCGACAGGTCGGGGCAGGCGACGGGGTCGATCAGCGCGCTGCCGGCGCCTTCGCGGCGCAGCTGCACCAGATAGGCGCGCTGGCCGTACCGGTAGCCGGACGCGCGTTCGGCGTCGACGGCCACGGGGCCGGATCCGGCGGCGAAGGCGGCGATCACCTCGGCGAGCGAGGCGTCGTCGGCGATCACGGGCGGAATGCCTTCTCGGGGCTCGAGCAAAGGGGTCGGCGCCGATTCGACGTCGTCCGGAGGGCCGCCTCCGGTGGTTCGCAGTGAGCTGTCTGCTGCGGTCTCTTGGGCGTCGGTCACCTGTCAAGGGTATCTGTGTATGGACAACGCCCGCCGACGGAACGTTCCGTCGACGGGCGTCGGATGGTCGTAAACCAGTCAGGCAGGCGAAAGATCCGGTTCACGTACCAGGGTGGGGGCCGGGGCAGGGGAGGGCGGGGTGGTGCCGGGGAGGGGTCAGTGGATGATTCCGGTCCGCAGGGCCACCGCGACCATTCCGGCGCGGTCGCCCGTGCCGAGCTTGCGGGCGATGCGGGCGAGGTGGCTCTTGACGGTGAGCGCGGACAGGCCCATGGAGACGCCGATGGCCTTGTTCGACTGGCCCTCCGCGACCAGTCGAAGGACCTCGACCTCACGGCCGGACAGTTCGCGGTAGCCGCCCGGGTGGCTCGGGGCACCCGGGGGGCGGCGGTGCATACGGGCGGCGGCCGAGCCGATGGGCGCGGCGCCGGGCCGGGTGGGGAGCCCGACGTTCGTACGGGTGCCGGTGACGACGTAGCCCTTGACGCCGCCCGCGAGGGCGTTGCGCACGGCGCCGATGTCGTCGGCTGCGGAGAGGGCGAGGCCGTTGGGCCAGCCCGCGGCTCGGGTTTCGGAGAGGAGGGTGAGGCCGGAACCATCCGGCAGGTGGACGTCGGCGACACAGATGTCGCGCGGGTTGCCGATTCGGGGACGGGCCTCCGCGACGGACGACGCCTCGATGACGTCGCGCACTCCGAGCGCCCACAGATGGCGGGTGACGGTGGAGCGGACCCGGGGGTCGGCCACGACCACCATGGCGGTCGGCTTGTTCGGGCGGTAGGCGACCAGGCTTGCGGGCTGCTCGAGGAGAACGGACACCAGGCCTCCTGGGGTGCGGGACGGGGACCGGCTCTGGGGGTCGAGCCAGGACGAACCGTGCTTTCAAGGTCACAGACGTCTTCGGCATCAAACCCATCGACCTTTAGAGAATGATCACGATGTGGTGAGTAATAATCTGTGCAATTCGGACATGCGGTCGATCATCCGAAGATCGAACCGAGTCGTTCCGCGTCGATACGCGGCCGAAAGTGGTCGTATCGACAATCGGCCGGTAAGGAAACGGAAAGGGCGCGCGCGTCGGCGCGCGCCCTCTCGGCGGTCAGCGGGACTGTGGTCCCCGGCGCTGCGGCAGGGTGACGACCGAGGCGTCACCCGGAGTCACCGGCGGCAGTCCGGCGATCTGGCACAGCAGATCGCACCAGCCCGCGAGGTGCGCGGCGGTGTCGGGGACGCCGCCGAGGCCCTCCCGGGGTGTCCACGACGCGCGGATCTCGATCTGCGAGGCGGCCGGGCGCTCGGCGAGCCCGCCGAAATACTGGGAGCTCGCGCGCGTGACAGTGCCGCTCGCCTCGCCGTACGAGAGCCCGCGGGCCTGGAGCGCGCCGGTCAGCCATGACCAGCAGACCTCGGGGAGCAGCGGGTCGGCGGCCATCTCCGGCTCCAGCTCCGCGCGGACCAGCGTCACCAGACGGAAGGAGCCCTGCCACGCGTCGTGCCCGGCCGGGTCGTGCAGCAGGACGAGGCGGCCGTCGGCCAGATCCTCGTCGTCGGCGACGACCGCGGCCTCCAGCGCGTACGAGTACGGAGCCAGGCGCTGCGGTGGTCGCGTCGGGTCGATCTCGATGTCCGGCCGCAGCCGCGCGGCCCTCAGTGCGTCGACGGCAGCCCGGAAGGGCAACGGGGCCGTCTCCGCCGCATTCCTGTCCTCCTCCTTCGCGTCGTCCATTCCGCCAGCGCCGTCCGACAGTCGTCCCTGAGCCGCAGCCATGCGGGGAAGATTAAGGGGAACGGAGCCCGCGCGCAGGGAGAGACACCCGTGCGTGGGACCCCTGTCCGGATCGCGGTGCGCGAACACGGCTGTCCAGGGGAGCCGTCCCGGGCGCCGGAACCGGGGCGGCGGGCGCACCCGGGCCCGGGACGGGGATGTCCGTGAGCCGTGGGAGACTTTCCGTCGTGAGCGCCAACCACAGCCCCGCCGGGCAGCAGCCGACAGCCACGTACGAGTCCGCCTTCCTCAAGGCGTGCAGGCGCGAGCCCGTGCCGCACACGCCCGTGTGGTTCATGCGCCAGGCCGGTCGCTCACTGCCCGAGTACCTCAAGGTGCGCGAGGGCATCCCCATGCTGGAGTCCTGCATGCGGCCCGACCTGGTCGCCGAGATCACGCTCCAGCCGGTCCGCCGGCACAACGTGGACGCGGCGATCTACTTCAGCGACATCGTCGTCCCGCTGAAGGCCATCGGCGTCGACCTGGACATCAAGCCGGGCGTCGGCCCGGTCGTCCAGAACCCGATCCGCACCCGCGCCGACCTGGCCCAGCTGCGCGATCTGACCCCCGAGGACGTCTGGTACGTCACCGAGGCCATCGGGCTACTGACGGCCGAACTCGGCGAGACCCCCCTCATCGGTTTCGCGGGGGCGCCTTTCACCCTCGCGAGCTACCTCGTCGAGGGCGGTCCGTCCAAGAACCACGAGCACACCAAGGCGCTCATGTACGGCGACCCGCAGTTGTGGGCCGACCTGCTCGACCGTCTCGCCGAGATCACCTCGGCCTTCCTGAAGGTGCAGATCGAGGCGGGCGCGAGCGCCGTCCAGCTCTTCGACTCCTGGGTCGGCGCGCTGGCACCCGCCGACTACCGCCGCTCGGTGATGCCCGCGTCCACCAAGGTCTTCGACGCCGTCGCCTCGTACGGCGTGCCGCGCATCCACTTCGGCGTCGGCACCGGTGAGCTGCTCGGCCTCATGGGCGAGGCCGGCGCCGACGTCGTCGGTGTCGACTGGCGCGTCCCGCTCGACGAGGCCGCCCGCCGTGTCGGCCCCGGCAAGGCGCTCCAGGGCAACCTCGACCCCGCGGTCCTGTTCGCCCCCACCGAGGCCGTCGAGGCGAAGACCCGCGAGGTGCTCGACGCCGCCGCCGGTCTGGAGGGCCATGTCTTCAACCTCGGCCACGGCGTCCTGCCCAGCATGGACCCGGACTCCCTGACCCGCCTCGTCGAGTACGTCCACACGCAGACGGCCCGCTAGTTCGGCGGACCCTCGCCGGCTCACCAGCTGTGCCGCGCCTGTCTGCCGAACAGCAGGCGGCGCGGTTCGGGCGGGGGCGGGGTGCCGGGGCGCAGCGGCCAGGCCAGGAGCATGCCGGCGAGGAAACCGACGACGTGCGCCGCGTAGGCCACGGTGCCCGCGGCGGGCACGGCGGCGCCGGACGAGTACGCCGCCTGGAGCACGAACCAGAAGCCCAGCACGAGCCACGCGGGCAGCCGGAGCGGCAGGAACACCAGGAACGGGACGAGGACCCAGACCCTGGCCTTCGGATACAGCACCAGATACGCGCCGAGGACCCCGGCGATCGCCCCCGAGGCGCCGATCAGCGGGTCGCCCGAGTCGGCGTTCACCAGCGCGAAGCCGTATGCCGCCGCGAAGCCGCAGGCCACGTAGAACAGCGTGAACCGCACATGTCCGAGCCGGTCCTCGATGTTGTTGCCGAAGATCAGCAGGAAGAGCATGTTGCCCAGCAGGTGCAGCCAACTCCCGTGCAGGAACATCGCCGTGACCACCGACAGCGGCGGCGACTTGTCGTAGCCCGGCGGGCCCACCACACAGCCCGCCCCGTGCGGCCCGGCACCGACCGCGCCGGTCGGCACCAGCCGGGGCATCTGATGATGGATCAGTTCCTGCGGTACGGCCGCGTAGTGGTCCATGAACGCGCGCAGATGGCACAGCTGCGACAGCGCGCTGTCCCCGGCCACCGATCCGGCGAGGCCGGGGGTGTAGAGGAACACGAGGACATTGGCGGCGATCAGCGCGTACGTCACATAGGGCGTGCGCCGCACCGGGTTCACGTCATGGACGGGAATGACCACAAGGAAGTACTGCCCCCGATGCGCGGGGTGAATCCGCGCTCCAGCGGGCCCGGGGTGCCGTGCGACCGGTGCGGTGGCCGGCGCGGTCTCCCACTGAACACATGTGCCACCGCAGCCGTATGTCTCCTCGACCGCCCGCGCCGCGGTGATGCCGCCACGCGGGAACGACGCGACGATGTGACGACGTGAGGACACAGGCGATGAACGACCGGACAACTCCTCCGATGCATGCCCTTCCCGACGGTGAGGCGGAGATCGCCCTGGTGCTGCACCTCCCGTGGGAGGACGTCGCCTCGCTCGGCCAGGAGGCGGGACGGCTCGCGGCCCGGCTGCAGCGGCCGGTGACGCTGGACGAGGCCGTCAGCCACCGCCTGCGGTCCTCCCGGTCGGCCGCGCACGCGAAGCCGGCCCAGGCACCGCCCGCGGTAACGGCACCGGCCTCGGTCTCCTCGCTGCCGGCCCGGCCGCCCGCGGAGCAGGCCCGGCAGGCGATCGACCGGATCAACGGGACCGCCGGACACGAGTCCGCGTAGCGGCGCGGCGCCGCCGCGGGCCGTCGACCTGGCGTCGACCGTGCCCGCCCGGCACGGCAGCCGACGTGCCGTCCCGCCCGTCCCGCACCCGGCCCGCGTCCGTCACGGGGCGCCGTGCCGCACCTTCGCCACCGCTTTGCGGGCCGCCACCAGGACGGGGTCCCAGACCGGGGAGAAGGGCGGCGCGTAGCCGAGATCCAGGGTCGTCATCTGCTCCACCGTCATGCCCGCGGTCAGCGCCACCGCCGCGATGTCCACGCGCTTCGCCGCACCCTCCCGGCCGACGATCTGCACGCCGAGCAGCCGCCCCGTGCGGCGCTCCGCGAGCATCTTCACCGTCATGAGGGCGGCGTTCGGGTAGTAGCCCGCACGGCTCGTCGACTCGATGGTGACGGTCTCGAACTGCAGCCCCGCCCGGCGCGCGTCCTTCTCGCGCAGCCCGGTGCGCGCGATCTCCAGATCGCAGACCTTGCTCACCGCCGTCCCGACGACACCGGGGAACGTGGCGTACCCGCCGGCCACGTTGGAGCCGATGACCTGCCCGTGCTTGTTCGCGTGGGTGCCCAGCGCTATGTGCCGTTCGCGCCCGGAGACCAGGTCGAGCACCTCGACGCAGTCGCCGCCCGCCCAGATGTTCTCGTGCCCCCGCACCCGCATCGCCAGGTCGGTGAGCAGCCCGCCGTGCTCGCCGAGCGGCAGCCCCGCCGCCCGGGCGAGCGTCGTCTCGGGACGTACGCCGATGCCGAGCACCACCACGTCCGCCGGGTAGATGGCGTCCTCCGTGACGACCGCGCGGACCCGCCCTCCCCCATCGCCGGTGAGGAACGAGGTGACCGCGGCGTCGTCGACCATGGTGATCCCGAGGCCCTCCATGGCGGTGTGCACCAGCCGGCCCATGTCCGGGTCGAGCGTGGACATGGGTTCCTTGCCGCGGTTGACGACCGTCACCTGGTACCCGCGATTGATGAGCGCCTCGGCCATCTCCACGCCGATGTAGCCCGCGCCGACGACCACCGCGCGACGGCCCTCGGTCGCCGCCAGCGTGTCGAGCAGGGCCTGTCCGTCGTCCAGGGTCTGCACACCGTGCACGCCCGGCGCGTCGGCGCCCGGCAGGTCGGGGCGGATCGGACGCGCGCCGGTCGCGATCACGAGTCTGTCGTACGACGTCCACGCCTCGGCCCCGGTGTCCAGCTCCCGGGAGCGCACCCGGGCGCCCGAGACGTCGATCTCGGTGACCTCCGTACGCATCCGCAGGTCGATGGCGCGCTTTCGGTGTTCCTCGGGGGTCCGCGCGATCAGCCGGTCGCGTTCGGAGACGTCGCCGCCCACCCAGTACGGGATGCCGCACGCCGAGTACGACGTGAAGTGGCCCCGCTCGAACGCCACGATCTCCAACTCGTCCGGACCGCGCAGCCGACGCGCCTGTGACGCGGCGGACATGCCCGCCGCGTCACCGCCGATGACGACCAGTCGTTCCCGGGCCCCGCCACTACCGCTCGTACGGCTCATGCTCATACGAACACGCTACGGGGGCCCGGCATTTCAGTCCTCCTCACCGCCCTTCGGCGCGGCCGCGGTCCCCGACGAAGGGTCGGTGGCCGGCGCGGTAGCCGGCTCGGAAGCAGGGCGGGAGGCCGGAACCGGGGCCGTCCTCGGACTCGTGGCAGCAGGCGAGGAGGGGCCCGAAGCCGGGGCCGCGGACGAACCCGAAGGCACCGCCGGTGAGGCACCCGAAGGCACCGCGGTGGCCGGACCCGAAGCCCCCGCCGGGGCCGGGCGGCGGCGCAGCCGGGGACTCAGCAGACGCATCCACACCAGGACGATCAGGGCCAGGGCCGCCGCGAAGGGGAGCAGCGCCCCGACCGCCAGGGCCAGCCAGCGCACCATCGTGACCAGCACGTCCCAGCCGCCCTGGAGCGCGTCGAGGAATCCCGGGTCCTCGTCCTTCTTCTCGGCCTTCTTCACCGGGGTCTCGGACAGCGAGAGCGTGATCGTGGCCAGGCTCGTGCGGTCCTTCAGCGACGCCTGCTGGGCGAGCAGTGCCTCCAGGTCGGCCTCCCGGCTGCTCAACTCCCCTTCCAGGGCGACGACATCACTGAGCTTGGTCGCCTTGTCCATCAGTTCGCGGACCCGGGTCACGCTGGCGCGCTGCGACTTGACGCGGCTCTCCACGTCCACGACCTGATCGGTGACGTCCTCGGCCTTGGCCGTCCGCGCGACGACCTTGCCGGCGCCCTCCAGATCGGCGAGCACCTCGTCGTACCGCTCGGTGGGCACCCGCAGGATGACGCGGGTGCGCTCGTGGCCCCTGCCGTCACGGGTGGTGGTCTCGTTGCCGACGTAGCCGCCGGCGTTCTCGGCCGTGGTCCGGGCGTCGTCCAGAGCCCGGGGCACCTCCTTGACCACCACGGTCAGGGAAGCGGTGCGGATGATGCGGTTCACCGTCACCTTGGGCGGGGCGGCCTTGCGTCCGCCCGAGCCGTCGCTCCCGGCCGCACCCGAGTCCGCCCTCTCCGCGGGGCCGGCCTTCGCGTTCCCGGCGTCCTGCGCGAACCCCTTGTCGCTGCTGCTGCCCGCCGAGTCATCGGCGGCGCCGCATCCCGCCAGCGCGAGCGCGGTGACGAGGAACATCCCGGCCAGGACCCGGGCCGTGCGGACCGGGCGTACAGGCGATGCGGGTGAGACGGACGAGACAGGTGGCACGGGTCGTGCCGGACGTCCGGAACTGCGTGTGAGCATGCGGGCCTACCCCCAGGGTGGTGACGACTGACGGTCCTTCGACGCCGGACCGGCACGGGACGTTGGCGGGATCCGGTCCCGATGCGGTCACGGTCCGGACTCGCGCCGGACACCGGGCTCCCCTCCGGAGCCGCCGACAGGGTCTGAGAAGGTGGAGTCATGCGCGAAGAGGACACTTCTACGGGTTCGGGACACGTCGTGGTGGTCGGTGGAGGGATCGCGGGACTGGCCGCCGCCCACCGCCTGCTGGGGCGAGGCGCACGCGTCACCGTCCTGGAGGCGTCCGACCGCCTGGGCGGCAAACTGCTGCCCGGCGAGATCGCGGGCACCCGCGTGGACCTCGGAGCCGAGTCGATGCTGGCGCGCCGCCCGGAGGCCGTGGACCTCGCCCGCGAGGCCGGACTCGGCGACCGCCTCCAGGCGCCCGCCACCGCGACGGCCTCCCTGTGGAACCGCGGCGTCCTGCGCCCCATGCCCAAGGGCCACGTCATGGGCGTCCCCGGCAGTGCGTCCGCCGTCGCCGGCGTCCTCTCCGAAGAGGGCCTGCGCCGCATCGAGCGCGACGCCGACCTGCCCCGCACGGAGGTCGGCGACGACATCGCCGTCGGCGAGTACGTGGCGGCACGCCTGGGCCGCGAGGTCGTCGACCGGCTCGTCGAACCCCTCCTCGGCGGTGTGTACGCGGGCGACGCCTACCGCATCTCCCTGCGCCTCGCCGTCCCCCAGCTCTACGCCGCCGCCCGCACGCACACGTCCCTCACCGAGGCCGTCCGCGAGATCCAGGCCAAGGCGGCCGCCGCCGGACAGACCGGCCCGGTGTTCATGGGCATCGACGGCGGAGTGGGCCAACTGCCGCTCGCCGTCGCGGAGTCGGTGACGGCACGCGGGGGCGAGATCCGCACCGGGACGCCGGTGACCGAGCTGCGCAGGACCGCGGCCACCGGGCCCGGCACCGCCGAGGGACCCCGCGCGGCCTGGCGTGTCGTCGCCGGAGGCCGTGTCCTGCACGCCGACGCGGTCGTCCTCGCGCTGCCCGCCCCGGCCGCCGCCGAGCTGCTGCGGGCCGAGGCCCCCGCCGCCGCGGCCGAGCTGGCCGCCGTGGAGTACGCGTCGATGGCCCTGGTGACCCTCGCCTACCGCGGCGACGACATCACCCTCCCCGAGGGAAGCGGATTCCTGGTGCCGCCGGTTGACGGGCACACCATCAAGGCGTCCACGTTCGCCTCCCGCAAATGGGGCTGGATCGCCGACCAGGACCCCGGCCTGACGGTGCTGCGCACTTCCGTCGGGCGGTACGGCGAGACGGAGGTGCTCGGCCGGGCCGACGCCGACCTCGTCCAGGTGTCCCGGCACGATCTGCGCGAGGCGATCGGGATCGAGGCCGCCCCGGTGGCGACCCGGGTGACGCGCTGGGACGACGGACTGCCCCAGTACCCCGTCGGTCACCACGCGCGCGTGGCCCGCGTCCGCGACCACGTCGGCAAACTGCCGGGCCTCGCGGTGTGCGGCGCGGCGTACGACGGAGTCGGCATCCCCGCCTGCATCGCGTCCGCGTACGCCGCCGTCGACGGGCTCGGCGGCGACACCGGCACCCTGGACACGCTGCGGGCCCACCCGGTGCAGAGCCTGCACGGCGGCGCGGGAGAATAGCCCCATGAGTGACGACGCCCCCACCACCGAGTCCGGCAGGGTCCCGAACAAGGGCAAGCTGGCCAAGGACCTCAACGAGGCCATCCGCTACACCCTGTGGTCCGTCTTCCGGCTGAAGGACGTACTGCCCGAGGACCGCACCGGTTACGCCGACGAGGTCCAGGAGCTGTTCGACCAGCTCGCCGCGAAGGATGTCACCGTCCGCGGCACCTACGACGTGTCGGGGCTGCGCGCCGACGCCGACCTCATGATCTGGTGGCACGCCGAGACCAGCGACCAGCTCCAGGAGGCGTACAACCTCTTCCGGCGCACCCGGCTGGGCCGCACTCTGGAGCCGGTCTGGTCGAACATGGCGCTGCACCGGCCCGCCGAGTTCAACCGCTCGCACATCCCGGCGTTCCTCGCCGACGAGACGCCCCGCGACTACGTCAGCGTCTACCCGTTCGTGCGTTCCTACGACTGGTACCTGCTGGCCGACGAGGACCGCCGCCGCATGCTCGCCGACCACGGCAAGATGGCCCGCGGTTACCCCGACGTGCGCGCGAACACGGTCGCCTCGTTCTCGCTCGGCGACTACGAGTGGATCCTTGCCTTCGAGGCCGACGAGCTCCATCGCATCGTGGACCTCATGCGCCACCTGCGCGCCTCCGAGGCCCGGATGCACGTCCGCGAAGAGGTCCCGTTCTACACCGGCCGCCGCAAGGACATCGCCGAACTGGTCGCAGGCCTCGCCTGACCGGCCCGGCAGAAGGCGGGCGCCCCTCCGGGGGACGCCCGCCTTTCACGTTGTCGGCCCGCCCGTCAGGGCACCTGCCGGACCGTCTTCACGGCCCCGGAGCGAGCGGAGCCCTTCGACGACGCCGTGCCCTTCGCGCGCTGCGCATCCTTCGCGCCCTTCGCATCCTTCGCGCCCCGGGTGTCCCGCGCACGGTCGTCCGGTGCCTGCGGCTTCGGCTCCTTGTGCGGTGCGCACGCCGCGCTCCGCTCGGGGAGCCGGCCCTCCAGCAGGTAGGCCTCCAGATAGCCGTTGACGCACTTGTTGGGGCCGCCGCCGATCCCGTGCGTACCGGCGCCGTTCTCGGTCACCAGCACCGAGCCCCACAGCCGTCGCTGCAGCTCCTTGGCACCCTCGTACGGCGTCGCCGCGTCCCGCTCGGCAGCCAGGATCAGCGTCGGCGGCAGCTCCCCGGGCAGCGTCCGTACGTCGAGCGGCTTCTGCCGCGGCGCGGACCAGTACGCGCACGGCAGGTTCATCCACACGTTGTCCCAGGTCTCGAACGGCGCGACCTGCGCGAGGCGGGTGTTGTCGCGGTCCCAGGTGCGCCAGTCGGTCGGCCAGGAAGCGTCGTTGCACTCCACGGCCGTGTAGACCGCGCTGCCGTTCTCCTGCTCGGCGGCAGCCTCCGGATGCGGTCCCGCCACCTGGATCAGCGGCTTCGGGTCACCCTTGAGATAGGCGGACAGCGCCAGCGCGCGCTGCGGCCAGTAGTCGTCGTAGTACCCGGCCTGCAGGAACGCGCCCTGCAACTGCGCGGGCCCCACCTTGCCGCCCGCGGGCGAGGCGGCGAGCCGCGCCCGCGCCTTCTCGTAGGAACGCAGCACCTCCTCGGGCGTGCGGCCCAGTCCGTACACATCGTCGTGCCGGGCCATCCACGCGCGGTAGTCCGCCCAGCGGACCTCGAACGCGGCCGACTGGTCGAGGTTGTTCCGGTACCAGACCTTCTCGGGGTCCGGGTTCACCGCCGAGTCGAAGACCATCCGGCGGACGTGCGAGGGGAACAGCGTCGCGTACAGGGAGCCGAAGTACGTTCCGTACGAGGCACCCATGAACGTCAGCTTCCGCTCGCCGAGCGCGGCGCGCAGCACGTCCAGATCGCGGGCGTTGTTGAGCGAGGTGTAGTGACGCAGGGCGGTGCCCGAACGCTGGGCGCAGCCACGGGCGTACGCCTTCGCCTCCGCGATCCGCTCCTTCTTGTACGCCTCCGAGGGGAACGTCGGTGACTGCGAGGGTGCCTTCAGCAGGCGTTTCGGGTCCCGGCAGGACAGCGGCGCGGAGCGGTCGACGCCGCGCGGGGCGGAGCCGACGAGGTCGTACGCGGCCCCGATCGGCTTCCACTCGGGGAGGAAGCCGATCAGCGGGAAGTACATGCCGGAGGCGCCGGGACCGCCGGGGTTGTAGACGAGGGCGCCCTGGCGCGGCACCTTCCGCTTCGAGTTCCGGGGGTCCTTGCCGGTGGCCTTGACGCGGCTGACGGTCAGTTTGATCCGCTTGCCGTCGGGGAGGGCGTAGTCGAGGGGCACCGTGACCGTGCCGCACTGGAGGGTGCCCGGCAGATGCTCCTCCTTGGCGCACTTGCCGAAGCGGATGCCCGCGGCCGCGGCGCGCTGGGCGGCGACGGCCGTGCCGCGCGTCTCGGCGGAGCCGGCCGGGCCGGGCCAGGCCGGTGTGCCGCCCGCCGGGGCGGCGACGAGGCCGGTCAGGAGCAAGGACCCTGCGGTTCCGTGGAGGACGGCAGCTCTCATTCGCGAATCCCTTCAGCGCACAGCAGCGACAGAAAGGATGTTTCGTTCGGCGGTTGGCGAAGTAAAGCACCGTTCGCCGGTGTCGGCGCCAATGACCCCGATGCGCCCCACGGCGCGCCCGTCAGCCCCCTTCGCGAGCCCCCTGCCGCCAGGCGTCGCGGTCCCGGTGCGTCAGGGCCGCCCGTACGTCCGGCTCACCGATCGCGCGGATCCCGCGAACGGCGACGGACGTGAGGTACGTACGGTCGTCGCCGGACTCGTCGGAGTGCCGGGCGAGGGTGCCGAGCAGCCGCTGCCCGGCCGGGGAGGCCCAGCGGGTGTAGGGGTGCACCTCGATCCGGGCGATGGCGAGACAGCTCACCGTCAGAATGAGCGGAAGCATGAACCAGACGGCCACCGGGACCTCGCTCCCGGTGCTCTGCGCCGGGAGCAGCAGGGCCGCGACGGCCAGCGCGAGGACCGCGGCCGCGGCGGCCTGGACCTGGCGGACGGCCTCCGCGACGGTGGTGCGGGCGCCGTCGGGGACGGCGAGGCCCGCCGCGACCAGATGGTCCGCGAGCCGGCGTACCGAGTCCGCGGCGGCCGCGGTCGCCCGCACCGGCGCTATCCGGGACTGGCCCTCCGGGCCGATGGCTCCGATGACCGAGCGCTCCATGTCGTCGCGCCCGCGCGGGTCCACCACCGTCGCCCAGCCGGTGTGCGCGAGCAGCAGCCGCTGCTGCCGGGCCATCGACACCAGGGTCAGATCGGCCACCCGGGCGGGGCCGCCGGACAGGAACGCCGCCTCGTACAGCGTGAGATCGTGCCCGCGCGCCGCGTCCGCGTCGACCGTCGCGGCGCGAAGGGCCGCCAGGCAGAGCCGGGTGCAGGAGATACCGGCCGCTGCCCAGGCCAGGAGCAGGAGAAGGACCCAGAACATGGCATTTTTCTATGCGAAGGGACCGGTCCGGCGCCATGCTTTATTCACTATGTGGGACGGAGCGTTGCCGGTATGTGACGTTCCGCTCGGCGGGCGGTGCCGGGTGTCGGAGACTTCGCGGACGAACCTCAGGGAGTCGACGTCGGGTTGGGGCGCGCCGCGGCCGGCGGGAGCGGGTAGCCAGGGGACGGGCTCACCGGGACCGGCGACTGCGGGGACCGGGTCGGGCCGGGCGGCGCGGGGGAGCTGGTGAGCGGCGGCGGGCTCGCCGTCGCCGCGTCCTCGGCGAGCGCGTCGAAGTCGACGTAACCGGTCGCTTCCAGGACCTTGATGTGGTCGAGCACGGTGGTGTTCGCGTCGTCGGCGAGATCGCGCACGAGCGAGTTGCGCGTGTTCGCGCGGACCTGGGCCACCACGGAGAAGACCTTGCCGTGCGCCTTGCGCAGGATGTTCGCGAAGTCCCGGTCGTACTCCGTGCCGTGCGCCGCGTTCAGCGTGTCCAGCCACTGGCGCTGCTGCGGATTGGGCTGGTTGGGCAGCTCCAGGCCGAGCCGCGCGGCGACGTTGCGGACCCGGGAGTCCAGGAACGTGTGTCCCTCGATGAGGTGCTGGCCCGCCGTCCGTACGGCCTGGGTGGTGCCGCGCTCCTGGGCCTGCTGGCCCGCGGGCAGCTCCCAGAGCCCGGCCAGCCGGACCTTGGTGACGAACTCCCGGTCCAGGGCCGACAGCGGACCGAACCGGGTCGGCACGGTCTGTGCGTTCAGGGTGTCCAGGCCGGTGCCGGCGCGGTCCGCGTACGACCAGATCGGAAAGGCCAGCGCGATCAGGGTCGCCAGGAGGGCGGTGGTGACGAGCCCTGTGCCACTGACCAATCCGGTGCGGTTGATGGATCGCATGGTGCCTCCTGTTGCGACACCGCACGCTAATGCGCTTCGGGTGCGGGTTGGCATGCTACTGCGGGCGCTACGCCAACTTCCGTACGGGAGGAATGGGTTGAGCGGAGGGTGGAAGGCACCGGTTGCGGTAGTTCGGGCGCACGTCAGACCACCGCGAAACCGAAGAAAACGGACGCACACATCACCTTCACAGGGAGCGGTGTTACTCCGAGCACACTCTGCGGACGGGGCGCGCCGGGAGGGTGTGGTCAAGGCGGCGCGCGGCGGCCGGCGCGGGCGTGGGGACCGGCCGGCCGCGGGTTCAGCGGCGCAGGAGTGCCCTGCGGGTGGCGCGGGCCAGCCGGGCCGCGGGACGCCACGACAGCGGGGCCGGACCCGATCGCTCCAGCCACCAGTCGCGCAGCCGCCGCGTCTCCGCGCCCTCCGGGAGTCCGGCGAGCAGCAGGTGTTCGGCGAAGTCCAGGGCGTCGCGCCGGTACCCGTCGGTCATCGGATGTCCGTGCGCGTACGCGAGGAACGCCGGCCGGTAGCCGGCCGCCAGGATCTCCGGCAGCTCCGGAGCCACCTTCGCCACGACGTCCGCGCGCTTGGCGGCGAGGGCGCGCGCCTGCACCCCGAGCCGAACGCGGTCGAAGCCCTCGGGCACGGGGGTCCCCGCGACGAGCGCGGACAACAGGGCGGTCTGCGCGAGCGCCAGCCGCTGACGGGCTGCCTCCTCGACGTCCGGGCCGGAGTGTGCGGTGGCCGCGCCGCCCAGCGGCACGGCCGCGCCCCGCCCGGCCGCTCCGGTCGCGGTTCCCGCCCTCTCCACGGTCTCCCGGATCGCCGTCAGCTCGCGCTCCAGCTCGGCCGGTTCGGGGAAGTTCTCGTCCCGTTCGAGGAGGACCCCCGGCGGGGTCACCCGGGACGCCAGGTCGGCGAGGATGTCGAGAACGGGCCGGGGAACGGGATGGGCGTGGCTGTCGTGCCAGACGCCGTCCCGTTCGAAGCCGCCGGCGACATGGACGTAGGCGATGGCCTCGACAGGGAGTTCGGCGAGGGCCTTGGCGGGGTCCTCACCCCGGTTGACGTGGTTCGTGTGGAGGTTGGCCACATCGATGAGCAGCCGGACGCCGGTGCGGTCGACCAGGTCGTAGAGGAACTGTCCCTCGGTCATCTCCTCGCCGGGCCAGGAGATCAGCGCGGCGATGTTCTCCACCGCGAGGGGCACGGGCAGCGCGGCCTGCGCCACCCGGATGTTCTCGCACAGGACGTCCAGCGCGTCCCGGGTGCGCGGAACCGGCAGCAGATGCCCGGCCTCCAGCAGCGGTGACGCGGTGAGCGGGCCGCCCGCCCGTACGAACGCGATGTGTTCCGTGACGAGCGGTGAGCCCAGCGCCTCGGCGCGTTCGGCGAGCGCGGCGATCCGGGACTCGTCGGGGCGGTCGGCGCCGCCGAGGCCCAGGGAGACCCCGTGCGGAACCACCGTGACCCCCCGCTCGCGCAGCCGCAGCAGCGACTCGGGGACATGGCCGGGGCACACGTTCTCCGCCACGGCCTCGACCCAGTCGATGCCGGGCATGCGCTCCACGGCCTCGGCGATCTCCGGCCGCCATCCGATTCCCGTACCCAGCCGCATCGGCTGCCCCATGTCCCCTCCTCCGTCGCGGCCTCGACCGGGCCTGGCTGTGTGTCGTCTCCCCACGACGGCCCGCGTTCCGGCGTGACGGAGTCATGGCCCCGGGATCCGGGGCCGAACCCACCGGAGCGGACGTTCAGAGCAACATTTGAGGTTCCGTGCCGGCTACTGGAGCACCTTGTCCGGGTCCGACGGCTCCGGCCGGGCAGTGTTCACCGTGCCGGGCGGCTGCGCCGACGGGCTCGACGAGACATCGACACCGTCGCCCGGCTGGACCGGCGGGGCGGAGGCCACCGGCGAGCCGATGGTCGGCGGCGGGGGACCGGTGGGGCTGGCGGTCGACGCCGCGGCCGTGTCGTTGGCGATGGCGTCGAAGTCGACCTCTCCCGTCTTCTCCAGCACGGTGATGTGGTCGAGGACGGTCAGGTTGGCGTCACTGGCCAGCTGCCGCACCAGCGTGTTGCGCGTGGCGTTGCGGACGGCGCCGATCGCCGGAAAGATCTTGCCGTGCGCGGCGCGCAGCAGATTCGCGAACTTCCTCTCGTACTCCTTGCCCGTCGCCGCGCTCAGCTCCTGGAGCCAGCCCTGCTGCTGCTCGTTCGGCTGGTTCGGCAGCTCGACGTTGAGCTGGGCCGCGATGATCCGTACCCGCTTGTCGAGGTCCGTGTGCCCGACGATCAGGTGGTCGCCGGCCTCCTTGATGGCTTTGGTGGGCGCCCGCTCGATGGCCTGCTGTCCGGCGGGCAGTTCCCACAGCCCGGCCAGCCGCACCCGGACGATCAGATCGCGGTCCGAGGCGGACAGCGGCCCCCACTGGGTGTTCACCGTCCCCGCGGCGAGGTTCGCCTGGCCCGTGCCCGAGCGGTCGGCGTACGACCAGACGGGGAACGCGAGCGCTCCGAGGGTGGCGACGAGCGCCGCGATCACGAGGGCGCTGCCGTTGATACGCCGCAAAGGTGCCTCCCGGGGCAAACCAATTGGTCGTTGAAGACCAACTCTTGGCCAGTGCTTGGTGGTACGTACGGGACGGCTGTGCTGTTCAATCGATGGCGCGGAGGAGTCGGGATCATCGGACGGAGGGTGCGGAACGCGACGCGGCCGGATGGGCGGAGCTCCCGGTCCGGGGCCGGTCCACAACCGCTAGCGTGCCGAGGGCCATTCGTCCGGGTCGCGGCCCAGCAGTCGCAGCGTCTCGACCAGGGGATCCGCCCCGGAGGGCACCTCCAGGGCGGGCGCGAACGCGAAGCCCGGCCCCCTGAGCGCGGGGTCGGCCGGGACCCGGCGGGCGACGGCCGACGCCGCTTCGAGGACGGAGCCGGACAGTTCGAGGCCGACGCCGAGCGACGCGGCCACGTCCCACGCGTGCACCACATGGTCGATGAAGTGGAAACCGACGGCGATACGGCCGGGGAAGCGCCCTTTGAGTTCCGGCAGGTCGAACTCCCGCTCCGTGACGCCCGGTTCGGCGAACGCGGCGAGCAACGTCGTCACCGCCGCCCGGTACGTCCGCGCCGGGTCGCGTGGATGCGCCGCCGACTCCCGCCAGTGCGCGGCCTCTTGACCCGCGCCGCGCGCCGCCGCCGCGAATCCGTGGTGCTGTGCGGTCATGTGCGCCACCAGTCGACGCAGCGACCACCCGGCGCACGGTGTGTCCCGGTCCCAGTCCGCGGGCCCTGCCGAGGCGACGACCCTGAGCGATTCCTGTACGGCGATCCGGTCGAGCTCGACGATGTCCGCTTCGGTGGTGCTCATGGAGAAGTCCTCCTGGCTGTCCGCTGTCGAGGTGTCCCGCGGCCGCGGCCCACCTCGGAGCCTCGGCCGGGTTCCGGTCGTCCCGAGCATAAAACTGAGCGAACGGTCGTGCTACTTGTTTTCCTCGGCCGTCACTGCGTCAGTTCCCTTGGGGATCAGGAGAGTTCGGGTGCGCGGGACGGATCCGTCGCCGCCGCGAGCAGTCGCGAGGTGATCGCGACGCGGGCCCTGCGGTAGGCGGTCGTTTCGTCATGCAGGACGGAGACGGCGTTGGCCGTCTCCATCAACGCGACGAGCTCGAAGGCGAGTTGGGCGGCATCCGTGTCGGACCGGAGCTCGCCGAGGTCACGTGCCTCGATGACGGTGTGTTCGACGTGGTCCGCCCAGGCCCGCTGGGCCTGGGCCACCGCGTCGTGGACGGGGCCGGGCCGGGCGTCGAACTCGGCGACGACCTCGTAGAAGAAGCAGCCCCCGGGGAAGACCCGGCTCCGCGAGTACTCCAGCCAGAGTTCGCACAGCCGCAGGACGCGGGTGATGCCGGCCGGGGTCTCGGCGGCGGGTCGGTTCACCCGCTCGATGTGGATGCGGGAGGCCTCGCGCACCGTGGCCAGTTGAAGCTCCTGCTTGGAGCCGAAGAGGGCGAAGACGCCGCTCTTGCTGAGCCGGAGCTCGGTGGCCAGGCGTCCGACGGACAGCGCCTCGAGTCCTTCGACCGAGGCGATGTCGACCGTGCGACGGAGGACCGACTGCCGTGTGCGGTTCCCGCGTTCGACCCTGCCGTCCAGCCGGGTCCCTGCCATCTGGACCTCCCACCCTCCCGTATGTGGGCCAAGCGTAGCCCGACGGGCGCGGGCGCCGCCGGGCCGTGTCAGACGGCGAAGAGCAGACCGGCGCTGACCAGGACGAGCGCGGCGGTGGCGAAGTGGATGCCGAAGGCGACGGCCTTCGTGCCGCCGTGGCGCAGCACTATCAGGGTGTCTCCGAGCGGCACCAGGGCCACGGTCAGCATGAACCAGGCCTCGGCGGTGGCGCCGGCGAAGGCCAGCAGGGCCAGCCCCATGACGCCGAGAGCGGCGTCGCGCAGCCCCTTGATCTCCAGATAGGCGGCGTCACCGTCCGGCTTGGCCGGGACGCCGTAACCGGTGGCGGCCGCCCGCGGCTGCACGAGGAACCGGGCGCCGATGAACAGGACGAGGAGGTCGAGCACGATGGCCAGGCCGTAGGCCGAGGGAGTGAGCATGTCGGATCTCCTTGCTAGCAGTGCTAGTGATGAGTGCGAAGCTAGCATAGCGTCGACATAAATACTAGCGGTGCTAGAATCACGGTCATGTCGATCCAGACGCGCCGCGAGCGCGAACGAGCGGAGCGCGAGCAGCTGATCGTGGCGGCCGCCAGTGAACTGGCCGAGAGCGAGGGCTGGGACGCGAGGCGCCGCCCGCGCTGCGGGACGCCTTCGGTGAGCTGCGCGAGGTCATCGTGCCGCTCGCCGGGGACGACGACCCGGGCATCCTCACCGAGACCTTCTGGAGCGGTCTGCACGGACTCGTCACCTGATGCGCAGTGGACGTCTGCCCCGCGCGGGACACGACCGGCGGCTGTCCCTGCTGATCGGCCACTTCGCGGCGGCCAGCTGAACGGGAGGCTTCAGCCGGCCCGCTGGACGAGGGCGCGGTCGGCCCGCCGGGTGAGAGGCGCGGGTCGGCGGGAGGGACTTCCCGGTGTCCTTCGTTCGGGGACTGGTATCGCCAACTTCCGTTTCCCTAATATGTATTGTCGGTCGAGCCAGTCCAGTTGGCGCGGCACGGATCTGGGGGAAAGATGCAGTCTGACCAGCAGCTGTCCACGTCGATCGATGCCACGGTGCCCACGGCCGCACGCATGTACGACTACTACCTCGGCGGCAAGGACAATTACGCCGCCGACCGGGCGGCCTGCGAAGAGTTGGACAAGGTCGTGCCCAGCACGCGCGCGCTGGCGCTGAACAACCGGCGCTTCCTTCAGCGGGTGGTCAGGACACTGGCGGACGGATACGGAATCCGGCAGTTCCTCGACCACGGATCCGGCCTGCCCACCCAGAACAACGTGCACCAGGTCGCCCAGGCGATCGACGAGGCCTCCCGGGTGGTCTACGTCGACGTCGACCCGATGGTGCTGGTGCACGGCCGGGCCCTGCTGGACCAGAACGACCGTACGGCCGTCATCCACGCCGACCTGCGGGAGTCCGAGGCGATCTTCGCCCACCCCGACACCCAGCGGCTGATCGACCTCTCGCAGCCGGTGGCCGTGCTGTTCAACTCGGTGTTCCACTGCATCCCGGACAGCGAGACCGACGGACCGCTCCCCGTGATCCGCCGCGTCGCCGAACGGCTGGCACCCGGCAGCTTCATGGTGATGTGCCAGCTGGTCAGCGAGGACGCCGAGGTCCGGGACTTCGTCACCGACTTCATGGACACCGCGACGCAGGGCCACTGGGGTCGGGTACGCCAGGAGAAGGATGTGGCGGAGTTCTTCGAGGGGATGGACATCCTCGATCCCGGACTCGTGGAGGTGTCCACCTGGCGGCCGGACACCGAAGTGGTGGCGCGTCAACTCACGCAGGAATGGATCGAGTTCGGCGGGGTCGGTCGCATCCGCTAGAGCGGCCCGCCCCGACGGGCACGTGCGTGCGCGTGCCCCGCTCGACTCCCGGCGGACGCGACACGGTGCGCTGCCCCGTCAGTGCGACGGGCTGTAGCGCTGTTCCACCGTTTCGCGCAGCAGCGCCAAGGACGCGCGGGGGCTGAGGGCCTCGTCGGCGAGCCGGTCCAGTACCACCCGGTACTCCTCCGTCTCGTCGCGGTCCTCCAGGAAGTTGGCGCTCCTGATGTGCTCCAGGTAGACGATGTCGGGGAGTTCGACGCCACCGAAGCGCAGATAGGTCACGGGGATGGCCGGCGCCGAGGCGTTCGTGACGTCCAACGGCACGATCTGCACGATCACATGGGGACGCTGGGCCATCTCGACGAGGTGCTCCAGCTGAGCGCGCATCACCTCACGGCTGCCCAGGACACGCAGCAGTACGGACTCGTCGACAACGGCCCACAGGTGAGGGGCGTCCGCACGGTTCAACAGCTCCCGCCGGCGCATGCGCAGCTCCACCCGGCGCTGCACCTCGCCGGCCGGCGCCGTCGGAAGACCGCGTTCCACCACGGCCCGGGTGTAGTCGGGAGTCTGCAGCAGGCCCGGAACGTACTGGATCTCGAAGGTACGGATGGTGGTGGCCGCCTCCTGGAGTCCGACCAGCCGGTCGAACCACTCGGGCATCAACCGCTTGTCGTAGCGCTGCCACCATCCCGGCTCACCGGCGCGCTTCAGGAGTCTCAGCAGGACCGACGCCTCGTAGGCATCGGTTTCGTACAGCTCGAGCAGCGCGCGGACGTCGCCCTCCGTGGGCGGCCGACGGCCCTTGCCCGCCTCGATGCGCGAGAGTTTCGCCGCGCTGAACCCCAGGGACCGCGCCGCCTGTTCCTGGGAGAGGCCGGCGTCCTCGCGGGCACCGGCCAGCTGAACGCCGACCAGCATCTTCAGCAGAGTGGGGGCGGGCTCCTCCCGGCTCAGATACGGTTCGAGACGGGAGACGCGGGGTGACTCGACGGACATCCTGACTCCCAGTCGACCGGCAGAAGACAGCCAAAATTATCGCACTGCGCCGGACTCTGCCGCATGCGGAGACAGAAGTGGACAACTAACCGTCCGCTTCAACGGAGTTCGGAGAAACAGGGGCCGCCTCACAGCAGATGGTCGAACTCCCCGTCCTTCGCGCCGGCCAGGAAAGCCGCCACCTCCGCAGAGGTGTAGACGAGGGCCGGACCGTCGGGGTCACGGGAGTTGCGCACCGCGATGCCTCCGTCGCCCAGAGCGGCCACCTCGACGCAGTTGCCTTCGGCGTTGCTGTGCCCGCTCTTGATCCAGCAGGCGCCCAGCGAGCTCGCCCGCACTCCGTTCGGCACTGATGGCACCACGCACTCTCCTTGCTGACGTTCCACCACGTGTGCATCGGCCGCCCGGTCGCGGGCCGTGGCCGGACCTCACGCAGCCCCTGCCTCCCTCCGTCTTCGTGCAATTTCTCGTGCAATTGCACGAAGACGCTGTCAGCGTGGATAATAGCCGTGGCGTCAACCTCGTTACCAGCACCTTGTGCTGACGCCGCATCAGGGGAGTTCCTTCGGGAGCGTGATCGTCCGGGCCGGATCGACGGCCTGCGCACACACCCCCTGGCCTTGTCCGACGCCTTCGGAGGGAGCGGAAATGGCAACACCACTCAGGAACCTGGAACACGTGTCGTGGGACGAGATCAAGGACTCCAAGGGGTCGGCGGAAGCCATCCCGTTCCTGCTCACCACCGTCGCCCGGGGTGACACGGCCACGGCGAGGACCGCACTCCAGGACCTGAGGGAACGAATCTGCCAGTTCGGATTCGTGGTGGAGCAGGCTACGGCCGCCACCGTCCCCTTCCTCTGGGAGCTCGCCGAACTTCCCCAGGTCACCTGCCGCGTGCAGGTCATCCAACTGCTGAAGGACATCGCGGACGCCCGGCAGTGGGAGCGGACGGCCGCCGCCTACCCGAAACTCCTCAACCGCCGCGAGAACTGGGTGGGCTGGGAGCGCGAGGCGCGCCAAGCCGTACGCGCCCACCGCGGCACCCTCCAGCACCTGCTCGCCGAGCCCGACACCGAACTCGTCCGGGCCACGACGGAACTCGCCTCCACGCTGTCCGACTGACGGCGCGGACCCGAGGGCCGGGCGGCGGTGCGCACCCCCGCCGCTTCCACCCACCGCACTCCCATGCACCCTGGCGCACTTCTCTGCGCCCGCGGTGCACTCCACTGCGCCCTCGGCGCACGTCGGCGGTCGGGGG
This sequence comes from Streptomyces sp. NPDC002935, assembly GCF_040611295.1. Classification (NCBI taxonomy): domain Bacteria; kingdom Bacillati; phylum Actinomycetota; class Actinomycetes; order Kitasatosporales; family Streptomycetaceae; genus Streptomyces; species Streptomyces sp. NPDC002935. Next base: position 305,226 of record NZ_JBEXNW010000001.1, read on the forward strand.
GGAGCCCCCCGGTCTCAGCCCGCCGAGTGCTGCGCGCGTTCCGTCAAGGCGCTGACGCGGTCGTGTCCCTCGACGGCGACCGTGAGCCCGGGCGCGATCTCCGTGAACCCCGCGTCACGGACCAGCGGCCCACCGAAGGTGGTGAGTTCACGCCAGCGGGCCGGATCCGCGGTGCGCACGGACAGGGCGAAGTCCGCGTCACGCCACGCGGCCCGCTCCTTCTCCGACAGCTCCCACCAGGCCAGTTGGGCGCCATGGCCCGTCTGCGCCATCGTCTTGCCGGCCGACATGTCCAGCTCCGGGTTGAGCCACAGCACGGGCGCCGTCGGATCGGCCGGCGCCGGCGGCTCCGGATCGTCGAGGTCCGTACCGGACACCTGGAGCCGCGCCAGATCCTTGGGCCAGCCGTCCAACGGCACCGGCGGGAAGACGCGCACCTCGACGGACCTCCCGGTCACCGTGATGCCGGGCAGCGCCTCGGCCCGCCGCCACTCGGCTCCCCGCGCCCGCCGTACGACCTTGCGGATCCGGGCGTCCTGCCAGTCCCGCATCGCCTGCGCCCACTCGCCGTCCCCGAGCGAACGCTCGTCGCTCAGGATGGTGAGCACGGCCCGGGCCGCGGTCTCCAGCGCGTCGGTGCGCGCCGGGGGAGCGGCCTTCTCGATGTGCACCACCAGCGGCAGCACGAACTGCGGTGCCTCGTCGCGCGAGGTGGGATCGGAACGGAACGGGCTGTCGTCGGCGGGGGTCGGGTCGCTGCTCACGCCCACCAGTCTGCCAGGCGGAAGATCCGTTCAGGACGGACGGTGCTCGCGGGGGCCTCCCCGGCCGGTGCCGCCTTGACACCGCCCGGACACCGCCCGCCTGAGCGGTGCCGGCCCGCGGTGCCGGCCCGCGGTGCCACGCTGCGCTTCCGCCACCCCAGGCCGTCTCGCCGGTCAGCCCGAACACGCGGTGCGCTGTGCCTCCTGCCACTCGCACACGGGGCACAGCGTGATCCCCTTGTGCGACTCCGGGTACTCGGTGGGCTCACGGCACAGCACACACTCCGCGTACGGGGTCCCGCCGTCGCTCGCCGTACCGAGGGCGTGGACAGGTTCCCCGGCCGGCCGGTCCGCGCCGATCGCGCGGTCGTCGTCGCTCATGCCGCCAGCTTACGAGCGGTGGTCGGCCGGGGAGTACGAGGAGCGGGCGGGCCACGGGATGCTCGGCGCCGTCCGCCCGCGGCGCCGATCGGCTCGGACGCGGCGTCGCCATCAGCCCGCCGATTGTCGAAACGCTCACCGGCCGCCGCCCGTGCCCCGTGATCCGAGAGCCGTCGCCTCCCGTGCTCCTCGCACTGCCCGCCGTGTGCTCAGGCGGCCGGCTCGAACAGCTCGCGGGCACGGGATTATCCGGCGCGCTCCTCCGGCTCGTCCGTCTCCCCGGACCCGTCCGCATGCCCGGCATCGTCCAGACCCCGGGGCCCGTCCGGTTCCCCGGGCTCCCTCGGCGTCCCGGGCTGATCCAGAATTGCGAACGTGTCCGGGATGCCGAGCCCGTCCGTGTCCGCGAACGCCTCCGGGAGGCCGAGCGCCTCCGGTACTCCGGCGATCCGGTCCGAGGCGGCGGGAGGCTCGGCGGGCTCGACCGCCGGCTGCCGCTCCACCTCGGAAGGCGCCTTCGGCTGCCGTTCCGTCACGACGGGCGCCTGTCCCGACTGGGCCCGCTCCAGGAAGCGCAGCAGCTCCACCGGGAAGGGCAGGACGAGCGTGGAGTTCTTCTCGGCCGCGACGGCCACCACGGTCTGCAGCAGGCGCAGTTGGAGCGCGGCCGGCTGTTCCGACATCACCTCGGCGGCCTGGGCCAGCTTCTTGGACGCCTGCAACTCCGCGTCCGCGTTGATGATCCGGGCCCTGCGCTCACGGTCGGCCTCGGCCTGCCGGGCCATGGACCGCTTCATCGTCTCCGGCAGCGACACGTCCTTGATCTCGACCCGGTCGATCTGCACGCCCCAGCCGATCGCCGGGCTGTCGATCATCAACTCCATCCCCTGGTTGAGCAGTTCGCGGTTGGACAGCAGGTCGTCCAGGTCGCTCTTGCCGATGATCGAGCGCAGCGAGGTCTGCGCCATCTGGGAGACCGCGAAGCGGTAGTCCTCGACCTTGATGACCGCGTCGGCCGCGTCCACCACCCGGAAGTAGACGACCGCGTCCACCCGGACCGTCACGTTGTCCCGCGTGATGCCCTCCTGGGCCGGCACGGACAGGGTCACGATCTGCATGTTGACCTTGCGCAGCCGGTCCACGAAGGGCACGACCATGGTGAAGCCGGGGGGGCGGACCTCCCCCGCGAGCCGCCCGAGGCGGAGGACGACGCCGCGTTCGTACTGCTTGACGACCCTCGCACCAGCCGCGACATAGACCACACCGGCGGAAGCGGTCACCGCGATCGCCGCGATGAGTTCCTGGATCATCAGGACCACCTTCCGGGCCGCCCGATTTACCTGACATTTCCACTTTACGTCGCGGGAGTGCGGTCCTTGCCGGGCCTGCCCGCGGGGAAGAGGGCGGGCGGGGCGCCAGGAAGGGCGTTCGGTGGAGTGCCTGGAACCGGGCCCCGTGGAGGGTGGGCGCGGTTGGTGCCGCCCCGCTCTTCGCGGGGAGGATTTGCGAGGAGGACGGATCCTAGGATCCCGCGCCCTCCACGAGTCCCTTCGCGTCGCGGGCGAGGGCGGTCAGCCGGGAGATCGCGCGGAAGTACTTCTTGCGGTAGCCGCCGTTCAGCATCTCCTCGCTGAACAGCCGGTCGAAGGGCATTCCGGAGGCGAGGACCGGCACCTCGCGGTCGTACAGCCGGTCCGCGAGCACCACGAGCCGCAGCGCCGTCGACTGGTCCGGGACGGGCTGGACGTCGGTGAGGCAGACCGCCCGGATCCCGTCGGTCAGCGCGCCGTACCGGCTTGGGTGGACGCGGGCGAGATGGTCGAGCAGGTGCGGGAAGTCGTCCAGGGACGCGCCCGGGGTGGCGTACGCGGCCTTGGTGACCTGCTCGTCGGAGAACGGGGACGGCGCCTCCGGCAGTCCGCGGTGGCGGTAGTCCTCACCGTCGATGCGCAGCGGGCGGAAGTGCGCGGACAGGCCCTGGATCTCCCGCAGGAAGTCGGCGGAAGCGAACCGGCCCTCGCCGAGCTTGCCCGGAAGCGTGTTCGAGGTGGCCGCGAGCGCGACGCCCGCGTCGACCAGCTTGCCGAGCAGCGTGGAGACGAGGACGGTGTCGCCCGGGTCGTCCAGTTCGAACTCGTCGATGCACAGGAGCCGGTGCTCGGAGAGGGTCTGCACGGTCTTCTGGAAGCCGAGCGCGCCGACCAGGTTCGTCAGCTCCACGAAGGTGCCGAACGCCTTGAGCGCGGGCTCCGCCGGGGTCGCGTGCCACATGGAGGCGAGGAGATGGGTCTTGCCGACGCCGTAGCCGCCGTCCAGGTAGACGCCCCGGGGGCCGGCCGGAACCTTCGGGGCCTTGCCGAAGCCGAACAGCCTCCGCTTGGGGGCGCCGATGGCGTGCGCCCCGCCGAGCCCTCCGGCGAAGCCTTCTAGGATGCCTACGGCCTCGATCTGGCTGGGCTGGTTCGGGTCCGGGATGTACGTCGCGAAGCGAACCGAGTCGAAGCGTGGCGGCGGCACCATCTCGGCGACGAGCCGGTCGGCGGGGACGTGCGGCTCGCGGGCGCACAGGGACGAGGGGGCCGCTTCGGCTATCGGGTCGATCCCGAAGGCGGTGGTGGTGGACGACACGGTTCCCCACTCTATGCGCCGTGCCACACTGCACGTCATGCGACGCCTGTTCCCTGTGACGTACGAAACAGCAGCCCAGGCCTCCGTCGAGGCCCCCGAGACGGATGTGACGGAGCGCGAGTGGGAGCTCGGGGAACTGGCGGAGGCGTACGCCTACCCCGAGGTCCGCGAGCCCTGGCTGCGGGCCAACATGGTGTCCACGCTGGACGGCGCCGCCCAGCACGACGGGCGCTCGCAGCCCATCTCCAGCGCCACCGACATGCGGATCTTCGGCGTCCTCAGGGGGCTCGCCGACGTGGTGGTCGTCGGAGCGGAAACGGTCCGGCAGGAGGGCTACCGGCCGGCACGCGCGCGTGAGGCCTTCGCGGAGCTCCGGAAGGCCGCCGGGCAGGGCCCCGCGCCCGCGATCGCGGTGGTCACGGCGAGCCTCGACCTGGACTTCTCGCTGCCGCTCTTCACCTCGCCCCTGGTGCCCACGCTGGTGCTGACGGGCGCGGCGGCCGCCCCCGACCGGATCGCGGAGGCCGAGCGGGCGGGCGTACAGGTGGTGATCGCCGGGGACGGCATGGGCATCGACCCCGCCCGCGCCGTACGGGCCCTGGGCGACCTCGGGCACACCAGGCTGCTGACCGAGGGCGGGCCCCGGCTGCTGGGCCAGCTGATCGCGGCCGGCGTCCTGGACGAGCTGTGTCTGACGCTGGCCCCGATGCTCTCCGCGGGCGACGCCCAGCGGATCGCCGGAGGGCCCTCCATTCCGGTCCCGCGCCAGTTCGAACTGGCGTCTTTGCTGGAAGAGGCCGGGTTCCTGTACAGCCGATACCGTCGGCCCTGACGACCTGACGGAGTAACAGGTTCCGTTTATCGATCGCCGGGCACATTAAATCGCGCAGTCCCCGTGGTGTCACGGGGCAGGATGGTTTCCGCAGGGGGCCGGGACGGCCCACGGACGAGAAGGGCGCCTGTCGTGTTCACAAGCGTATTGATGATCGAGAAGGCCCTGACGTCCGCCGACGTGGAGTTCGTCACCACCTTGCACGGTGACGAGGCGGTCGCCTTCCACGTGCTGCTCCAGCCCCGGGGCGACCAGGCGGACCGGCTGCTGCGGGCCATCGACGACGTCGCGCTCGGCGAGATCGACGAGGCGACCCGCGAGGGCGAGACACCGGAGGGCGAGGCCGCCGCCAGCCAGGGCGAGCGGGCGCTGGAGGTGTCGCTGGTGGCCCTGCGCACGTCCGGCAACGAGGCCGAGGGACGGCTCATCGAGGACCACCCGCTCGACGCGCTGAAGGGCCTGGTCGACGAGGTGAAGGCCGATGAGGTCATCGTGCTCACCGACCCTCACTACGTGGAGGAGTTCTTCCACCGTGACTGGGCCTCCCGGGCCCGCCACAAGGTGGGCGTGCCGGTGCTGAAGCTGTTCTCGCACAGCAAGGCGTGAGACACCTGCCGGGGCCGGGGCCGGGGCCGGCAGGTGGCGCGGTCCTGAGTCCTGAGTCGTGAGTCCTGGGGGCGCGCCGGTCATGGAGTCGCGGTCTGTCGGCGCACATCCCCGGGCGCCGACAACTGGTACGCCCCCTGCCGCGCCGCGAACGGCACGGCTTCGGGTCGGCCCCGGGCGGTCGGGGCGCGTCCGCCGGTGTCCCTTGTGAGGCGCTGTCCGCCGCACCCAATAGGCTGGGCGTGCGTTCCCTTCGGGAGAGCGCACCCACCTTCGTACCGGATCTTGGGGAGATACACGCATGGCACCCGGCCTTCCTACCGCGATGGACCGACCGCACTTCATCGGCATCGGCGGCGCCGGGATGTCGGGCATCGCGAAGATCCTCGCGCAGCGCGGAGCCCAGGTGGCGGGCAGCGACGCGAAGGAGTCCGCCACCGCCGAGGCCCTGCGCGCGCTGGGCGCCACGGTGCACATCGGGCACGCTGCCGGTCATCTCGCCTCTGACGCCACCTGCGTCGTGGTCTCCTCCGCGATCCGGGCGGACAACCCGGAGCTCGCCCGCGCGGCCGAGCTCGGCATCCCGGTGGTCCACCGCTCGGACGCCCTCGCCCGGCTGATGGACGGCCTGCGCCCGATCGCGGTCGCGGGCACCCACGGCAAGACGACCACGACGTCGATGCTGGCCGTGTCCCTGTCGTCGCTGGGCCTGTCCCCGTCGTACGCCATCGGCGGTGACCTCGACGCCCCCGGTTCGAACGCGCTGCACGGCGAGGGCGAGATCTTCGTCGCCGAGGCCGACGAGTCGGACCGCAGCTTCCACAAGTACGCGCCCGAGGTCGCGATCATCCTCAACGTCGAGCTCGACCACCACGCCAACTACGCGTCCATGGAAGAGATCTACGAGTCCTTCGAGACGTTCGTGGGCCGCGTCACCGAGGGCGGCACGCTGGTGATCTCGGCGGACCACGAGGGTGCCCGCGAGCTGACGCGCCGGGTCTCGGGCCGTGACGTGCGCGTGGTGACGTACGGCGACGCCGCCGACGCGGACGTCCGGGTGCTCTCCGTGGTCCCGCACGGTCTGACGAGCGAGGTGACGGTCCTGCTGGACGGTGCCGAGCTGACCTTCACGGTCTCCGTCCCCGGCCGCCACTACGCGCACAACGCGGTGGCGGCACTGTCAGCGGGTGTGGCCCTGGGCATCCCGGCCGCCGAGCTGGCCCCCGCGCTCGCCTCCTACACCGGCGTGAAGCGCCGCCTCCAGCTGAAGGGCGAGGCGGCCGGCGTCCAGGTCATCGACTCCTACGCGCACCACCCGACCGAGATGACGGCCGACCTGGAGGCCATGCGGGCCGGGGCCTCGGGCCGCATCCTCGTGGTCTTCCAGCCGCACCTGTTCTCCCGTACCCAGGAGCTGGGCAAGGAGATGGGCGAGGCCCTGTCGCTGGCGGACGCCTCGGTCGTCCTGGACATCTACCCGGCCCGCGAGGACCCGATCCCGGGTGTCACCAGCGAGCTGATCCTCCAGGCCGCCCGGGCGGCGGGCGCGGAGGTGACCCCGGTCCACGACAAGGCCGAGGTGCCGTCCGTCGTCGCGGGAATGACGAAGCCCGGTGATCTCGTTCTCACCATGGGCGCGGGCGACGTGACGGATCTCGGACCGGAGATCCTCGCCCGGCTGTCCGAGTAGCCGTGGCTCCCAGTGAGCCTTCTTGAACGTGAGGGGTTGAGCTTCATGTCGTACGACATCGAAAAGCCGGACGAGAAGTGGCGCGCGGAGCTGACCCCGGCCGAGTACACGGTGCTGCGCAAGGCGGGCACCGAGCCCGCCTTCACCGGTGAGTACACCGACACCAAGACGACGGGCGTCTACTCCTGTCGCGCCTGCGGCGCCGAACTCTTCACCTCCACGGAGAAGTTCGAGTCGCACTGCGGCTGGCCGTCCTTCTACGACCCGAAGGACACCGACGCCGTCGAGCTGATCGAGGACCGGTCGCACGGCATGGCACGGACCGAGGTGCGGTGTGCCCGCTGCGGATCACACCTCGGTCACGTGTTCGAGGGTGAGGGGTATGCGACCCCGACGGATCAGCGGTACTGCATCAACAGCATTTCGCTGCGGCTGACGCCCGACGAGGGCTGAGCGGGGTCGCAGCCGGAGCCTGAGCCGGAGTCGGCGCGGGTCCGGATTCGGAGCGCGGGTTCGGGTCCCCGGAGGACTCGAACCCCCGCTCCGGGCGGCTTCCGCGTCCGTGCTCCGGCAGCGACGCGACCGGGGACGCGGTCAGGTCCGGGGGATCGGCTCCCGGGACGACGCGGTGCCCAGCGCCGCACGGTTCCCCGGCTCCTGCCCCAGCTCCTCGTACACCCACGGCGGATCCCGTGGCGCCCGATTGCGGGTGCGGGTGTTGAGCAGGGAGCGGACCTCTCGCCGGGCTTCGCCTTTGGCGAGTCGCCCTGCCTGATGGCGTGTCAGGACCTCGTGGACCCTGGCCAGTTCGTTGTCCTCGGTGATCTCCGCCTCCGCCGTGCGGCGCTCACCGGTCTCGTTTCCCGCGGGGGGTCCGGTGTCGGGGTCGTCGTGGAAGAGGCGGGTCGCCGCGTGGCGTACGAGCACTTCGCAGCGCAGGAGGCCGGGTGCGCCCGAGGCGACACCCAGAGCCAGGCGTTCGGCGCGGGCGAGGACCCGGACGGCCTGTTCGTGCGCTTCCTGCGCCGCGTACAGCGAGCTCGCGTCGATGAGGGCTTCCAGAGCTCTGGGGTGGGTCTTGCCGCGCAGCCACAGATCGGCGGCGAGCTGCTGCAAATGGACCGCGGTGGCCGTGTCTTCGAGGCTCTGGGCGTTGAATGCGGCGTTGGCGTAGTCGTTGGCTGCGTTGCCGAGGTTGCCGATTTCTTCCCACAGTGTCGCCGCGCGGCGGTAGAGGTCGAGCGCCACTCTGGTGTTTCCCGCGTCGTCCTCGGCGAGCCCGCGTTCGTTGCACGCCATGGCACGGTACTCGGCGCTGCCCCACTGGTCCGCCAGTTCCGTGGCGGTCCTGCCCCACCGGAGCGCGAGCTCGGAACCGTCCATCCGGCGGGCGATACGGCAGTTGTTGATCGCGACCGGGACAGCGGAGGCCGAATGGCTCGCCGAGGTGAGCGTCGTGACCGCCCGTTCGCCCGCGGTCAGCGACTCGGCCCAGGCCTCCTCGTCCCACAGGATGAGGCTGAGCTTGAACTCGGCATCGGCGACGCACTGGTGGAGGCCGTACTCCCGCGCGATGTCGGCGGCCTGGCGCGCGGCGTCCGCGGCGGGGCCGGAGGCGCCGGCCCCGCGCAGCGTGTCGGCGTTGAGGAGACAGGCCTTGACCGCGTCCTCGGGCCGGCCCTGCCGCAGATGCAGGGCGATGCGCTCGTCGTTGACACCGATGACGGCGTCGAGTTCACCGCGCGCTGTGTACAGGACGTGCAGACCGATCGCCAGATCCGTCGCGAGATCCAGCCACCCCTTTTCCTGCGCGAGCCGTTGGGCCGCGTGGAAGCGGGTGGGGTCGAGCTCGCCCGACAGCTGGGCCCCTCGCACCTGGTCGGTGATCTCGGTCAGCCGTGCGCAGAGATACGACACGGAGGCGTGCTGGAACTCGCTCACGGTCTCGGGTGGTTCGTCTGTCGCCAGCCGTTCCATGCCGAAGAGCCGGACGAGGTCGAACAGGCGGAAGGTGGCCAGCAGTTGCCCGGCGGGCATGCGGACGAGGTCCTGCAGGGCGAGGCTGCGGTCCACCAGGCGGTTCAGCAGCAGTTCCTGGCGCAGTGCGGGTGCCTGGAGACAGTGGCCCAGTTCCGCCCCGGTGAGGGCCGATCCGGGTACGGCGGTGATCAAGCGGAGGACTCGGCGTGCGGCCGGGTCGAGGGCGTCGTGGCTGAGCCGGATCGCCAGGCGGACGGCCCGGTCGCCGTAGTCCAGGACGTCCAGCCGTTCTGATTCCGCCTCCATCAGCTGGACGAGGTAGGAGGGCGTGGGTCCGGTGGGGTGCGTCATGCGGGCCCCGGCGATGCGCAGCGCCATGGGCACGTCGTCGCAGAGATGGGCCAGCCGGTGCAGGGCGTCCCCCGCCTGGTCGTCGGAGGTGCCGAAGTCCCGTCCCTCCGCGCACCGGGTGAGCACCTCCACCGATGCGTCCCGGTCCAACGGTCCGACCTGGAAGACGAGTCCGGGATCGGCATAGTCCTGGGCACGGTCCCGCGAGGTCACGATGAGTCCGCATCCGGGCGGTGCCTTGACGAGGGGCCGTACGTGGGCGGCGTCGCGGGCGTTGTCCAGGACGAGCAGGACACGCCGATCGTGCAGCTGCGCGCGGAAGGACGCGAGAGCCCGGGCGTCGTCCATCATCTCCGAGCCGACATCGAGGCCCAGGGCCTCGTTGACGATCCGCACCACCGTACGGGCGTCAGGGCGGGCTTCCGCGTCCGGGATCAGCCCTTGAAGGTCCACGTAGAACACTCCGCCCGGGAAGGCGGGGGTGAGCGCGCGGGCGGCTTCGACGGCCACGACGGAGGTGCCTACACCCGGCTGCCCGCACAGGAAGGCGGTCGCCGCCCCGTGCCGAGTCATACGCCGGTCGACAGCGCCGGTGATCCTGCCCACGAGTTCCTCGCGGCCGGTCACGTACGGGTCCGCGGGTGGCAGGCCGGACATCTGGACGGCGACGGCGGCGAGTTCGGGGCGGCCCGGGGTGGGCCCGACTCCGAACGGCGTCCGGCGGGGGCCGTCCTCCTGTTGGCCACCGCTGCCCTCGCCCGTGCTGTCCGTCACCGGGCGACGAGCGCTGAGGAGTACGGCCTGCACCGACGAGGAGCGGATCGGGGGTAGTTGGTTCCGCAGCGCGTGCAGGAAGCCGGACAGCGGGATCGTGTCCCCGTCGTCCAGGGCCTCAAGCAGAAAGCGGCGGCACATGGGGGAGAGCTCCGCGAAGAAGCCGCCCTCCAACTCCTCGCACAGGACCCGGCGGAGGCTACCGAGGAGGGCGAGCGCCGCGTGGCCGGACAACTCTTGGTCCGGAGGGGTGCCGGGGAGCGGTTCCGTCCATCGGCGCACCGCCTCCTCGTGGTCGTCAAGGCGCGGGAGGAGCACTCTGGGTTCCAGGCCGCGCAGGCGGAGTCTGCGCCGCAGGCCGTCGGCCTCCCGCCGACCCCAGCCTCCGCCGCAGGCGCGCGAGACGATCGACTCCACAGCGTCGGCCAACCTGCCGGTTCCGCGGCACGAGTCGTCGAGCGCGGTCAGGACGATGGCGGCTTCCCGGGCCGCTTCGGCGGGACCGACGATGTCCGCCGCGACGGGGCCGCCGACGGACTCCAGGGCGGAGCCGCGTGCGGACAACACCGTTCCCACCTCGTTGTCCCAGGTGTCGAGCACCAGCCGCCGTTGTACGCCGACCTGGGCGGAGCCCTCCAGCAGGCGGGTGAGATCCTCGGTCCTGGCGACCCAGACCGAGTCACGCAGCCAGTGGTCGGCGCTGTTGTAGCGCGCCGACACCACGCCGAGCAGGAGTCCGTCGGGCAGGCGGACCACCGGGGCGCCGCTCATGCCGGGCAGCACCGAATCGGACGACAGCCTTCCCAGCGGCACACCGTCTCGTACCGTCCAGCCCTGCCACGTCCCCGTGGCGTGCAGGAACGTGTAGCTGTGCCCCGGGTCGTCCACCTCTGGGACGCCGTTGACCATCACCTTGGTGAGGAGTTCCACGTCGTCGGTCGGTGCCCAGTCGACCACCGACTCCTCGAGGGGTTCTCCGCGGGACAGCACGGCCAGGTCGCATACGGGGTCGACCGCCAGGACCTTCGAACGAGCCGAGGGCATCGAGCCGTTGAGCGCGTCGGTCGTCACCTCGGAGCCCACGTCTGCGCATCCGAGGTTCGCCAGAACGTGCCAGGCCGTGATCAGGACGCCGGGCGCCACCTGGAAGCACGTGCCCGTCGGAGAGCTGTCCTCGGCCAGAACTCGCCCGAGGCTCCTCGAGACTCGGGAATGACCGAGCGAACCGCTCATCCGACCCCTTCCTGGGACACGGCCCGCAGCGCGTCAGGCCCGTGGCTCCGGAGTCGGTGCCTGGTACGTCATCCGCACCACCAGAGAGGCTTCTCCAGAAGCGCCTGCCACGATGACGTTCCCCTGCGCCGAGAACTTCAGCCCGAACTCGACCTCGACCTGATCGGGCCGCACCACCTGGTCCCGGAGCCGCCCGACCGCCTGCGCCGTGGAGGTGGCGATCTCCACCACCGCGTCCCGCGCGAGCTCGAAGGAGTCCACGACCTGCCGGCCCGCGTCGCCCAATCGCGACGTGGGTTCGGAACCGGGCACGGGCACGGTTTCCACCAGCAGCTCGACGTCACCCACCCGTACGGGGAGCAATCGGGTTGTCATACGCACAACCTGCCATGCCATCGCATTCCTTGTCCCCGGAACACGCGGATCCCCGTTCAACAGGGGCGCAAGGGACAGGGGGCACGGCGGCGTCAGGAGGTCGGCGTCCAGGAGGTCCTGGGACCCCATCAGGTCCGGGCGAGCGGCTCCTGGGACGGCACGGTGCCCAGCGCCGACGATCGGCACGAACCAGACGACGACGGCCTGGACGCCGGACTAGGGGGCGGCGCCCGGGGTGATCGCTCGCGCGTTGCGCCGGGCGCGGCCGAACCAGACCAGGAAGAGCACGACGGTCGCCGTCATCAGATACGCGAACACCACTGGCGTGAGCCCCGACCTCTCCGAGGACACGTCCGTGGCGTCCACGTGGTGAGTTCTGACGGCCATGGCGCGGAACACGTCCGCGACGGTTGTCACGGCTATCGCGCCCTGCGCGCAACGGGCGAGGAGCCAGAGTGTCCTGGCGGCGGGACCGGTCAAGGTGGGGACCGGTTCTTCTCGGGCGGCACGCACCGTGGTGGCGCGGCGGGGACAGCGGTGCATCGGATCGTAGGACCGGGTGCCTGGTTCTCGTACCGCCGACTTCGATCACTCGCTCGCGCACGGGGCCGACGAGCCTCGTTCCAACGCCGTTCGAGCGCTCCCGCTGTCCCGCCCGGGCCCGCGCCCCGGCCTCACAGCACCTTGCGGTGGACCAGGGCGGAGAGGACGAGGGCGCCCGGGAGCAGCGGGATCCAGACCGTCAGGACGCGGTAGCCGATGACCGTGGCCGTCGACAGGCCCATCGGGGCGCCCAGCGCGACCATGGTGAACACCAGGGCCGCGTCCACCGGGCCGATTCCGCCTGGCGCGGGCACGGCACCGACGGCGGTACTCGCGATCAACAGGGCGAACACCACCTGCGCCCACGACAGCGGCAGCCCGAGCGAGAAGCCGACCGACGCGATCACACTCCCCTGGAGCACCGGGGCGGCGGCCGACCCGCCCCAGAGGGCGAGTACGCGGCTGGGCCGGGTGTGCAGGGTCCGTACATCGGTCAGCGCGGTGCGAAGGAAGTCCAGGGCCGGGCGGCGCAGCGGGCGGACGATCGCCAGGAGCAGGAAGGCTGTCGTGAGACCGAGCGCAACGCTTCCCGCGGCCAGGAGCAGTGTCCAGCGGTCCGGGGTGAGTCCGCCCAGTCGGAGGGTGTCGTCGAAGGCCACCAGGAACACGATGAGCACCGGCATCTTCGCCACCGGCTTGACCAGCGAGTACAGGGCGAGCGAGGCGGTTGCGCGAGCCAGGGGTATACCGCGGCCCTGAAGGAAGCGCAGAGTGACCGCGTGGGCGCCGATGCTCGCGGGCAGCACGTGGTTGGCGGCGCCGGCGGCGAACTGCGACGCCAACAGCGGGCCGGGCGGCAGCCTTTCCGGCAGGGCGCCCTGCCGGACACACGCGGCGGCCACCCAGCCCAGACCGGTGAAGAACACCGCGGCCAGTAGCCACCAGGGGTCGGCGGCACCCAGCCGGGCGGCGCCGTCGCGCATCGCTCGCCAGTCCAGTGCCGCCCAGGTCCCGATCAGCACAAGCGGGAGCAGCACCAGGGTCAGCCGGGTAAGGCGCGTGAGTGCTGTGAGACCGGTGAAGGAAGGGGGACGGGTGAGGGAAGAGGAGGGGGTGGAAGGGGAGTTGGCGGCGAATGGTGACTCACAGGGTGCGGGTGTGGAGACCCCTGTGAGGGCGGGGAGGGGCGTGGGGGTGGGGACGGGTGTGGGCGTGGGGAGGTTGTCGAGCGGGATCAGGGACACGGCGCACGTCGTCCTTCCGCGTCACGCCCGCGTACGGACGGACGGATCCAAGGCGTTGCAACGGGGACTGGGAGAAACGTTCCCGTTCGGTGTGACGCCACGGTGTCCGGGAGTGGAAGGGGGACCAGCGTGTGGGCGAAACGGCCGGAGGCGCCGCCCCGGGTGACGAACGGCTGAGGGGGCCGGAACGCGGGGGCGTGGACGGACGCCCGTACGGGCTCCCCGGGGTGGCCGGGACGGCCGGGGGCGGTGGGGGAGCCCGTACGGATGGTGGGACCGTGGGTCAGATGCGGTCGAGGATGCTCCGCAGGCGCTTCACCTCGGCGGACTGGCCGGTGACGATGTCGCCGGCCAGCTTCTTCGCTTCGGTGTTCTTCCCGCCGCTGCGTTCGGTCTTCGCCATGGTGATCGCGCCGTTGTGATGGTCGATCATCATCCGGGCGAACATCGTGTCGAACTCCCGGCCCTTCATGGCCTTGAGTTCCGTCATGTCCTTGTCGGACATCATGCCGTCGCCGCCCATGTCCATCCCGTCCATCCCGTCCATCCCGTCCGTCCCGTGCGTGGAGCCCTCGGCGGTGGGCTTGTTCCAGGACTTCAGCCAGCCCGTCATGGTGTTGATCTCGGGGTCCTGCGCCTGCTCGATCTTGCCGGCGAGGTCCTTGATCGCGGCGTCGGCGGCGCGGCCGTCGGCCAGCTCGGCCATCTCCACGGCCTGCCGGTGGTGCGGGATCATCATCTGCGCGAACGTGACGTCCGCGTCGTTGAAGCCACCGGACCCGGCTGCCTCGGGGGTGGCCGTCGCCGACTTCTTGCCGCTGCCGTGGTTCATGCCGCTCATGCCCTCGTCGTCACCGTCGCTGCCGCAGGCGGAGAGCAACAGGGCTCCCACGGCCACGACTCCGACGGCCACGACACGGTGGCGGACGGGCGTACGGCGGGTGGGCATCGAACGGGCGGGCAGGGCGGGCAGGTCGTGCTCCGCGGGCGCGGTCTGGGAGGTGTCCAGGGCATGCGTGAGGGTGGTCCGCCGGAATGCGGTCATGGTCGATTCACCTTTGTGTCGGTCGTTCTACGGCTGTTTCGGCGTACGCGTCGTCGCGGGGCCGCGCGTCGAGCGCGCCCGCGAAGGCGTTCGGCCTACTGCCGCAGGACCGTCAACCGGATCAGATCGGGGCCGCGTGGCGGAGGGTTCGGCCGCAGCGCGACCGGGGCGTCGGCGAGGAGGTCCGCCCACCGGTCGGGCCGGCGCGTGAGTGCGGTCCGCAGGAGCGCGGCGAGCACCCACACGCCGAGCAGCACCGCCATGCACAGCGACATCATGTCCATCGCCATGGCGGGCTCGTGGGGGCACGACGGGTGCCCGCAGTCCTCGGCGTGGCCGCGCTCGCGCGACGACGTCGCCGCTCCCATCGGATCGTGGCCGGAGGACGGGACCCGGGACGCGTGCGACGCCGTGTCCGTCCCGTGTCCGGACGACCCGTCGGGATGACCCAGGGTGTGCATCACGAACACACCCAGCGCGAGCACCACGATCAGCAGCAAGTGCCCGAAGGCCCCCGCCACTCGCTCGTATCGGCTCACCCGCACCCGGTCCGCTCCGTCCACCCGTGATCGCTCCGGTCCGTTCCGTTCACGCCCGACGGTACCGAACGCGGCCGCCGGTGTGGCGGAGGGGGTGCCGCCGTGGCGCCCTGCATTGACGATCCGTCATGACCGTTCCGTACGGTGTCGGCGATTCGGCGAGTCGCCGTCCGTGACACGCGCACACACCTGATCCTGACCTGACGTGCGGCCCCGGACGCTCCGGCAGGGGGCTGCGCACCCACGCCGCTCCCGTGCCGCCCCGGAACCTACGGAGAACCATGGACGCCGACAGCAATAGCCCCGCGGACGACGGCAACGACGATGCCAGGCGCGCCGGCGGTGATGACGCCACGGGTACCGGCGGCCGCGGCGGCACCGACGCCGGCCAGGGTGACCGTGTCAGTGCCCCCGCGCAGGCGCGTGCCGCCACGCTCCTGCGCCGTCCGCTGCTGTGGCTCGTGCCCACCGTGCTGACGGGGCTGCTCGCCCTGCTGCTGTCGCTCCTCTACATGGGCGGCATCGTCAATCCGAACCGGAACCTGCACGACCTGCCGATCGGCCTGGTCAACGCGGACACGGGCAAGCCGCCCCCGGGGCAGCGCCAGAACGTGGGCACCCAGGTCACCGCGGCCGTCGTCGCCGGCGACACCTCCGGCGCGGTCGACTGGCGCAGGCTCACCCGCGCGCAGGCCCAGGACGAACTCTCCTCGGGCAAGATCTACGGTGCCCTGGTCGTCCCCAGTGACTTCACCGACTCCGTCGCCGCGCTGACCACCGCGAACGCCACGGTCCGGCCCACCATGCTGGTGCTGACCAACCCCGGTATGGGCAGCCTCGGTTCGTCCCTCGCGAGCCGGATCACCACGACGGCCGCCCAGCAGGCATCCACGACCATCGGCAAGGAACTGACGGCATCCCCAGTGACCGCGAAGGCGGACCCCACCACGCGGCTCCTCCTGGCCGACCCCGTCCAGGTCGTCACCCGGGTCGGGCACCCCATCGGCCAACACAGCGGTCTCGGGCTGAGCGCGTTCTACTACACCCTGCTCCTGGTCCTGGCCGGGTTCCTCGGCGCCAACCTCATCAATACCGGCGTCGACACGGCCCTCGGCTATGCCGACAACGAGATCGGCCCCTGGCACACCCGCCGCCCCACCGTGCCGATCAATCGCACCCAGACCCTGCTGGTGAAGATGGTCATGACCGCCGGGATCACCCTGCTCACGGTCTCCCTGATCATGCTGGCCACCGTCGCGATCCTCGGCATGGACGCCACCCATCTGCCGCTGCTGTGGATCTACTCCTACTGTGCGAGCCTCGCCGTCGGACTGGGCGTCCAGGCGATCAACGCGGCGTTCGGCGGGATCGGGCAGCTCGTGTCCATGTTCGTGTTCATCGTGCTGGGACTGCCGTCCTCGGGCGCCACCGTCCCGCTCCAGGCAGTCCCCGGGTTCTACCGCTTCCTGTCCGTCTTCGAGCCCATGCGCCAGCTCAGCGACGGGGTGCGCGCCATCCTCTTCTTCGACGCGCGGGCCGACGCCGGTCTCGACCGCGCCTGGCTCATGATCGCCATCGGTTCCTTGCTCGCCCTCCTCTTCGGCTTCGCGATGACCCGCTACTACGACCGCAAGGGTCTGACCCGCCTGACCCCGCAGCCCGCCCACCTCACCTCCCCCGCCTGAGGGGCACGCCCCCGCCACGCCCCGTCCCGCCGTCGAACCGACGGTTCATCCCCGACCCTGAGCGCGCTGACCCGGCGACTCGACTCAGGTCATGTGCCGCAGCAGAGCGGCGACCGCCGGTGGGGTGTCGCCGCGGGGGTGGACCATCATGATCTTCCAGTGCGGTGCATGCCGGGCGAAGGTGTGGGTGCTGAGGTCGGGGAACTGCGCGGCGATCGAGGCGGGCATGACGCAGACGCCCAGGTCGCCCCGGACCAGTTCGGCCGCGGCGACGATGTCGTTGACCTCGAAGGTCGTCTCCCGATCCACGGCGGCGGCACGGAACGCCCGGTCCACGAAGAGGCGGATCGCCCAGCCCGGTGTGAAGTCCACCAGCGGCAGCCGGGCGGTCTCGGCGAGCGTGATCGTGCCGTCGTCCGGGCCGGTTCCGGTGAGCGCCCGCCCCGGCGCGGACACCAGCACCATCTCCTCATGGGACAGCACCCGGGTCACCAGACCCCGCTGCCGCTGCCGGTCGAGCGCGACCACGGCCAGGTCGACGGTGCCCTCGCGCAGCGCCTGCCGGAGGTCGGTCTCGGACACCTGCCGCAACCGCACCACCACGTCCGGATGCTCGGCGCGCAGCGCGGCCAGCGGCCGGTGGAGGTCGGCCCAGACGCCCTGCGTCGTGCCGATCGTGATCCGGCCCCGCAACTGTCCCCGGACCAGGTCGACCGTCGCCCGCGCCCGTTCCGCCGCCCGCAGCGCGGCGCGCGCCGCCGGGACGAAGGCCTCGCCGGCCGGGGTCAGGAACACCTGGTGCGTGGTGCGGTCGAAGAGGGGGGTGCCCAGCTCCCGTTCCAGCGCGCGGACGGCGCTCGACACAGCGGACTGCACCACGTGCAGTCGCTGGGCCGCCGCGGTGAAACCGCCCTCCTCGGCCACCGCGACCACGACCTCCATCTGCCGCAGATCCATCTCCACTCCCGAAGCAGCAGCCCGTCTCCGACCGAGATCCCGTCCTCCTCCGATTGTCGCAGGCCGTGATCGTCCGCGAGGGTGCCGACGTGGTGCGCGCGAGGCCCCGACGCGCTGCCACTGGAACGGCCGGGGGTCGGTGCCCTAGGGCCTGTCCGGCGGATCAGGTCGGAGGAGACCTGCGGCGCCTGATCAGGACCCGCGTCTCCGGCATGATCCGCCGGACAGGCCCTAAGCCCCACGGACGCCGTTGCGCATTTCTCGCGGACTCACCCCGAAGCGCTGGCGGAACGCGGTGCTCAGGGCGCTCGCCGACGAGAACCCCGAGGCGTAGGCCAGATCCGTGATGGTCAGGTGCTCGCAGTCGCCGCACTGGAGGCGTTCTCGGACCAGGCGCAGACGCTCCTCGCGGATCAGGTCGCGGGGGGTGGTGCCCGCGTGCTGCAGGGCCAGTTGGATCTGGCGCAGCGACCAGCCGAGGGCGCGGGCCATGGACGTACCGGTGAGGCCGGGGTCGGCGGCGTGCTCGCGGACGTGGCGGCGGACCACCGTCTCCACGTCGGTCAGGTGGCCGGCGCCGTCGGGGCGGTCGTCGCCGGTGGCGAGCATGCACAGCAACTCGACCACGCGGTCGGACACGGCGTTGAACTGGGAGTCGGTGAGATCCTCGCGCTCTGCGTACAGGCCCTCCAGCATGGAGCCGACGACGCGGCCGAGGCCCCTGCTCAGGTCGAGGCCGGTGGCCAGCGGCGACCTGCGGTTCAGCGGACCGTCCACCTCGCGCGCCGGGATCGTGAAGACGTACGCCTGGGTGGAGGCGTCCTGGAGGCATTCGAAGGGCGACCCGAACGAGACGAGCGTGCCCGTCCCCGGGGTCAGCCGTGCCTCGTGGCCGTCCTGGCGCAGGACGATCTCCCCGGTCAGCGGTAGCAGTAACCGGTAGTCCTCATCCGGGTCCTCGCGGACCTGACGAGCGGTCCTGCTGTACGCGATCTCGTCCGACCTGAATCTGACGAGCTGATACGTCTCCGTGCGCTGACGGACCGTCTCACCGAGGAAGTTGTCGACGCGGCTGTACCGGTAGCCCATCCGGGACTGGTACGACCCGATGTGCTCGCTCCAGAAGTCGGCCCGCTCCCACGGTTCCACCGCGCCCGTCGACCGGGTCTCGACCAGGTAGCTTCCCGTGGGCAACGGCACCATCAACTCCTGTGTGGGTCAAGGCAGTTACACGGTGTCAGCCTAGTGCACACAGTCGGTGCGCATGACGGCAACTTCCTTGCGCGCCGTGGCAAGCGCGGGAGGCGAGGCGCGGCTACCGTCATGCGCCGCGCCCCCTCGCGCCCCACCCCTCACTTTTCTTGCTTCCGCCCCAGCAGCGCGTCTCTGCATATGAGGACTTGAGGACCATGACCGAACGGATACCGGAGGCCGCGTCCTGGTGCCTGGCCACCGGCCTGCTCGCCGTCACCGTGCTGCTGTTGCGCCAGCGCGGGATCACCGCACGGCAGCGCCGACGGGCCGCCGCGCTCGCGGACGACCTGAGGGCCCGCGACGAGGAGCTGCGCCGCCTGGCCGCGGTCCGCCTCCCCGCCCTGGAGGGCGCCCCGCACCAGCACGCCCCCACGGGTGCTGCCGCCGCGGGCCTGCTCGACGCCCGGCTGGCCGACACGGACTTCGCGAAGCATCTCGACAGCGTCCTCGAACGCTTCTCGGAAGCCGTGGAACACGCGCAGGAGCGTGCCGACCGGTCCGCGAAGGCCGCGCTCAAGGCGTCGATGCGTTCGATCCAGGCCCTGGCCAACGAGCAACAGGTGTCCATCGCGGAGATGCAGGACCGGCACGACCACCCCGACGTCCTGCGCGACCTTCTCGAAATCGACCACACCAACGCCCAGTTCGGCCGCCGCGCCCAGGCGATCGCCGTCCTGTGCGGCTCCTGGCCGGGACGCCAGCGCAGCACCTCCGCGCTGATCGAGGTGGTGCGCGGCGCGACCTCCCGTGTCCGCGACTACCGGCGCGTCCGCGTCAACGGTCAGGTGGACCTCGCCGTCGAGAGCCGAGCGGTCGAACCGGTGGTCCTCGCCGTCGCCGAACTGCTCGACAACGCGGCACGTCACTCGCAGCCCAACACCACGGTCGAGGTCACCGTCCAGTCGGCGCACAACGGCGCGTGCGTGGTGATTGACGACGCCGGCGTCGGTATGGACGGCCAGGCGACCGAGCGGGCCGCCGCGCTGCTGACCGGCCGCGACGCGGTGGACGTGACCCGGCTCGACGATCCGCCGCAGTTCGGCTTCGCCGTCATCGGCGTACTCGCCGAACGGTACGGGTTCGGCGTCTCGGTCGACACGCGGTCCCCGTACGGCGGTGTCCGCGCCGTGGTGTTCCTGCCGGCGGCGCTGCTCACCCACGTGGCCCCGGTGCCGGAGGTTGTCCCGCGGGCCGAGCCCTCCCGTACCACCGGGCGGTCCGTGGAGCAGGCGGCGGAATCCGTGGCACCCGCGCGTCCCACCCGTCGGGCGGCCGAGCCCATGGAGACGACGACGGCCGGTGGCCTGCCGAAGCGGCGCCGTCGTGGCCCGCAGCAGGCGCCCCTCGCCGAACGACCCGCCGCCGTGCCCGCCGTGCCCGCCGAGGACGTCAGCGCGCGGTCGGCCGAGGAGAACGCCCGGCGCATGGGCGCGTTCGCCCGCGGCACCCGCTGCGGCCGCGCGGCCCGGGACACCACCGGAACACCGGAGGACCCGGACACCACCGGAACGCCGGAGCATGCAGACACTCCCGACGCCCTGGGAACGCCGGACCACGCGGCCACCCCCGACGCCCCCGGAAAGCCGGACCTCACGGAAGCACCCCCTGCCCCCGGAGCTCCGGACCTCCCCGGCGCACCCGGTGGTCCCGGAACGTCCTACGCCCCCGAACCACTCGATGCCCCCGGAAAGCCGGGCGCTCTCGCGCCGACGGACGTCCTTGGGGCGTCGTACGCAACCCCCCACGCGAACGAAGGGAACACACAGGGATGACCGCGCCCACGACCAACGAGCTGGGGTGGATGCTCGACGAGGTCCTGAAGGTGCCCGAAGCGCGGCACGCGATCCTGCTGTCCGCCGACGGCATGCTCCGCGCCCACTCCGCCGACATCGGCCGGGACGACGCCGAACGGCTGGCCGCGGGCCTGTCCGGAGTGCAGTCGATCAGCCGCAGCACCGCCGAGTTCTGCGGCAGCCCGAACACACCGTGGCGGCAGACCCTGATCGAGTTCGCGCACGGATACGTCTTCCTCGTCGCCGCGGGCGAGGGCGCCCATCTCGCGGTGTCCACGACCGAGGACGTCGACATGGAGGCGGTCACCTACCGCATGCACAAACTGGTCGACCGGCTCGGCAAGGAGCTGACCAGCCCGGCCCGGCAGGACACCGGCAGCCCGGCATGACACCGCCCAGGCGCCGTGCGGGGGAGCGGCTGGTGCGGTCGTACGTCGTCACCGACGGCCGTTCCCAGCCGTCGCGCAACACCCTCGACCTCGTCACGCTGCTGATCGCCGCCGTCGGCCCGGCGCTCACCGGACTGAGCCCCGAGAAGCGGCGGCTGATGGAGCTGTGCCGGCCCGGGGCGCTGTCGGTGGCCGAGGTGGCAGGCCATCTGGAGCTGCCGGTCAGCGTCACGAAGGTGCTGGTCGCCGACCTGATGGACAGCGGTCACCTCGTCACCCGCACGCCGATCCCCTCCGCCGGGCCTTCCGACACCAGCATTCTCCAGGAGGTGCTCGATGCACTCCGCTCCCGCCTCTGAAACCATGTATCTGCCCGAGGGCGTGCGGACCGCCGTCAAGCTGCTGGTCGTGGGCCACTTCGCGGTCGGCAAGACCACGTTCGTCAGCACGCTGTCCGAGATACGGCCCCTGCGCACCGAAGAGGTCATGACCCAAGCAGGCGCGCTCGTCGACGACTTGGCCGCCGCGCGGGACAAGACCACCACCACCGTCGCCCTCGACTTCGGCCGTCTCACCCTCAACGACACCGTCGTGCTGTACCTGTTCGGCACCCCGGGGCAGCAGCGCTTCACCGAGCTGTGGCAGGACATGACGCGCGGGGCGCTCGGCGCGCTCGTACTCGCCGACGCCCGGCGCCTGGACCGGTCCTTCGATGTCATGGGCGCACTGGAGGAGTTGGAGCTGCCGTACGGGGTCGCCCTGAACGACTTCGACGACGCGCCGGGACACGGGCTCGACGAGGTGCGCGAGGCCCTCGACCTGCTGCCCTCCACCCCGCTCGTCCGCTGCGACGCCCGCGACCGGGTCTCCTCCACCGAGGCGCTGATCGCCCTCGTCTCCCACCTGCTGACCCGCACCGGCGAACTGGAGCACGCGTGAGTGCCGTTCCGCCCCCCGGCTGCCCGGCCCACCAGTCCCTGTACGGACCGGAGTTCGCCGCCGACCCCGCCGCGGTCTACCGGCGGCTGCGCGAGGCCGGACCGACCGCTCCCGTCGAACTCGCGCCCGGCGTCCGGGCCACCCTCGTCACCGGGTACGAGGCCGCCCTGCACGTCCTGCGCAGTCCGGAGACGTTCTCCAAGGACCCGCGCCACTGGACGGACCTGGCCGACGGCACCGTCCCGACGGACAGCCCGGTCGTCCCGATGATGATGTACCGGCCCAACGCCCTGTTCACCGACGGCGAGGAGCACCGCCGGCTGCGCGGCGCCATCACCGACAGCCTCGCCCGCGTCGAGCCCAGCACCCTGCGCGGCTATGTCGAGCGCAGCGCCGGCACACTGATCGACCGGTTCGCGCCGCTCGGCACGGCGGATCTGCTCGGCGAATACGCCCAGGTCCTGCCGCTGCTCGTCTTCAACCACCTCTTCGGCTGCCCCGTCGGCCACGGCGTCCGGCTGGTCGAGGGCATGTCCGGGATCTTCGACGGGGTGGACGCCGAGGAGGCGAACGAACTGCTCACCACCACCCTGCTCGACCTGGTCGCGCTGAAGCGGTGGCGGCCCGGGCCGGACATGACCTCCTGGCTGATGGAGCACCCGGCCGCGCTCACCGACGAGGAGATGATCCACGCCCTCGTCGTGCTGATGGGCGCCGGCACCGAGCCGCAGCAGAACCTCATCGCGAACAGTCTGCGGCTGCTGCTGTCGGACGACCGCTTCGCGGGCGACCTGTCCGGCGGCACGCTGCCGGTCGAGGACGCCCTCGACGAGGTGCTCTGGACCGACCCGCCGATCGCCAACTACGCCGTGCACTACCCGCGGCACGACGTCGTGTACGAGGGAACGCTGTTGCGTGCGGGTGATCCGCTGGTGGTGAGTCTCGCCGCCGCGAACACCGATCCCGCCCTGACGAGTGATCAGCGCACGGGTAACCGCGCCCACTTGGCGTGGAGCGCGGGCCCGCACACCTGCCCGGCGCGGAGTCCGGCGCGGCTGATCGCCGCCGTCGCGGTCGAGAAGCTCCTCGACCGGATCCCCGACCTCGAACTGATGGTTCCCGTCGAGAAGCTGGAGTGGCGTCCCGGACCGTTCCACCGCGCGCTCGCCGCGCTGCCGGTGAGCTTCCCGCCGGCCTCGGCGGCCGGACGGCCCGAGGGCGAACGGCAGGCGTCGGCCGCGACCTTCCCGGCGCCCGCCCCCGAGCCTGCGGCCCCCGCGCCCGATCGCCCGAGGAGCGGCTGGGCGCGGTCGGCGGCCTGGTGGCGCGGAGAGTGATCCGAACCGGCTGCTCGGACAGGCCCTAGGAGATGCGGACGGGAAAGGAGCGGTGGCCGTTGGAGATGAAGGAGTCCACCGGCCGCAACTCCTCCTCCGGGACCGCGAGTCGTAGCCCGGGAAACCGCTCGAACAGAGCGGGGAGCGCGATCCGGGCCTCCAGGCGGCCCAGCGGGGCGCCCAGGCAGTGGTGCACACCGTGGCCGAAGGCGAGGTGTTCCTTGTCGGCGCGGGTGACGTCGAACTGATCGGCGTCCTTCCCGTGGCGTTCGGGATCACGTCCGGCGGCGGCGTACGCCGCGAGGATCGCCTCGCCCCGGGCGATCACGGTCCCCTCGGGTCCGCCGAGCTCGGAGAGGTCGATGTCCTCCACGGCGTACCGCAGCGGCAGGTTCGCGATCGGCGCATCAGCGCGCAGGGTCTCCTCGACCACGTCGTCCCAGGTGGCGCGGCCCTCCCGGACGTGCGCGAGCTGTTCGGGTCGGCTGAGCAGCGCGTGTACGGCGTTGTCGATGAGGTTGACCGTCGTCTCGTGACCGGCGCTGACCATCAGGACCAGGGTGTCCAGCAGTTCCTGCTCACTGAGCGGGGTGCCGTCCTCCTCGTCGCGGGCCGCGATGAGCCCGGAGGTCAGATCGTCGCCGGGCGACTCCCGCTTGGCGGCGACGAGTTCGGCCAGGAGGACGTACATCCGCTCGTAGGCGGCCGTCATCTCGCCCGGGTCGGCGGAGGTGTCGAAGACGCGGTCGACCAACTGCCGCAGCTCGGGGCCCCGTTCCTCGGCCAGGCCGAACAGATCGCTGATCACCTGCATCGGCAGCGGGTAGCAGAGTTCCTCGCGCAGGTCGACGACCTGGAAGCCGCGCCCGGCCTTCTCCACGCGGTCAAGGAGCTGCCGGGTGATTTCCTCGATGCGCGGCTGGAGCGCGGCTGTCCGGCGAGCGGTGAAGGCCCTGGAGACCAGGGTGCGCAGGCGTTTGTGCTCACCGCCGTACGCGGTGAACATGTTCTGCACGGCCACCCAGGTGAACAGCGGCCACTGCGGGGTGATCGCGCCGCTCGCGAGCAGGGGCCAGTGCTGCCGGGCGTCCTTGGACACCCGGGAATCGGTGAGCAGCCGTTTCAGCAGCTCTTGACCGCTCACCGCCCAGGCCTCCACGCCGCCCGGAAGCTCCACCCGGGCCAGTGGTCCGCTCTCGCGGATCCGCGCGGCCTCCCCGTGGATGTCGCGTCCGGTCGCGTCGATCACTGAAGGACGTGCGTTTCCCATCAGGAGCCTCCCGGCGGTCGAACCCCGATTCGGTACACGCATCGTCACGCTACGCGAGGACGCCGGGTCCCGTCGGACCGGCCCGGCGTCGGATGCGTACCGTGCCAACTTCCCTGCGCGTACAGGCAAGTCGGCGAGGTGAGGGGTCCTGTCCCGTGCCGGGCCGTCCGCCTCAGGCGTGCTCGCGACGCAGCAGCCGGCGGCGCGGCTCCTGGTCGGGGAGCCAGCCGAAGGTGAGGCAGCTGCCGACGGCTCCGAGGAGGAGGCCGACGAGGAATCCGCCGAGGTTGGAGGTGAGCCAGGTGCCCAGGGACAGCAGGATGCCCAGCAGGGAGTAGAAAAGGCGGTGGGCCGGGTTGAAGAGGATCAGCAGGCCGCACAGCAGCATCATGGTGGGGAGCAGATAGCCCGCCAGGCCCTGCATCCCGATGTGCATGACGACCTTCAGCGACGCCTTCTCGGTGAGGAGGATCTCCGCTCCCCCCAGGGCGAGCAGCAGCCCGCCCCAGAAGGGGCGCCTCGCACGCCAGTGCCGGAAACCGGCCCTCAGGTCCCGTGAGGTGTCCGTGCGGGCGTCGGGGCTCATCAGCAACCCTGCTCGCTGAAGCGCAGCTTGAGGCCGGGAAGCTTGAACACCGCCGCCGTCGTCGCGTAGTTGGTCTGGCGCAGGTTCGCGATGCGCACGGTGTCGGCCTGCTGGCTGAACACGCCCTTGGGTCCCTGGACCCCGGCCTTGTCGAGGGTGCTGGCGTCGTTGCCGATCTCGATGTTGTCGAAGGAGGCGTCGCCGGACAGTTCAGTGGAGTCGGTGGTCAGATGGCTCGCCTGCACCTTGTTCGCCCCGCTGCCCGCCGTGATGAGCAGGTTCGTGCCGCCCAGGTCGACGCTCTGGCACAGGTGGTCGAGGGTCGCGTTCCTGATCGCCGAGGTGACGATGAGGACCTGGCCGCCCGTGTCGCCGGCGTTCGGGCTGTCCTCCGCCATGTTGTCGAGGCCGCCGAACTGCTCGAAGCCGGTGCCGTTCAGCTCGGTCGCGGTGACCGTGAACGGCATGCCGGAGATGGCGAACTGGACGCCCAGGGCGCCCTGGGCCGTGAGGATCATCAACCCCGCGGCGACTGCCGTGGCGGGTACCGCCATCACGGCGGCGCGGCGCAGACGGACCCGTCCGCGTCTGTCCTGCCCGTCGGCGGCTGAACCGCTTTCCGGGGTCTCGGGCGTGGAACCGTTGGACGCCGTGGCGTCCGAGGACGAGGCCATGTCTGCTCCCTGGGCACGTTCGATGCGGGTTGGGCTCCAGTGGCGCGTTGTCCTGGCGCGGACAGCGGCTGCGGCGTACGCCTCCTCGCGCCTCCCGGCGGTTGCAAGGGCTTTCTCGTTACGCAGCAGTAGCCGTCGAGGAAGTTACCGGGGGTTACATGCACGGGTCAAGGGACGTGTGGGAAAACCGTGCCAGTTGTGTCCCACCTGTGAACACGCGTCGACGGCAGGCTCGTCTTGGCGCTCAACTTCCGTACTGCGCCTTGACGTTGACCATCCATCAGGTCTAGAACTCTCCCTGTTTCCCCCCCGGATCCGTGGCGCCGGATCCGTCGGTCGGCGCGCCCGTCACCTCCCGGACCCCGTTCTGCGTTCCGCACGGGGCGGTCATGGCGCGTTCGGAGCGGTCGAGGCGCGTACGCCGAAGCGGCGCGCCCCCTCGGCCACTCCCGTTTTCACGGTTTCGCGGTTTCGCGGCACCGGCACGGTCGCCTTCCCCTCCGGGCCGTGCCGGTCGCCCGGCTGTCGCTGCCGGTCCGCGGCGCACGGAGAAGGCGTCACGGACCGGCGGCGGTCTCTCCTCGCGCTGTTTCCGCACCTCGCGCCGGCGTCTCGAACCCGCCGTCGCGCGTCGGCGTTCCACCCCGCACACCCGCGCCACCTTCTCGACCCGCACCCCCGCGCCCCGGCGCGGTCAGGCACCCACACCCCCATCGGAGAAGAGGCACCCCCCATGCGTACTCGATCCCTGCTCGCCCTCGTCGGCGTCGTCGCGGCCCTTTCGGCGTCCGCCGCCGTCCCCGCCTCCGCGGACGACGTCCCGGTGCTCACCACCGGCAGCGCCGGAGGAACCGCCGTCGCCGTCGGCGACGTCCTCACCGCCTCGCTCGCGAGCGGCACCAAGGCCACGCTCTACTCCAGCAGCACCGGTACGAGCGGCGTCTCCTGCTCCGCGTCGACGTTCACCGCGACCGCCACCGACAACCCGGCGGCCCCCGGCACGGCCGCCGAGTCGCTCACCGGACAGACCTTCGACAGCAGCTCGTGCAGCAGCAACGTCGTCGGTGTCCTCGGCGTCACCGGCATCACGGTCGACAACCTGCCGTACACCACCGCGGTGGGCTCCGACGGAACCGTCACCGTCACGCCGGCCGCCGACTCCACCATCCAGACCACGGTCAAGCTGCGCACCCTGCTGGGCACCCTGACCTGCGTCTACCGGGCGCCGAGCCTGTCCGGCACGGCGAGCAACGCCGACAACAGCATCACCTTCGCCAACCAGCAGTTCACCAAGTTCTCGGGCTCGTCGCTGTGCTTCAGCAACGGCTACTTCACCGCGAAGTACGCCCCCGTGACCGACACCAGCCAGCCGGACAGCCCGGCGGTCTACGTCAACTGACGCCCACCGGGCACGGATTCAGCCCCGGCGTCGCAGCGCGAAGGCGATGCCGGCGGTGAGCAGCAGCGCCGCCGCCGCTCCCCCGGCGACCAGGGGGAGGGCGGGGCCGCCGCCCGATGTGCTGTCGGCGGCGGGCCTCAGATGATCGGGACCCGTCTCCCCGGTGGATGAACCGACCGCCGGGGAAGGCGAGTCGGCGGCCGGGGACGTCGGCGCGGGGCTGGGCGGCGAGGTCGCCAACCTGGTCGACCCGGAGGTGTCCTTGGTGCTCTTGCCACCGGAAGCGCTCCCGGTGCTCCCCGAGGTCCCGGAGCTCCGGGTCGCCTTCGGTGCCGAGCCCCCGGCCGGGAACACCACGTCCGAGCACGAGTAGTACGTGTCCGTCGTGCTGGAGTTCTGCCAGATCGTGAACAGCATCTGGCGGCCGGTGCGGTCGGACGGCAGCGTCGCCTTGACGCGGTAGGCGCCGTCGACCACCGCCGGGTCGGTGGCCGTCGCGAACGGCTTCTCCGGCAGATCGGACCACTTCAGGGGGCGCGTCGGGCTGTAACCCTGCTTCGTCAGGAAGAGCTTGAAGGTCCCCGTGTGCGGGATCGTCGTACTGTACTTGAGGGTGAGGCCCGCGCCGGGTGTCAGACGCGTCGACGGAAAGTCGGCGCGGGCCAGGTCGAGGCCCTTGTAGGCGGACAGCCCCCCGCTGCACAGCTTTCCGTCCGGGATCACCGAGCGGTCCCGGCCGTTGACGCCCGCCACCCGCAGGTTGTCCCACGCGGTGAACGGCGCGCCGTTCGCGGAGATCGCCGCCTGGCAGGCCGCGGTCCGGACCAGACCGCCGCCCTCGGGCGAGCACGCGGCCACCCGGCTGACCGGAGACGTCGGCGCGCCGTGCGCCGACGCGGTGCCCGCGGCCCACGTCGTGAGCAGCAGCGGAGCCGCCAGGGCGACAGCGGCCGCGGTGGCGGAGCGGTAGGCGGTCATCCGGAGGTCTCCTCGTGCGTCGGCGAAGCGGCATGCCACCGCGCGCGACCGGGACGGGGCCTCGTACGGGGCACCGTCAAGTACGGGGCCACAGCGCCGTATGTTCAGATCCGCAATCCGCGCGAAACGGGTCCACCCCGGCGAACCGTGGGCGGGCAAGGGCCGATCAGCCGCCTGATCGAGGGTTTTCCCGCTATCCCTCCCACCTGCCGCCTGCCTATCGTTCAGCGCGACCGCCGACGGCAGCTGTGAGCCTCATGTCCAGGACACGGCCGCGCAGACACCGCGACGGTCGACAGCTCGACGCCGCCGACCAGGCCGACCGCTGGGCTCTACGGGGGGAGGGGTCGCCCGGCGCGCACCCGCGTCGGACGGCCCCTTTCGCACAGCCGGTACGGTGAGCGGCATGCCTGAGCCCGCCGCAGCAGCCCGCTCCGCCGCCGGTCCCGACGACGCGCCGGTGGTCGTCAGCGCGGTGCGGGGCTCGTTCCCCTGGAGCGTGCTGGCCGAACGGCATCCGGCGCTCATCCGCAAGGTGCGGGACGCCTTCCCGTACGGCCCAGAACAGCGCGACGCGCTCGACGCCCTGCTCAGGAACTGCACCGAGGGAGTTATCGAACCGCTCGCGGCGCCGGCCGCGGACCGCGGCCGGTGGGATGCCTGGGGCGGCCGGGAGCACTACGGCCGGTCCTGGTTCGACGTGCCCTTCCTCTGGTCCGAAAGCTACTTCTACCGCCGACTCCTCGAAGCCGTCGGCTACTTCACGCCCGGCCCGTGGCAGGGCATCGACCCCTTCCGCCCCTTCAAGCTCGCCGAACTGGACACCCCGGAGGCCGACGAGGAACTCGCCGCGCTGGACGACCTCGCCCGGCAGCCCGTCGAGGAGCAGGAGGAGGCGCTGCTGCACGGCTCCCTGTGGGGCAACCGGGCCGACCTCGGCTTCCGGCTGGCCGGAGCGCAGGAGGGGACGGCGGCCGAATCCCAGCTCGTGGCG
Organism: Streptomyces sp. NPDC002935; assembly: GCF_040611295.1. Taxonomy (NCBI): domain Bacteria; kingdom Bacillati; phylum Actinomycetota; class Actinomycetes; order Kitasatosporales; family Streptomycetaceae; genus Streptomyces; species Streptomyces sp. NPDC002935. The sequence goes on from NZ_JBEXNW010000001.1 coordinate 334,466, forward strand.
AACGACGCAGACGTGCTGCGATCGCTCTTCGCCGGCGGCACGCTCTGCCTGGTCGCGGACAACGCGGGCCGGGAACTCATCCCCGACCTGCTCCTCGTCGACCACCTGCTCCGCCACGGCCGGGTGAAGCGGACCGCCCTGCACGTGAAGCCGTACCCGTACTACGTCTCCGACGCCACCACCGCGGACGTGGTCGACGCCGTGCGCCGCCTGACCGCCGCGAAGGGAGCGGCGGGCGAGGCCGGGAACCGCCTCTGGGCGGCCCTGGCCGAAGGCCGTCTCACCGTACGGACCCACCCCTTCGCCTGTGCCCCGCTGCCGTACGCCGACCTGCCCGACGACCTCCGGCGGGAGTTCGCCGCGGCCGACGTGACCCTGCTGAAGGGCGACCTCAACTACCGCCGCCTCATCGGCGACCGCCTCTACCCCGCCACCACCCCCTTCGCGACCGCCACCTCCTACTTCCCCGGCTCGGTGGCGGCGCTGCGGACCCTCAAGTCCGATGTCGTCGTCGGACTCACCGCCACCGTCGAGGCGGCCCTCGACACCGCCGAGGACCGCCGCTGGCGCACCGGCGGTACCCACGCGCTGATCCAGGCGAGGCGCTAGCGACGAGACGCTCCGCTCCGGAGCCCGGTCAAGTCACGTGCAGGGGAAGGGACTTGATGCCGTTGATGAAGTTGGAGACGAGACGTCCGGGCGGCCCGGCCGTGTGCAGCGAGGGCACCACCCGCACGATCTCCTCGTAGAGCACCCGCAGCTGGAGCCGGGCGAAGTGGGCACCCAGGCAGACGTGCGGGCCGTCGCCGAAGGAGACGTGGGGGTTCGGAGCCCGGGACAGGTCGAGCCGGTGGGGGTCGGCGAAGGCGCGCTCGTCATGGTTGGCCGAGGCGTGGAAGACGACCACCTTGTCACCCGCCCGCAGACGCCGGCCGGCCAGCTCCGTGTCCACGGCCGCGGTCCGGCGGAAGGTGAGCACGGGAGGGTGCACACGCAGCAACTCCTCGACGGCCGTGCCGAGTCGATGGCGGCCCGAACGCAGTCCGTCGTACGCCTCCGGATGCTCCGCCAGCGCCAGCAGGCCCCCGGGAGCCGCGCCGCGCACGGTGTCGTTGCCCGCGACCGTGAGAAGGAAGAAGAACATCTCCAGTTCGGCCGGGGCGAGTTCGGGATCGGCGGCGAGGGTGGTCATCACGTCGTCGGCGGGGTGGTTCCGCTTGAACACGGCCAGCTCCCGCGCGTACGCGAACATGTCCCGCAGCATCGCCGGGGAGCGCGGATCGACCGGTTTCCCCGTCGGGCCGAGGACCGCGGGACCCGCCTCGTCGGGGTCCTGGTAGCCGATCACCCGCCGCGTCCAGTGCAGCAGCAGACCCCTGTCGCACTCCGGCACGCCGAGCAGATCGGCGAGATTGAGCAGGGCGTAGTCGTCGGTGACGGCGGCGACGAGATCGCGGGTGCCGTCGCCCTCCCGGGCCTCCCGCACCGCCCGCCCGAGCAGCGTCCGGGCGCGTTCGCGCGCCACCGACGCGAAGTGGTCGACACGGCGCGGGGTGAACGCCCGGCTCACCAGACGCCTCAACCGGCCCTGGTCCGGCGGATCCTGATTGAGCATCATGCTCCGGATGAACGGCAGGTCGGCCGGGTCGGGATCACGGATCTGGGTCGCACCGAGGAACGAGGAGTACGTCGCCGAGTCCTTGAGCACCCGGACCACGTCCGCGTGCCGGGTCACCGCCCAGAACCCGGGCCCGGCCGGCCAGCCCAGCACCTCGGACTCCTCCTGCCAGGCCACGGGATGGTGATCGCGCAGGACGCGGTACGCGGCGTGGGGCACCCCGTCGGCGTACCGCCGCGGGTCGAAGACATCCGGCACGGGAGGCGCGCCCGGCCCCGGCGCGGCCCTCACGACCGCGAGCTCCCGCCGCGCCTCCCGCCGGGACCGGGATCCGGCGGCACCTCCGTGGACAGTGGTGGGCCGGCGGACGGGCCGTGCCCGGCGCACACCGCGCGGGCACCGTCGTCCCGCACAGCACGGGGAAGCGCGAGGAAGGTCATGCGACCACGGTGGCGGGCGGACACCGGGTCGGCAAGGGGGCGGGCACGGGCCCCGACCGGACGGAAGCGCCGCCATGCGCGGCTTTCGCCCCGATTCACGCGATGGTGTGATCATGTCCTGGCCTGCGGGTGTCCGCGCGGGGCCATGGGTAGGGCCCGGCCATGACGCAGCCGTTCGAACTCCCGCACTTCTACATGCCGTACACCGCCCGGCTGAACCCGCACCTGGACGAGGCCCGGGCCCACTCGGTCGACTGGGCCCGCGGAATGGGCATGCTCGAAGGCTCGGGCATCTGGGAGCGGTCCGACCTCGACGCCCATGACTACGGCCTGTTGTGCGCGTACACCCATCCCGACTGCGACGGGCCGGCCCTCTCCCTCATCACCGACTGGTACGTGTGGGTCTTCTTCTTCGACGACCACTTCCTGGAGACCTTCAAACGCACCCAGGACCGCGCCGGCGGCAAGGCCTACCTGGACCGGCTGCCCCTCTTCATGCCGCTCGACCTGTCGACTTCCGTACCCGAGCCGGAGAATCCCGTCGAGGCGGGGCTCGCCGATTTGTGGGCGCGCACCGTGCCCTCGATGTCCACCCAGTGGCGGCAGCGGTTCGCGGTCTCCACGGAGCATCTGCTCAACGAGTCGATGTGGGAGCTGTCCAACATCAACGAGGGGCGGATCGCCAACCCCGTCGAGTACATCGAGATGCGCCGCAAGGTGGGCGGCGCCCCCTGGTCGGCGGGGCTCGTCGAGTACGCGACCGCCGAAGTGCCCGCGTCCGTCGCCGGGGCGAGGCCGCTGCGCGTCCTGATGGAGACGTTCTCCGACGGTGTCCACCTGCGCAACGACCTCTTCTCCTACCAGCGGGAGGTCGAGGACGAGGGCGAACTCAGCAACGGCATCCTCGTCCTGGAGACGTTCTTCGGCTGCACGACCCAGGAAGCCGCCGAGACCGTCAACGACATCCTCACCTCACGGCTCCACCAGTTCGAGCACACGGCGCTCACCGAGGTGCCCGCACTGGCTGTGGAAAAGGGGCTCACCCTCGCGGAGGCCGGCGCCGTCGCCGCGTACACGCAGGGCCTCCAGGACTGGCAGTCCGGCGGCCACGAATGGCACATGCGCTCCAGCCGTTACATGAACAAGGGAGCCGTCGAGGAGGTGCGCCCCTTCGCCATGGGCGGGTTCGGGACGTCCGCCGCGGACGTCGGGGCGCTGCTCTCCGCGGCCGGCGCGGAGCGGCTGCGTGCGTACACCCACGTCCCGTTCCAGAAGGTCGGACCCTCTCGGCTTCCCGACTTCCACATGCCGTTCGAGGTCACCGTCAGCCCGCACCTCGCGGGCGCCAGGGACCGCCTCGTCTCCTGGATGCACGCCACGGGAATGCTCCAGGAGGGCGTCTGGGACGAGGACAGACTCATCGCCTACGACCTGCCGCTCTGCGCGGCGGGCATCCACCCGGACGCGACACCCGAGGCGCTCGACCTCGGCTCGCAGTGGCTGGCCTGGGGCACCTACGGCGACGACTGCTACCCGCTGCTCTTCGGCAACCGCCGTGACCTGGCCGCCGCCAGGATGACCACCGCGCGCCTCTCGGCCTGTATGCCCGTCGACGGCGAGGAGGTCCCCGTCCCGGTCAACGGCATGGAACGCGGCCTGATCGACCTGTGGCGGCGCACCACCGCGGAGATGACCCCGGACGCGCGGAGTACCCTGCGCGCGGCGGTGGACGTGATGACGGAGAGCTGGCTGTGGGAGCTGTCCAACCAGATCCAGAACCGCATCCCGGACCCGGTCGACTACCTGGAGATGCGCCGGGCCACCTTCGGCTCCGAGCTCACCATGGGCCTGTGCCGTCTCGGCCACGGCCCCGCGGTCCCGCCGGAGGTCTACCGCAGCGGACCCGTCCGGTCGCTGGAGAACGCGGCCATGGACTACGCGATGCTCCTGAACGACGTCTTCTCGTACCAGAAGGAGATCGAGTACGAGGGGGAGGTCCACAACGGCATCCTCGTCGTGCAGAACTTCTTCGGCTGTGACTACCCGACCGCGCTCGGCGTCATCCATGACCTGATGACCCAGCGCATGGAGCAGTTCCAGCATGTCGCCGCCCATGAACTGCCCATCCTGTACGAGGACTTCAAGCTCTCGGAGGAAGTGCGCGAGATCATGCGGGGCTACGTGGTGGAGCTGCAGAACTGGCTGGCCGGCATCCTGAAGTGGCATCAGGACTGCCGCCGTTACGGCGCGGCGGATCTGGCCCGGCGCGCCCACGGCTTCGTACCGGACCAGGCGCCCGCGCTGCCGTTCGCCTGGCGAGCGGAGCCCGCCTCGCTCTGACACGGGACGGGCGGAGCCCGCCCCGGTCCGACTCGGGACGCCGGCCGAGCGCTCGGGCGGGTCCGCCCGCGGGCGTGAGGCCGGCGTGGGCCATCGCGGGCTCACGCCCACCGTCACGGCGGACGCCCTTCTCGAACGCGGCCGACAGTCTCACTCGTTAGGGAATCGTCGCGCGCCGGAGCGTGGGGTAGTGCATGAGCCGAAGGCGGTCCGTAGAACATCTGCCGGAGGCGACCCATGGAACAGACCGCGTTGCGTCCCAAGCCGATGCCCGGTCAGGATCCGGGTGGCGGCGGCGCCCGTCCGTCGGGCGATGCCCGTCCGCCCGGCGCGACCCGGCGCCCGCACGCCGCGCGGCGCCGCGGCAGGCGGCTGATCACGCTGCTGTTCAGTCTGTTCGTCGGGTCGGTCCTTGTCCTGTCCGGCGTGGGACTCGGCACGGTGGGCGCGACGGTGATCGGCATGAGCAGACTGACGGACCTTCGGAAGCAGACCGCTGCGGCCGGTCAGGCACGGCAGCCCTCCGCCGGCTCCGGCGTCCCGCGGCCCGGCGGTTCCGGAGCGCCGGAGCCCGGTGGCTCCACGACGGCGTCCGGCAGCGGCGGCCCGATCCCGTCGAGGCAGTCCGAGCGGGAATCCGTACGGGCGACCCTCGGGGTCGAGGCCGTCGACGCCCCCGGAGGCGGGGGCGCGCTGGTCGTCGGGGTGCACCTCCCCGGTCCCGGCTACACCGCGGGCCTGGTGCGCGGCGATGTCCTGCTCACCTTCGACGGGACCGAGGTCGCCTCGGCCGCCGCCCTCGCCCGCGCCGTGGCGGACGCCCGGCCGGGCAGCGAGGTCACCCTCGGCGTGCGTCACGCGAGCGGAGTCCGGCGGGAACTGTCCGCGGTCCCGGGCATCGTGACCTGAAGCGAGCGGGCGGGACGGCGGCTCCGGTGGCGCGCGGGGTACAGCCGGGGCCCTTAAGGAGGCTGGTCGACTGTTCGAGCCCCGTACGGGTGCGGATCCCGGTCCCGGCGGGCGCAGGGGAAAAGGGCTGGCCAACCGTGTCGCGGCCCGCCACGATGGCCGCATGCTGAGCACCCTCGTCGCCTTCCTCGGCGCCTGCACCCTGATCGCGGCCTCGCCCGGCCCGAGCACCGTGCTGATCATCAAACGGTCGCTGCGCAGCAGGCGGTCCGGCTTCCTGACCGTGCTCGGCAACGAGACGGGCGTCTTCGTGTGGGGCGCCGTCGCCGCCTTCGGCCTCACCGCGCTGCTCGCCGCCTCCGAGATGGCGTACGACGTCATGCGGATCGTCGGTGCGGTCGTGCTCGTCGGCTTCGGCGTCCAGACGCTGTGGCAGGCGCGCCGCCCCGAGGGGGCCGTCGACGGCGGCTGGGAGGGCGCGGAGAAGAGCGGCTGGGCGTCCTACCGGGGCGGGCTGCTGCTCAACCTCGCCAACCCGAAGGCGGCCGTCTTCGCGATGTCCTTCCTGCCGCAGTTCGTGCCCGAGGGCGCCCCGCACCTGCCCGCCATGCTCGGCCTCGCCGCGCTCTGGGCCGTCTACGAGGTCGGCTACTACAGCCTGTACGTGTGGTTCGTCGGCCGGATGAAGGCCGTGCTGTCCCGGACGGGAGTACGCCGGCGCCTGGAGCAGGTCTCCGGAGGCGTCCTGCTCCTCCTGGGCGCCCGCCTCGCCCTGGAGAGCTGACCAGGAACAGGCGTGACCGGCTCGCGCACACCCCACCGGAGAGGCAGGATGCTGCCGTAGCCCCCTGGGGAACTCCGCACGCACGGAGGCATGGATGACCGCCGCCACACCCGAGCCCTTCACCACCGGCGACTACGAGGCCCGTATGCGGCGTGCCGCCGACACCGCGGCCGACGCCGGGCTCGACGGCGTCCTGGTCGCGCCGGGGCCCGACCTGGTGTGGCTGACCGGGTACCGCCCGGTGGAGACCGAGCGGCTCACCCTGCTCGTGCTGCGCGCAGGACACGACCCGGCCCTCGTCGTGCCGACCCTGGAGGCGCCCGACGCGGCCAAATCGGCCGGCGCGCCCGTGCTGACCCTCCACGACTGGACCGACGGCACGGACCCCTACGCGGTGGCCGCGCCCCTCCTGGACCGCGCCGGCCGCTTCGGCATCAGCGACAACGGCTGGGCCCTGCATCTGCTCGGCCTCCAGAAGCGGCTGCCCGACAGCCGCTACACCGCGCTCACCGAGGCCCTGCCGATGCTCAGGGCCGTCAAGGACGCGGCGGAACTGGACCGGCTCGCGGCCGCCGGAGCCGCCGCGGACGAGGCGTTCGAGGAGATCCGGAAGGTCCCCTTCGCGGGCCGCAGGGAGTCGGAGGTCTCCGGCGACCTCGCCGACCTGCTGCGCCGGTTCGGACACTCCCAGGTCGACTTCACCATCGTCGCCTCCGGCCCCAACGGAGCCAACCCGCACCACGAGGCCGACGAGCGCGTCATCGAGCACGGCGACATGGTGGTCCTGGACTTCGGCGGCCTCAAGGAGGGCTACGGCTCCGACACCTCCCGCACGGTCCACGTCGGCGAGCCGGACGACGAGGAACGCAAGGTGCACGACATCGTGCGCGAGGCCCAGGAGGCCGGCTTCCGCGCCGTGCGGCCCGGAGTCGCCTGTCAGGACATCGACCGCGCGGCGCGCGCCGTCATCACGGACGCCGGGTACGGCGAGTACTTCATCCACCGCACCGGGCACGGCATCGGCGTCACCACCCACGAACCGCCCTACATGGTCGAGGGCGAGGAACAGCCCCTGGTCCCCGGCATGTGCTTCTCCGTGGAGCCGGGCATCTATCTGCCGGGCCGCTTCGGGGTCCGCATCGAGGACATCGTCACGGTGACCGAGGACGGCGGCCGCCGCCTGAACAACACAACCCGCGAGATGGTGATCGTCGACTGACGCGTGCGCCCACCGACCGCGCGGCAACCGCTTCGCCCCCGCACCCGGACGACAAGGGCGCGACCATGACCCAGACACCCGCACCGACCCAGCCACCGACCCCGGACATCGTCCGCCGACTGGTCCGTTCGCTGCTCGCCGACCACGACGCGGCGCCGGGCCCGGGACCGGACGTGCGGCCCGTCGGCGAAGAGGGCGAGCACTTCACCTGGTGGGTGGGCCGACGCCATGTGCTCCGGCTCGCCCGGGACCGCGACGCCTCACTGCGCCAACGCCGTGAACTGCGGCTGCGCGACCTGATCCGCCCGCTCATCGGGGTCGCCGTCCCGGTGAGCGTCGCGCGGGGCGAATGGGCGAGCGGACTGCACTACACCCTCGACACCCTGGTGCCCGGCGTCTCCGGCGAGGAACAGGACGTCTCGGCCCTCGGCGAGGCCGACCTGGCGGGGCTGCTGACCGGGCTGCGCGAGGTTCCCGTGCGCCAGGCCGAGACACTCGGCGTGCCACGCATCCCGCCGCGTTCCCTGGAGACCTTGCGGTCCGCCGCCCTGCGCGCCGCCGAGCGGCTCCCCGTCGAGGAGTTCGACCCCGCGGGGTTCGCCCAGCTCGCCGCGCCCGCCGCCGTCCAGCTCGGCGCACAGACCGGAGCGGCGTTCCTCGTGCACCACGCCCTCAAGGGCGAACACCTCGTGGTCAGCCCCGACGGTCGGGTACGGGGCGTCCTCGACTGGACCGACGCGGCGATCGGCGATCCGGCCGAGGACATCGCCGGGCTCGCCGTCGCCGTCGGCGCCCCCGCGGCCGTACGCGCCGCCACGCTCGCCGGCTACAGCGCCCGCCCCTGCCTGCGCGGCCTGTGGCTCTCCCGCTGCGACACCGTCATCCGGCTCGCCGACCGCCTCCGTGGCCGCGACGGCACTCCCGTCCCGCTCCTGGAGGCCCAACTGCGGCGTGCCTGGGAATCGATCCTGCTGGAGCGGGTCACGGACCTGCGGGACGGACCGGACGAGGCGCCCTGAGGACGAGTGCGGGCGCCCGTCCTCCCCGTGCGGGGGACGTGCGGGGGAAGGGGGTCCTCACCCCTGCGTCAGCACCACGCACGACTCGCCCGGCACGTTCAGCACCCCGTCCGGGCCCGGTGCCTCGACCGGGTCCCAGGCCGCGAGGACGCGCGCGTGGCGGATGCCGAGGGGAATCGCTGCGGGGTCCTTGGCGAGGTTCACGGCGATCCGGACGTCCCCGCGCCGGACGGCGAGCCAGCGGGCCGCCTGATCGTGCGCGACCCTGACCGCCGCGAGATCGGGGTCCGAGAGGTCGGCCTGGCGCCGGCGCAGGGCGATCAGCTCGCGGTACCAGGCCAGCACACGCGCGTGCCGGTCCGTTTCGGGCTCCGACCAGTCGAGACAGGAGCGGTCCCGGGTCGCCGGGTCCTGTGGGTCCGGCACGTCCTCCTCGGCCCAGCCGTGCGCCGCGAACTCCCGCCGCCTGCCCCGCCGTACGGCCTCCGCGAGCTCGGGGTCGGTGTGGTCGGTGAAGAACTGCCAGGGCGTGCCGGCGCCCCACTCCTCGCCCATGAAGAGCATCGGCGTGAACGGCGCGGTGAGCGTCAGCGCGGCGGCGCAGGCCAGCAGCCCGGGGGAGAGGGAGGCCGAGAGCCGGTCCCCCTGGGCGCGGTTGCCGATCTGGTCGTGGGTCTGCGTGTAGCCGAGCAGCCGCTGCGCCGAGACGCGCGCCCGGTCGAGCGGGCGGCCGTGATGCCGCCCGCGGAAGCTGGAGTACGTGCCGTTGTGGAAGTAGCCCGACGTCAGCGTCTTGCTCAGCGCCGCGAGCGGGGCGTGCGCGAAGTCCGCGTAGTAGCCCTGTGCCTCACCGGTCAGCGTGGTGTGCAGCGCGTGGTGGAAATCGTCGTTCCACTGGGCGTGCAGCCCGAGCCCGCCCTCCGCGCGGGAGGTGATGAGCCGCGGGTCGTTGAGGTCCGATTCGGCGATCAGGAAGAGCGGCCGGCCCAGGTCGACGGCGAGCGCGTCCACGGCCGACGACAACTCCTCCAGGAAGTGCAGCGCACGGGTGTCCCGCAGCGCGTGCACCGCGTCCAGGCGCAGTCCGTCGAGCCGGTAGTCGCGCAGCCAGGCCAGCGCGCTGCCCACGAGGTACGCGCGCACCTCGTCCGAGCCGGGCGCGTCGAGGTTCACGGCGGAGCCCCAGGGCGTCTGATGGGTGTCCGTGAAATACGGTCCGAACGCGGGCAGATGGTTGCCGGACGGGCCGAGGTGGTTGTGCACGACATCGAGGACGACTCCCAGGCCGAGTTCGTGCGCCCGGTCGACAAAGCGCTTCAGCGCCTCGGGGCCGCCGTACGGCTCGTGCACGGCCCACAGGGAGACCCCCTCGTACCCCCAGCCGTGCCGGCCCGGGAACGGGCACAGCGGCATCAACTCGACGTGCGTGACGCCCAGTTCCGCCAGATGTCCGAGCCGGTCCGCCGCCGCGTCCAGCGTGCCCTCGGGCGTGTACGTGCCCACGTGCAGCTCGTACAGGACCGCGCCCGGCAGTGCGCGCCCGGACCACTCGGCACGCCACGCGTACCGTCCCTGGTCGACCACCGCGCTCAGTCCGTCCGGGCCGTCCGGCTGCCGGCGCGAGCGCGGATCGGGCAGGACGGGGCCGTCGTCCACCGCGAACCCGTACCGCGTCCCTTCCCGCGCGTCCGCGTCGCCCGTCCACCATCCGGCACGCTCGGGATCGCGGTCCAACGTGCTCGTGACACCCGCGCAATGGAGTGTCATCCGGTCGGCCTGCGGTGCCCACACATCGAAGCGCACAGACAGTTCCCCCTTGTCGGCTCGCCGTGACATAGCCCGTCCATGGTGCTTCACGGGAGATCAATTCGCTTTCGGATCCACCCTTTTGCCGCGTGTTCGTCGCTCTTTGGTCGCGCGAACGGCTCCACTCGGCCCTCCGTGCCGGTTCGGGCTCTTCTGGACACCCCGTCGTTACTGCCCGACAATCACCATCGTGACGTCGTCCTTCGAGTTCCACACGTACCCCGCGCGGCTGTCCGACGCGGAGCGCGACCGGGCGCTCAAGTCCCTCCGTGACGGTGCCGCCCTCGGCCGTCTCTCGCACGACACGTTCATCCGCCGTATGGAGCTGGCCCTGTCCGCCCGCCGGTCCGAGGAACTCGCCGTGCTCATCGCGGACCTGCCCACCGAGCGCCGCTGGTCGAAGGTCGTGTTCGACACCGTGGAGGCCGTCTCCGGCTTCACGGTACGGCTGCGCAGGGCCTGGCAGGCCGAGCGACTGCCCAAGCTGCAGCTGCCCAACCCCGGCAGCCCCTACCCGCTGCGCATCGGCCGCGACCCGGCCAGCGGACTGCGCCTCAACCACGAGACGGTGTCCCGGGTGCACGCCGAACTGAGCCGGCAGAGCGGCGTGTGGGTGCTGCGCGACCTCGGCTCGACCAACGGCACCACGGTCAACGGACGGCGGGTCATCGGCGTGTCCGTCGTGCAGGACGGCGACCAGGTCGGCTTCGGCCGGATGATGTTCCGTCTCGCCTCGGACTGAACCGCGGCGCCGAGGAGAGTTTCCGCCGAGTCCCGGCGTGCCCGGTGATCGGCCCCCGGACCGGCGTTCACCCGCCCATCTCCGCAACATCCCTCGCGTCCCACGGTGTTGACGTACCCCTGGAGTCGTGACTGACTGTGCGTACACCATGCACATCAGGTGAACCGACGGCACCGTACGAGTGGAGGTGTGCTCTGCCGCCACTCCGCCGCTACCCGACCGTGGACGAACTCGGCGTCCGCGCCGCCGCGCTCGTCGCCCGGCGCCCCGACGACGCCCGGCTGCGCCGCGTGGGCACCTCCCGGGCGGGCGCGCCCCTGTGGCTCCTGTCCGTCGGACACGGCAGCCGCCAGGCCCTCGTCGTCGCCGGCCCGCACGCCAACGAACCCGTGGGCGGCGCCACGGTCCTGCGGCTGGCCGAACGGGCGCTCGCCGACCCCCGGCTGACCGAGGACGCGGACGCCACCTGGAACCTGCTGCTCTGCCTCGACCCCGACGGCTCCCGCCGCAACGAGGCCTGGCTCCGCGGCCCGTACACGCTCGGCCACTACTTCCGGCACTTCTTCCGGCCCGGCTTCCTGGAACAGCCCGAATGGCTGCCCGAAGGCGCGGACGGCGCCGTCCTGCCGGAGACCCGCGTCCTGCTCGGCCTCCAGGACGAGCTGAGACCGTTCCTCCAGTGCTCCCTGCACGGCGTCGACGTCGGCGGCGCCTTCGTCGAGCTGACCCGCGACCTGCCCGGCCTCGCCGAGCGCGTCGCGCACAGCGCGGCCCGCCTCGGCATCCCGCGCGAACTCGGCCCGTACGACACCCTGTACTGGCCGACGCTCGGCCCCGCCGTCTACCGCGTCCCGCCGCCGCGCAGGGGAGACCTGGCCGCCGCGATCACGGAGGCCGCGGTCGACTCCACCTGGTTCCACCCGCAGCGGCACGGCACGGTGACGGCGATCGTCGAGGCACCCATGTGGGGAGTCGGCGCCGTCGAGGACCCGGCGCGCCCCGCCGACCCCGACGCGGTGCTCCGCTCCGTCAGCCGCACGCTGCGCCACGACACCGGGCTCCTGGCGGGCATTCTGGCCCGCGTGCGGCCCGGTCTCGGCACCTCGCCGGACGTGACCCGGCTCCTCGCGCCCGTCGACGACTATTTACTGGTCGGCCCCGGCCTCGCCGACTCCTGGGATCCCGACGTGCGGGACGCCGGGGCTCGCGCCCTGCCGCCGCTCGACACCGCCCGGCTCACGGCCCTGCGCCTCGCCGGTCGCCGGGTCGCCCTGCGGACGGCCGGGCTGCTGCACCAGCTGGTCACCTCCGCCGGGCACGATCCGTGCGACGCGCTGCCCGAGCTCGACCGGCTGATCGACGCGTGGTGCGCCGACTACCGCGACGGCTGCGGGGCACGCTGGATTCCGGTCGCACGCCAGGTCGAGTACCAGGCGCGTGTGGTGCTCGCCGCGTTCGAACTCGCCGGGCGCCGCGCGGGTGCGCGCTCCCGTTCGAGTGACTCCGGCTGGAGTGCCCAGGCCTCGGTGCCGATGCACCAGGAATGACGAAAACCCTTCCAGCGGTCCGCGTCGGCCTGCTCGTCTCGGTCGCGCTCCTCACGGCGGGCGCGCCCCCGGCCGCCCGGGCGGCACCCCACGAGGCGCGGTCCGGCAACTGGCTCCGCCTCGGCGTCACCCGGGGCGACGCCCGCTCCGGTGACACCCGCGGCGTCCTGCTGCTCTGCGACCCGCCCCAGGGCCACGCCCACGCGGTGAAGGCGTGCGAGGAACTCGGCGCCGCCGGGGGCGACATCGACCGCATCCCGCCCCGGCCCGGCGCCGTGTGCCCGATGATCTACGCACCGGTGGCCGCGTCGGCGTACGGCGAGTGGGACGGCCACCGGGTCGACTACACGCACCGGTTCTCGAACACCTGCGTGCTGGGAGCCGAGACGGGCGCGGTGTTCGACCTGTCGAGCTGAGTCAGGCGGCGGTGTCGCGCGCGTGGCGGGCGGCCGCCATCACCGTACGGGCCTGATGTTCGACCTGGTTCTCCAGCGGCACCCAGCGTGCCCGGAAGCGCTCGGCGAAGGCGTCGCTCCATCCGGCGACCAGCTGTTCGAGGCGGGGCGCCTCGCGGTCGTCGACCTCCTGGAGCACGCGCAGCAGCATCGAGGCGGCCCGCAGCGGGATCCGCCGGCCGAACGCGTCGACACTTCCCACGTACGCCATCGTCGTGTCCACCGGGGGCGCCTGAGACCAGTCCGCGGCGAGGCCCGGCACCAGATCCAGCGCCCACTTCGCGGCCCGCAACAAGGGCCCGTCGGGTCCCGACAGCCGCGGCAGGGCCCGCCCGAGCACCGCCTCCACCTGGAACGCGTCGGTCCGCAACCGGTGTGCCAGGCGCCGCATCGCCGCCGCCGGGGCCGGGTGCGGCGCCGGATCGTCCACCAGATCGCTGGCCCACATCGGCACCTCCACGACGGCCGTCAGACCGCCGTACCGGTGGGCGTGGTACCAGGTGCTGTGCCGGGCGTCGTCCGGCATGCTCGGGTACGCCGTGTCCGAGCCGGGCGCCGGCATCACGTGCACCCCGGGGCCTGAGGCGGGCCAGCCCGCGGCGTCCGACGCGGCCGTCTCGACCGGGATGTGCAGCTCCGCCGCGGACTTGGCGAACGGCTCCGCGAGGCCCGGGATGTCCTTGGTCAACTGCACCCAGCTGCCGCCCAGATCGGTTCCGTGCAGCGTCACCTGGAGGTAGGGCCGCAGTTCGTCGATGACCCCCGTCAGCGCGCGGGTCTCCGGCGGCAGCCGGTCGGGCGGCAGGACGGAGGGCGACCACTCCGGCTGCTCGGGTCCGGCCGGACGGAAGAAGCCGAGGTGGTAATCGAGCAGCGTGCGCGGCGCGGGCGTCACATGGAGGATCGCCCCGTCGGGGTCCGCGCACAGCAGAAAGTGCCAGGACGTGTCCCTTCGCAACTCCCGCTGCCGCAGCACGCGTTCGGCCAAGGACAGCAGTGTCGAACCGCCCGTCGGTTCGTTGGCGTGGGCCCCCGCCACGACGAGGACCGCGCGCCGGGCGTGGCCGACGGACAGCAGGTGGAGGGGCCTGCCCGCGCGGGAGGCGCCCACTTGCCTCAGGACGCACAGGTCGGGTCGGTGGGCCGCCAACGCCCAGGCGGACGAGACGATTTCGGTCACACTGGGGTAGCGCAACTCCGGCAGGTGACTCACCCCCGACTTGTCCGCCCTGCGTCGCTTTTGGCAGTACTCCACGGTCTCGGGGAACTGTCAAGGACGCGGCGCCGCGCCTCCGAGGGGCGCGAGCTGGCATTTACCCGTGGCAAAGGGCCGACGCGAGTGCCCGAGCTTCCCGGGCGGTGCGGGCCGCGTCCCGCGGGCCTGCGGAGAATCGGGGCGGAGGCTCGGGACGGCGGCCCGGGAGGCGCCGACCGGCGCACGCGCGCGACACGCGCGGGCACGCCGGGGCGAGGCACACGATTCACCCGTACGGGTGTACGGAACTGCGGTCCGGGGCGTGCGGTGGTCGACTCGGACCACCAGCGCGCGGGTCCGGCGCGCAGACCCGAGGTGGTGGCCCGCGTTGCTGTGTCCTCACGGCCTTCCCGGCGAAGGCGGCCCGGCGCCGATCCCCGCCGGCCCACCGGCCACGAGCCCGACCCCGTCGGTGCCGGGCGCGCCGGCCGCGTTCCTTGCGGGCGCCGCGCCGGCCCCGTTCGCGCCCCCGTGCGCCTCGCCGGTGACCCTGTTCGCGCCCCCGCGTTCCTCGTCCGCGGCGCCGTACGTGGCCCCGCGCGTGCCGTCCGCGCGGGCGACCGCGCCGCCGAGCCTGCTCGATCCGGGCACCGAGCACGATCCCCACCCGCTCTACCGCACCCTGCGCGGACACTTCCCCCTGGTGTACGACGAGCCGTTCGGCGCCTGGCTGATCAGCAGGTACGCCGATGTGCGCGCCGCACTCCAGGACCCGCGGCTCGTCGCACCGTCACCCGGACCCGCGCCGGCCCACGGGGAGGACAGCACGCACGGTACGCACCGGGCCCTCGTGTCCCCGGCGCTCCGGGGCCACGCGCTGGCCGCCCTGGCCTCGGGCGTCGAGCGCACCGCGTACGTCCTCGCCCGCCGTCTGGCGGCCCGTCAGGAGGCCGACCTGGTCGCCGAGTTCTGCCAGTGGCTGCCCGTCGCCGCGGCCGTCGCCGCCCTCGGACTGCCGTACGAGGACACCGCGCGCGTGCACGCCTGGTGCCGTACGGGACTCGACCACCTCGGCGGTCGGCGCCCCGGACTCGACGCCTTCCTGCGCCCCCACATCGTCCGCCGCCGCGCCCACCCCGGTGACGATCTGCTGTCCGCGCTGTGCACGGCCCGGCCCGACGGGCGTCCCCTTCCGGACGAGGCCGTGACGGCCCTGGCCGGGACGGTGCTGGGCGCGGCCGGCGAGACGACCGCACGCGCGCTCGCGTCGTTCCTCGCCAACCTCCTCGACCATCCGGGCCAGTTGGACCTGATCCGCGCCCGTCCCGAGCTGACGGGCGGCGCCTGGGCCGAGTCGCTGCGCCGCGATCCGCCGCTGCACGTCGTGCCGCGCCGGGCCCTCGAACCGATCGGCCCGATACCCGAGGGCGCCACCGTGGCGTGTCTGCTCGGCGCCGCGGGCCGCGACCCGGCGCGGTTCACGGACCCGGACCGCTTCGACGCCTTCCGCGCCGACCCCGGTGAGCTCGCGTACGGTTCGGGACAGCACTTCTGCCTGGGCGCCCCGCTGGCCCGGCTGACGGCGGAACACGGTCTGCGCGCCCTGCTGACCGTCCTGCCGGACCTCCGCAGGGCGCCGGGACCCCGGCCCCCCGCGGAGGGTCTGATCAGCCGCTCTCCCCGGACCCTGCCGGTGTGCCTGCGCTGACGCGCTCCAGCAGCACGACGGGCGACCTCCCGAACAGGTCCGCCACGCGTGCGTGCCCCGTGAACTCCCGGTCCGGCGAGTCCGGGAGGAGCACGTCGGCCCACCGTCCGTCGGGGAGCGCGAGGCGGGTGTCGCGCCAGCCGCCGGCCTCTTCCAGCCCCAGCGACAGCCGGGTGACGGCCGTGATCACCTCTCCCGACCGCACGAACGCCACACAGTGCGCGGCTCCCGGCCCCCCGGCCTGCAGCGGCGCGTACGTCGCCGCGTCCCCGAAGACGTCGGGCCGCCGGGCGCGCAGCCGCAGCGCGGCGGCCGTGAGCGCCACCTTTTCCGCGGCCATGTCCCGTGGCGCGAACGCCCCCCGGTTGTCCGGGTCCACCAGCGCCCGGTACTCGTCCTCGGTGCCCTGGTACACGTCCGGCACCCCGGGCATCGTCAGATGGACCAGTGCGGCCCCCAGGACGTTGGCCCGCACATGCGGCGCCAAGGAGGCCCGGAGAGCGGCCACGCGCCGTCCAGGGACCCCGCAGGGCCCGTCGGTGACGAACGCCGCCACCGCATCCTCGTACGCGGGATCCCGTTCGGTCCAGGCGGTGTGTGTTCCGGCCTCCCTGATGTGCTTCAGCAAGGCGTCCCGGACCCGCTCCGCGTAAGCCTCGCCGCCTCCTTCACCCTCGCTCTCACGCTCGCCCCCACCCTGTCCGGGGGTGGGGCCGAGGCCGAACACCGTCTGCCACGCGGCCCACGCCACCTGCGGGTCGGGCATCCCCGCCCCGTCGTGGGTCACCTCTGCCAGGACATCGGACCAGCGGTCCGGGCACTGGGTGAGGACGGAGACGGCGGCGCGCACGTCGGCGCTGCGTTTCGTGTCGTGGGTCGACAGGACGGTTCCGGTTGCGGGCCAGTCGCGCTGCACGCGCGCGCAGTAGGCGTGGAAGTCCTCCGGGGACACCGCCGGCCTGCCCGGGTCGCCGCCCACCTCGTTCGCGGACAGCAGGGGCACATAGCGGTAGAACGCCGTGTCCTCCACGGACTTGGCCCGCAGCGCCGACGAGGTCTGCGCGAACCGGGCGCGGAACTCGGCCGCCCCGGGCCCGTCGCCGCCCCGCCCGAGCACCAGGTCCCGTACGACGTCCACGGCATGGGCCTCCTCGGGCACCCTGAACGCCGCCCTGGCCTCGTCGGCGGCCCGCTCGGTCACCACCAGGGACGCGTCCGTGGACGGATAGGGCCGGTACACCTCCAGCCGGACCAGCAGCTCCCGCAGCGCGGCGCCCAGGGCCCAGGGGGCGTGATCGCGCAGCGCGGGGTCGGGGGACGCGGCGCACAGTCCGCTCACCACGCGGGTGAGGCGCTCGACCTCGGTGGCCAGCTCGTGCGTGACCACCTTGTACGCCGCCCGGCGCACCGTGCTCGCCCAGTGGCCGCCCCGGTCGGCCCGCGGGACCGCGAACCGCCGGTAGCGGCCGAGGAGCTGACTCGCGCCCGCCGCGTCCGTGAAGAGACCGTCGACGTGCCGCAGCGCGTCATAGCCGGTGGTGCCCGCCACGGGCCACGCGGGCGGGAGGGGCTCACCGTCCGCGAGGATCTTCTCGACCACCGTCCAGCGGCCTCCGGTCGCCTCGTGCAGCCGGCGCAGATACGCGTCGGGGTCCGCCAGCCCGTCCGGGTGGTCGACGCGCAGCCCCTCGATCACGCCCGCGTCGAGAAGTTCCAGGATCTTCGCGTGGGTCGCCGCGAACACCTCCGGGTCCTCGACCCGCACGCCGATGAGCTCCGAGATGCTGAAGAATCGGCGGTAGTTGAGCTCGGTGCGGGCCAGCCGCCACCATGCCGGGCGGTACCACTGGGCGTCGAGGAGCTGGGGAAGCGGCAGCTTCTCGGTGCCCGCGCGCAGCGGGAAGACGTGGTCGTAGTAGCGCAGTATGTCGCCGTCGACCTTCAGGTGGCCGATCTCGGCGCCGAGGCGGTCCCCGAGCACCGGGAGCAGGATCCGCCCGTCCTGGGCGTCCCAGTCGATGTCGAACCAGCGCGCGTACGGCGACCCGGGGCCCTCGCGCAGCACCTCCCACAGGGCGTGGTTGTGGCGCGGGGCCATCGCCATGTGGTTCGGCACGATGTCCACGACGAGGCCGAGGCCGTGTTCCCGCGCGGTGCGCGCCAGGGAGCGCAGCCCCTCCTCACCGCCCAGTTCGGCCCGCACGCGCGCGTGGTCCACCACGTCGTAGCCGTGCGTGGATCCGGGGACGGCCTCCAGGACGGGGGACAGGTGCAGGTGGGAGACGCCGAGCGAGGCCAGGTACGGCACCGCCGCCTCGGCACTCGTGAAGGGGAACTCCGGCTGGAGCTGCAGCCGGTAGGTGGCGGTCGGCACGACGGGACCGACCGGGCCGGGGACGACCGGGTCCGCGATCGCCGGTTCGGGACGCTCAGGTGTCATGGGGACTTACGTACCCGCCCGGCCGGATTTCCTGTCATCGGCGCACGCATATGCGCCCGCACGGCGTCCCGGTCCGGCGGCACGACCGACTTCGGCGCCCCGCCGGAACGCTGTCCCGCCGGAACGCTGTCCCGCCGCCCCGCCGGGTCGTGCCGTCCTGCCGACGGCGCGCCCGACGACGTAGGACGGAAGGGAACGGAGGCTCCGTCCCCGCCACGCGCGCGTGCCCCATGACGGAAGCCCACGCGCGCGTGACGCGAGACAGGGCCGCTCTAGGCGGGCCGCTGCAGCACCGTCATGCTCCGGTCGACCAGGGTCAGCCGGTCCCCGGCCTCGACCTTCGCGCCCGTACCGGGGGCGACTCCCTCCGGGCGGGACGTGTCGACGACGACCTGCCACTGACGGCCGTGGTCGACCGGTACGACGAAGTCCAGGGACTTCGGCGAGGCGTTGAACAGCAGCAGGAAGGAGTCGTCGGCGATGCGCTCTCCGCGGGGTCCCGGCTCGGAGATCGCGTTGCCGTTGAGGAACACGGACAGCGCCCTGGCCTGCGCGGAACCCCAGTCGCGCTGGGTCATCTCCTGGCCCTCCGGGGTGAACCAGGCGATGTCGGAGAGCTCGTCGTGGGTGCCCTGGACGGGCCGCCCGTGGAAGAAGCGCCGCCGCCGGAACACGGGATGGTCCCTGCGCAGCCACACCATCGCGCGGGTGAAGTCGAGGAGTTCGGAGCCGTCCTCGGGCCACGGCACCCAGGCCAGCTCGCTGTCCTGGCAGTACGCGTTGTTGTTGCCGCCCTGGGAGCGCGCGAACTCGTCCCCGTGGCTGAGCATGGGCACGCCCTGGGAGAGCATCAGGGTGGCGATGAAATTGCGTTGCTGACGGCCCCGCAGCGCCAGCACGGTCTCGTCCTCCGTCTCGCCCTCGGCGCCGCAGTTCCAGGAGCGGTTGTGGCTCTCGCCGTCGCGGTTGTCCTCCCCGTTGGCCTGGTTGTGCTTGTTGTTGTACGACACGAGGTCGTGCAGCGTGAAGCCGTCGTGGCAGGTCACGAAGTTGATGGAGGCGAGCGGGCGACGACCGTCGTCCTGGTACAGGTCGGACGAGCCGGTCAGCCGGGAGGCGAACTCGGCCAGCGTGCGCGGCTCACCGCGCCACATGTCCCGCACGGTGTCGCGGTACTTGCCGTTCCACTCGGTCCACAGGGGCGGGAAGTTGCCCACCTGGTAGCCGCCCTCGCCGACGTCCCAGGGTTCGGCGATCAGCTTCACCTGGGAGACCACCGGGTCCTGCTGGACGAGGTCGAAGAACGACGACAGCCGGTCCACCTCGTGGAACTGCCGGGCCAGGGTGGCCGCGAGGTCGAAGCGGAAGCCGTCCACGTGCATCTCGGTGACCCAGTAGCGCAGCGAGTCCATGATCAGCTGGAGCACGTGCGGGGACCGCATGAGGAGGGAGTTGCCGGTGCCCGTGGTGTCCATGTAGTAGCGGGGGTCGTCCGCCAGGCGGTAGTACGAGGCGTTGTCGAGGCCCCTGAAGGACAGGGTCGGACCCAGGTGGTTGCCCTCGGCCGTGTGGTTGTAGACCACGTCGAGGATGACCTCGATGCCGGCCTCGTGCAGTGCCCGGACGGCCGACTTGAACTCCAGTACCTGCTGCCCACGGTCGCCCCAGGAGGCGTACGCGTTGTGCGGGGCGAAGAAGCCGATCGTGTTGTAGCCCCAGTAGTTGTTGAGGCTCATGTCGACCAGACGGTGATCGTTCACGAACTGGTGTACGGGCATCAGTTCCAGCGCGGTGACGCCCAGTTTCGTCAGGTGTTCGATGATCGCCGGGTGCGCGAGTGCGGCGTAGGTGCCGCGCAGCTCGTCGGGGAGCGCCGGATGCAGCATCGTGAGGCCCTTCACGTGGGCCTCGTAGAGCACCGTGTGGTGGTACTCGGTGCGGGGGCGCCGGTCGTCGCCCCAGTCGAAGTACGGGTTGACCACGACCGACGACATGGTGTGCGGCGCCGAGTCGAGGTCGTTGCGCTTGTCGGGTGACCCGAACGGATAGCCGTACACCTCCTCGCCCCAGGTGACGGAGCCGGCGATCGCACGCGCGTACGGGTCGAGGAGCAGCTTCGCGGAATTGGCGCGCTGCCCGCGCCCGGGTGCGTACCGCCCGTGCACCCGGAAGCCGTACCGCTGTCCGGGCATGATGCCGGGCAGGTACGCGTGCCGGACGAACGCGTCGGTCTCGCGCAGTTCCACGGCCGTCTCCGAGCCGTCGTCGTGCAGCAGACACAGTTCAATACGGTCGGCGGCCTCCGAGAAGACCGCGAAATTGGTGCCGGCACCGTCGTACGTGGCACCGAGTGGATACGCCTCTCCAGGCCAGACCTGCATGGATATGACTCTTCCAGTAGTGCCGTGCCCCTGGGGGCGAGTCCGAGCCGAGTCTCTCCGAAAGTAATGGAACCTCCAATGACTTACATCCCTCTTACCCCGTGACCAGGCATACCTCGTATGCCGAACCAGTGGGACTCAAGCGACTCCTGAAGGCATAGGGGGAGTAGGGGGAAATGTGCGCAAGATAGTGCACCGCCATCTGGGCAAGATGGTGGCGGGTGCGGCCATTGCGGTGGCCGGGACGGCCGTGATGGTCGGTATCACCCTTCCGGGGACGGCGGGGGCCGACGAGTCGGACGGGGGCCTGGGGGCCGGCACCACCGCGCAGGAGCAGGCGGCACAGCAGGGGCAGGGCGGAGCCGTGCGGCCCGGGGTCGTCGAGCGGGCTCCCGCCGAGGGCGAGAAGGGCAAGGGCCGTGACCCGCTGACCGACGACGAGATGAAGCGCGTCGAACAGATCGCGGTGAACCGGCAGCTCTTCAACTCCAGCGAGAACGTCGAGGGCGCGCGCGGTCCGCAGCGCATCGGCGTCGACCTCGCCGAACCCGAGTCGGCCGAACTGGACGACCCGAACGCGCCGCGCCGCGCCGACGTCACGTTCTACGACTACAAGAACGACACGCTCGTCACCAAGACCGTCAACCTCGACACCGGGAAGATCGAGAAGACGGGCACCCAGCACGACGTGCAGCCGCCGATCAGCCGCGACGAGATGACCGAGGCGGCGAAACTGCTGATCGCCGACCCGCTCGGCGCCGGTCTGAAGGCGGACTTCAAGGACGCCACCGGCAAGGAACTCGCCTCGCCCGACCAGCTGATGCTCAACAGCATGGTCTACCGCGCGTCGCCCGGCGCCCAGCCCGCCGTCCTCGACGCCTGCGGCGAGCACCGGTGCGTACGGCTCTTCCCGAAGGTCAAGAACGGGCCCTGGATCGACAGCCGTGACCTGGTGATCGACCTGAGCGCCCGCAAGGTCGGCAAGCTCGGCTGAGCGCCGCCTTCCTCTCCTTCCCACCTTCACCGCTTTCCGCAAGGAGTCATTTCTTCATGCGCGTCAACAGAAACAACCGTGCCCGCAGCCGGGCGGCGGCGGGCCTCTCGGTGCTCGCCCTGGCCGCCGGCGCGACGACGGCCGCGGGACCGGCCGTCGCCCAGCCGAAGGCCGCCCCGGCCCCCGCCGCCGACTGCAGCGCGGCGTACCGGATCGAGCAGAAGCTCGCCACCGGCACCACCTGGCGGATGTGCTGGCACTACGAGAGCGAGGCGGGGCTCGTCCTGGAGAACATCTCCTACCAGCCCCCCGGCGAGGCCAGCCCGATCAAGGTCCTCAGCAGCGCCAAGCTCGCCCAGATCGACGTCCCCTACGACGACGGCTCGGTCGAGTACAGCGACCTGACGGGCGCGGGCTTCGGCCAGGGCCTGGTCGACATGGTCCCCGCCGAATGCCCCGGCGGCGCCATCAAGACGGTCAAGGTCCCCGACGCCTGGGATCCGCAGCACGCGAACGTCAAGGGCCTGTGCACCACGACCCGTTCACGCGGTCACGCCTACCGGATGGAGGCGGAGACCGGGAACAAGGTCTTCCAGAAGCAGGGCAAGGACCTGCTCGTCTACACCGTCAACAAGGTCGGCTGGTACGAGTACATCACCGAGTGGCGGTTCCAGGACGACGGCACCCTCAACATGAACGTCGGCGCCACGGGCAGCCTCTCGCCCTTCGACTACGACGCGGGCGACGGCCGCGGCTGGCCGCTGGGCAAGGGCGCGAAGGACTACGCCACCAGCCACAGCCACAACGTCTTCTGGCGGCTCAACTTCGGCCTGGACGGCTCGTCCAAGGCCAAGGTCGAGCAGTACGACTCCACGGTCAGCCCGCCCGCCCGCGGCGCCCAGGCGCCGAGCAACAAGACCAACGTCACCAAGGTCACCAAGGAACTCGCGGGCGACGCCAAGAACATGCGCTGGTGGCGCGTCGTCAGCAACTCCGGCAAGAACAAGGACAATCACGCACGCTCGTACGAGATCGTCCCGGGCGCGACCACCAAGTACCTCGGCCGTCCCTTCACCAAGCACGACGTCTACTTCACCGAGTACAACAAGTGCGAGCAGTTCGCCAGCGACAACCTGCGCAACTGCGGTGCCGGACACGGTAAATCCGTCGACAAGTGGGTCGGCGGGCAGACGCTCACGCACCCCGTGGTCTGGGTCAACGTGGGCTTCCACCACATCGCTCGCGACGAGGACCAGCAGCCGATGCCGGTCCACTGGCAGGGCTTCTCCATCGCCCCGCGTGATGTCACCGCTATGAATCCGCTCACTCCGCCGGAGCTGGCGAACCAGAACGGGCATGTAGAACCAAGGTAGTTGGGAAACGACCTGTGCATCGGGCTGCACCGCTCGCCGCTCCCGGAGTACCCTTCCTTGATCGTTGATTGGGGCCTGGCCCCTGGGGAGTGCTCGGGGGAGCGGAAGGCGGTGCGTGGGTGGGCTCGGGAGGGCTGGAGTTGCCTCCTGGTGACGAGGGTCACGAGGGGAACTCCACAGATGTCCCACCCGGCGCGGTGTCCCTGGCACGGCCGATGGAAATGGGATCCATTGGACCGGAACTGGACTGGGGCGCCGACGCCTGGCGCGAGGTGCGTACGCGCGCCCAGCGAGCCGGGCGCGCCTACATCTGGCTGAACCTGGTCGAACAGCGGCTGCGCGCGGTCGTGGCCGCTGTTCTCCGTCCCATCTACGAACCCGTCCATGGCGACGACTGGGTGGTCGCCGCCGCGGGACCGGCCGGCCAGGAGTGGGTGCAGCGCGCGGTCGCCGTGCGCGAAGTCAGCCGCCGCAAGGGGTACTTGCTCGACCCGGCCGACGACAACGTGCTCAGCTTCCTCACGTTGCCCCAGCTGCGCGAGCTGATGGTGCAGCACTGGCCGTGCTTCGAGCCCTACTTCGACGAGCGCAGGGACGTCGAACTCGCCCTGGACGAGCTGGAAGTGACCCGGAACGTCGTGTCGCGCAACCGCGCTCTGTCCGAGGCCGTGCTGGGCCAGGCCGAGCGGGCCGCGGCGAAGCTCCTGGAGATCCTCGGCGCCGGCAGCGACGTGCCCTCCGCGCGACGGCTGCCCGTGGACGCCGTCGAGGAGCTCGTGGGCGACCGGTACGCGGACGTCGTCGGTGTGCACTCCGACCGCGTACGGCTGCTGCGCCAGTTCCCCGCCGAGGACCTCTTCGGCGGAGCCCGCCGGCTCGACGCGATCGGCATCGGCCTGAACCTGCTGGTGCAGAACTTCTCCGGGCGCCGACTGGTCCGCCTCGCCGAGTCCGGTTGCCGGGCGCGGCTGCTGTTCCTGAACCCCGCGTCCAGCGCGGTCAAGCGACGCGAGCGCGAACTCGGCATCAAGCGTGGCGAGTTGAGCCGCGCGGTCGAGATGAACATCCTGCACATGCGGCGGGTCCGGTCCAGGCTGCGCGACCCGGACGCCTTCGAGATCCAGGTCTACGACGAGACGCCCCGCTTCACCGCCTACCTCGTGGACGGCGACGGCTCGGACGGCGTAGCGGTCGTGCAGTCGTATCTGCGCCGGACCCGCGGCATGGAGGCGCCGGTCCTGGTGCTGCGCGGCGGAAGTCGCTTGGTCAAACCGGATGAAACCGGCGAAGAGGGGCTTTTCCCCACCTATCGCGAGGAGTTCGAGGCGGCTTGGGCCGATTCGCGGCCCGTGTCCTGAAGGCCGTTCCCTCCGGCCGGGCGGAACGCGGTCCTCGGATTGTCAGTGGCTCATGGGATCGTGGAGACCACTGGGGGAAAGCACCACGAAGAAGGGGGGCCGCCCATGGGCTGGCACCGGGAGCTGCTGATCGGCTTCGACCTGGAGACGACCGGGACCGATCCGCGCGAGGCGCGCATCGTCACGGGGGCCGTGATCGAGGTCAAGGACGGGGAGCTGAGAGGGCGCCGCGAGTGGCTGGCCGATCCGGGTGTGGAGATCCCGGTCGACGCTGTGGCGGTGCACGGGATCACCAATGAGCGGGCGGCCGCCGAGGGCCGGCCCGCCGACGAGGTCGCCGACGCGATCGCGGGCGTCCTCGTCTCCTACTGGCGGACCGGCGTCCCGGTCGTCGCGTACAACGCGGCCTTCGACCTCACGCTGCTCTCCGCCGAACTGCGGCGGTACGGCCTGCCGTCGCTGCGCGAGCGACTCGGTGACATCGATCCGGCCCCGGTCATCGACCCGTACACGATCGACCGCTCCGTGGACCGCTACCGCCGGGGCAAGCGCAACCTCGAAGCGGTCTGCACCGAGTACGGCGTCGTCCTGGACTCCGCCCACGACGCCTCGGCCGACGCCCTCGCCGCGGCCCGGCTCGCCTGCGCGATAGCCGGCCGCCACCCCAAGGTCGCGGCCCTCGGCCCCGCCGAGCTGCACCGCCGCCAGATCGACTGGTACGCGGAATGGGCGACCGACTTCCAGGCCTTCCTGCGCCGCAAGGGCGACACGGACGCCGTGGTGGACGGCACCTGGCCCTTGCGGGACCTGGCGGACGACAGGGTCTGACCCGACCGCGGGCACGCCACCACCGGACACGGTGCCGGGGTCACGGAGCCCTGCGGGCGTCAGGTCAGAACGGGTACCAGCGCACCGTTTCGTCGCCGTCCCGCAGCGATGCCACCCGGCGTTCGAACTCTGCCAGTGCCTTGGGGTTGGCCGGCGCGTGCTGGGCGACCCAGGCGCAACTGGCGGTCTCGCGGGCGCCCCGGAGGACGGAGCAGCCCTTCCATGCGCGGACGTCCCAGCCGTAGGTCGCGGTGAAGGAGTCGTACGCCTCGGCGGGAAGCCCGTAGCGGTCGCGGGAGAGCGCCATGACCACCAGGTCGTGCTCGCGCAGATCGGCGGAGAAGGTCTCCAGGTCGACCAGGACCGGACCGTCCGGGCCGACGTGGACGTTGCGGGGCAGCGCGTCGCCGTGGATCGGGCCGGGCGGCAGATGCGGGGTGAGCGCGGCGGCGGCCGTGGCGAAGCCGTCGCGCCGCTCCCGCAGGTACGCCGCGTCCCCGGGGTCGATCGCGTCGCCCGCCAGACGCAGCCAGCGCTCCACGCCGCCGAGAAGTTCGCGGGGCGGCAGGGCGAAGGACGGGGAGGGCAGCGCGTGCACCACCCGCAGGAGTTCGGCCAGATCGCCCGGCTCGGCGGGGCGGACGGGATCCGGCAGCCGGTGCCACACCGTCACGGGGTGTCCCTCGACCAGCAGCGGCTCGGGGTCCGCGGCCCGCACGGCGGGGACGCCCGACTCGGCGAGCCACGCGGCGATGTCCAGTTCCCGGCGTGCGCGGTCGAGGAGCTCGGCATCGCGACCCACCTTGACGACCAGGTCGGCGGCGGCGAACACCGCGTTCTCGCCGAGGGCGAGGAGCGTCGCGTCCCGCGCCGGCCCCGGCAGTACCTTCGCCGCGGCCAGTACGTCCCGCGCCCGTGCCTCGTCCATCGCTCGCCTCCGTGTCCTCGCGCGCCGCCCGCGCGGCCCTCGCGTACGCCGTCGGGCTGACGCCGTCCGTCGGCCAGTGTCGCATTCCCACAGGTCGGACCCGTTGCGTCGTGTCCTAGCCATTCGGCGTCGCCCGGCACGTCGCGATGCCGGAACCGGGGACAGAGGCCACCGGAATGTCACCGTCCACGCGCCCTCTGATGCCCTTCCGTCACGGTTGTACTCGGACGGTGAAATCCTTGCGCCCTTTGGATAACGGTCGGGTCATTGCATAACGCTCGGATAACGCAGTGCCCGCCGGAAAATCCCATGGACTCGTGTGCTGATGGGACCGTTACCCCCTTGAAAAGGTTGCACAGGGCGGATCTTGTAACTCCAGTAAGAGAATTCCTAACGTGTGGTTAATTCCAGTCGAACGCCAGGAAGTTGACCCATGCGACTCATACGTCGAGACATCCCGCACCTCGCCGAGGTACGGCGCATCACGGAGAAGAAGCGCGACGCGTGGTGGACCGTGCTGCTCGTCGACCCGGTCGCCACACCGCTGGTCCGGCAGCTCGCCATGCGGACGAGGATCACGCCGAACCAGATCACCTGGGGCGCTTTCCTGCTCGGTCTGGTCTCGGCGGCCTGCTTCGCGCTCGGCGACTGGCGCTGGCTCGTCGCGGGTGCGGTCATCTACCACGTGAGCTTCATCTTCGACTGCATGGACGGCAAGCTCGCCCGTCTGACCGGTCAGGGTTCGGTGTTCGGCGCCTGGCTGGACTTCGTCTTCGACCGCATTCGGGTGGCCGTGTGCGCGGTGGCGCTGATGGCCGGGCAGTACCAGCGCAGCGGGGAGACGCTGTACATCTGGCTGGCCCTCGCCGTCGTCGGACTCGACACCCTGCGGTACATCAACTCCCTGGAGATCTTCAAGATTCGGCACTCGATGCGGAAGCAGATCAAATCCCGGCTGCGGGAGGCGCGCCGCGCCGAGAACCAGGCCGAACTGGCCTTCATGGAGGACCTGCTGCGCGACAATCCCGAGGCCGACATCGAGCAGGACATGCAGAAGGCCGAGGCAGTCGTCGGGGCGGAGACCGCGGAGACCGCGGAGACCGCGGAAGGCGCGGAGGGCGCGACGGCCGCTCCATCGCCCCAGGTCATCGATCTGCAGCGGGAGTTCCGCCACCGTTTTCCGGCCTACCTGCG
This sequence comes from Streptomyces sp. NPDC002935, assembly GCF_040611295.1. Lineage (NCBI taxonomy): Bacteria > Bacillati > Actinomycetota > Actinomycetes > Kitasatosporales > Streptomycetaceae > Streptomyces > Streptomyces sp. NPDC002935. Next base: position 361,744 of record NZ_JBEXNW010000001.1, read on the forward strand.
GATGCGCTCCTGGCTGTTGCGGCACCGGATTCGCCCCCACCTGGTCAGCGGTATCGAATTCCAGATGGGTGTCTTCATCATCGGTCCGCTTCTCGACGCCGTCGTGGAGGCGACCGTTGTCTCCGGCGTGCTGATTCTCGTCTTCGAACTCGCCATCATCTACAAACTTCTGCTGTCCACCCGGGACTTCACGCGCACGATCGACTCGTTCGAGCGCGACGCGGTGGCCAAGGCCGCCTGAGCCCCTCTCCCGGCGGACAGCACGGTGGCCGGGGCGCACGCAACCCGGCCACGTACGAGGCTCGCCGAACGGGCGGGGGTCACACCAGGCCGGGACGCGGTCCCGCCAGTACGCTCGGCCGGGACACGAACGCGGCCTCGGGGCCGAAGCGGGCGTCGAGGGCGTCCGCGAGGTCGTTCAGCGCGGTGGCGCAGTCGCCGTTGAACGAGGAGCCGTGCATCACGGCCAGCGTGGCGGGCCGCAGCTCCGCGAGCGAGCGCAGGGTGGTCGTCATCGCGGTCAGGCAGGAGATCTGGCGGAACAACTCCTCTGCCTCCAGGCAGGGTTCGACGAGACCGTCGGCGGTGACGGCGGGCCCGTTCCCGAGCTGGGTGAACAGGTCGCCGCAGAAGAGGGTGCGGGTGTGCTCCTCGAAGAGCAGCCTCGCCTCCCAATTGTGCGGCACGTGCGGGGTGTTGATGTTCCGTACGATCCGCCGCACCTCGGGGCCGCCGATGTCGAGACGCTCGCCCTCGTCCATCGGCCGCGGCGGCCGGGACACCAGGTCGTTGAGCGTGACCAGGCAGCCCAGGGTGTTGTGGGCGACCTCGGCCTGCTGGGCCGCGGCCAGGAACTCGTTCACCGCGCCGCACTCGTCGGCCTCGACATGCCCGAAGGTGATCCAGCGCAGCCGGTCCACCGGCATCACGCGCGCGATCGCCTCGGAGACCGGCGGGAACAGGGCGCGCATGCCGGTGTGGAAGAGCAGGGGTTCCTCCGCCGCCACCAGGAACTGGTTGAAGGTGAAGCCCGCCGGCGGGGCGATCTCGGGGACGTGGGTCGAGACCCGGTAGATGCCGTCGGCGATCTCGTCGAGACGCGTCTGCACGGTGAGCCGTCCCTTCTTGGCGGAGGGGCCCCGCTTTCCGTACTACCCGATCCGCCGGTGGGCCGCGACCGCAGGCGTCTATCAACTGGACGAGACGTATCGTCTTGCGGCAACGTGGAGGTGCACCCGTGGGTGCCGCAGCTGTCGGTCCTCCGGCAGGCCGACGCGTTCGTCACCCCCGCGGGCGCGGGCGGCAGCCAGGAGGGACTGGCCACCGGCACCCCGATGGTGGCCGTACCGCAGGCGGTCGACCAGTTCGGCAACGCCGACATGCTCCAGTCGCTCGGCGTCGCCCGCCACCTCCCCATGGAGGAGGCCACCCCGGCCACCCTGCGCGAGGCCGTCCTCGCGATGGCCGACGATCCCGACGTCGCGCGCCGGCTGCGGGAGATCCGCGAGCGCATGGCGGAGGAGGGGGGCACCCGGCGGGCGGCCGACCTCATCGAGGCGGAGCTGCCCTCACGGGCCCGCGCCACGGGCGAAGGGCCCGCCGGCCCCCTCCTGGAAGAGGGGACCGACAGGCCCTGAAGCTGCGCGGTCGGTCCGGCCCGCTGTGCGGGTGGCCGACTACACCCCGGCCCGCTCGCCCTCCGGAACCGGCTGCGCGACGGCCTCGGGTGCCTCGTCGTGCGTCATGTCGGGCATCCGGTTCAGCCACTTCGGCAGGTACCAGTTGCGCTCGCCGAGCAGTGCCATCACCGCGGGGAGCAGCACACCCCGGATGACCGTCGCGTCGATGAGCACCGCGGCCGCCAGACCCACACCCATCTGCTTCATGGACTGCATGGACAGCGTCCCGAAGATCGCGAACACGGCGACCATGATGACGGCGGCGCTGGTGACGACACCGGCCGTGGTGACCACTCCGTGCCGGATCGCGTCCTTCGTGCTGCGGCCGCGCAGTCGCGCCTCACGGATCCGGGAGACCACGAACACGTGGTAGTCCATCGAGAGCCCGAACAGGATCACGAAGAGGAACAGCGGCAGCCAGGCGACGATGGCGCCGACGCCCTCCGCGCCCACCAGGGACGCGCCCCAGCCGTGCTGGAAGACCGCGACCAGGATGCCGTAGGCGGCCGCCACCGAGAGGAGGTTGAGCACGATCGAGGTGATCGCGATCGTCAGCGAGCGGAAGGAGAGCAGCATCAGGAGGAAGGCGAAGACGACCACGAAGGCGAAGACCGGGGTCACCGAGCCGACCAGCTGGTCGTTGAAGTCATGTGATCCCGCGACCTGTCCGGTGATCGGCGCCTGCAGACCGTCGACCTTGCCGAGCGTCTCCGGGCGTACCTTTTCGCGCAGCAGCTCCAGACTCTTCTCCGCCTTGTCCTGGTCGGAGCCGCCGACCAGCGGGACGTAGACGAAGGCGACGTTGTGCTCCGCGTGCACCTTGATGTCGACCGGACCGCGCGAGGCACCCGAACTGATGGCCGCGGCACGGAAGTCGGTGAGCGCGGCCTTCACATCGGCGGCATTGATGTCCCGTGCCTTGACGATCACCTCGGCCGGCTCGGAGCCGCCGGGGAAGGCGTCGTTGACCCGGTTGTACGTGCCCACGATCGCCAGCGAGTCGCCGAACTCCTTGTCCAGGGTGAGCTGTTGGGTCTTCATGCCGAGTGCCGGAGCGGCGATGGCGAGCAGCGCGCCCGTCGCGACGACCAGGGAGATCGCGGGCCTGGCGAGGACGACGCGCAGGACGGCGCTCCAGAACCGGCTGCCCTCGTCGGCCGGGCGGCGGTTGTTCCGGCCGCCGTTCGCGCCGCGCCGCTTGGCCCGGTGCAGGAACGGGATACGGCCCTTCTCGACGCGCCCGCCGAGCAGGGAGAGCAGCGCGGGCAGCACGGTGACGGAGCCGACCATGGCGACGGCGACGACCATCAGGGAGGCCAGGCCCATCGCCTCGAACTCGGCGAGCCCGGTGAAGAGCATGCCCGCCATCGCCACGCACACGGTGACACCGGAGACGATGATGGCGCGGCCACTGGTCGCGGCGGCGATCCGCAGCGCGGTGTCGGCGTCACGCCCCGCCTCGCGCTCCTCGCGCTCACGCCGCAGATAGAACAGGCAGTAGTCGACGCCGACGGCCAGGCCCACCAGCAGCATCACGGAGTTGGCCGTGTCGCTCATCGGCATGAGGTGGCTGACGACGCCCATCAGGCCCATCGTCGCCATGATGGCGGTGACCGCGAGCGCCACCGGCAGCAGCGCCGCCACCAGCGCGCCGAACGCGATCAGTAGGATGCCGAGCGCCACGGGCACGGCGGAGAGTTCGGCCTTCTGGAAGTCGTCGCCGAACGCGTCGTCGTACTGCTTCATCATGCTGGCGCCGCCGATCTCCTCGATCCGCAGCCCGGCGTGGTCCTTCTGCACCCCCTTGACGGCGTTCAGCACGGGCTCCACGCGCTCGCCCGCCGTCTCGGAGTCGCCGCGCATGTCGAACTGCACGAGCGCGCTGCGGCCGTCCTTCGAGATGGTCTTGGTGTCGTACGGCGATGTCACGTCCGTGACCTTGCCGGTGGCGTCGACAGCCTCGACGACCGCGGCGACCGCGCTCCTGAACTCGGCGTCCGTGGCCTTGACGCCCGTGTCCTTCGCCTGGATCAGGACCGTCTCACTGGCCGGCTCCTTGATGTCGGCGTCCTCGATGATCTTGGCGGCGGTGTGCGTCTCGCCCTTGAGCTGGTCGCTCTCCTTGACGTCGACGCGGCCCGCCGCGGAGCCGAGGCCCATCGCCAGGACGACGAACAGCACCCAGATTCCGACGGCCGCCCATCGGTGCCGGGCGCTCCAGCCGCCTGCTCGCGCGGCGATGCCCCGCACCCGCGTGTCTCGGTTCCCCATGACGGGCCAGCCCCTTTGTGCACGGTGTCAGCCCCCTGCCGCCACCTTTGTATTGAAGGTATGGGCCGGATAAGAGCGTCACGTCGTGCTGTCCGGTGAACCCCCGGCACCCCGGCTCCTCCCCTCGGACCCCGGGGTCTCCGCACTGGGGAGGACAGAAGCCCCTTACACGTAACGGCACTTCTCGGGGGCACCGCTCAGGGACGGGCAGGTCATGGCCCGCTCGGTCCAACGAGCGGCCCCCGTGGAACGCGGTCGTCGCGCCCACCCCCGCAGGGTGCGGCGGCCGTTTTATGGTGTGCGGATGACGACGACGTACGCGGCGCTGTTGCGCGGCATCAATGTGGGCGGTGCGAAGAAGGTGCCGATGGCCGAGCTGCGCACTCTGATGGAAGGACTCGGGTACGGCGACGTCCGCACGTATCTCCAGAGCGGGAACGCGGTGTTCAGCAGCGGCCGCGGCGACGAGGAGTCCCTCGCCGAGGGGCTCTCCGAGGCCATCGAGAAGCACTTCGGCTTCGGCGTCGGCGTGCTCGTCCGGGACCACGGCTATCTGAAGGCCGTCCGGGAGGCGTGCCCGTTCCCGGCCGCCGAACTGGAGGCCAAGCAGTTGCACATCACGTACTTCTCGGAGCCCGTCGACGCCGGGCGTTTCGCCTCCGTCGAGCCCGCGGCCTTCCTCCCCGAGGAGTTCCGCCTCGGCGACCGCGTGCTCTACCTGTACGCACCCGACGGTCTCGGCCGCTCCAAACTCGCGGAGGCCCTGGCGAAGCCCAGGCTCCTCAAGGGCGTCCTCGCCACCTCGCGGAACTGGAACACCGTCGTCAAGCTGGAGGAACTGACCGGTGTCTGAGCGCAATGCCGCCGTCGAGGCCGCCATCGAGGGCGAACTGCGCCTGCTCGACCCGGCGGTCCGCCGCTCGCCCGACCTCGTCGGCGCGCTGCTGCACCCCGACTTCTACGAGTTCGGTCTGTCCGGACGCATCTGGGACCGCGCCTCGATCCTGGCGGCGCTGGCCGCGGAGACGGAGACCGGGAGCCGCAGCACGACCTCGCGCATGAAGGGCGTCCAGCTCGCCGCCGACCTGGTCCATCTGACGTTCGACACCGACAACAACGGTCGTCGGGCGCACCGGAGTTCCCTGTGGCGGCTCACCGGGAACGCATGGCTGCTGTACTTCCACCAGGGCACCCCCTTCGGCCCCGTCGTAGCGTGACTTTCGTATGCCCGCACCGGAAGTCCATGCCCCGCCCCCGGCTGCCCCGGGGTCGAGGTCAACCCACGCCCTCCCGGGCCGTGCGCCCGACGGTGACCCAGTACCCGGTGACGAACAGCAGCCCGGCCGTACCGAACACCGTGAAGACCCAGGGTGTAGGGCGTCTGTGTCTGGCTCCCCGCCACCTTCGTCGAACCCGGTGTCGTCGCGGCGGCCGGCACCCCGCTCAACGACCTGCTCCAGCGGCTGGCCAACACCTTCGCGCGCGAACGCCGGGCGGCGGGGTCGATGCCGGTGACGGAACTCGTACGTCTCGCCGACGAGGCTGTCGCGTTTGTTCAAGAGGAGCGGGCCCCGTGTCCCTAGCGTGGAACCCATGAACGATCCGTACAAGAACGCGTATCCGCACATGGTCGAATGCGCCGCCGAGGCCGCCCGCGTGGCCCGCGGTGTCACGGCGGAGCGGCTGTCCGAGCCCTCGCACTGCACGGACTGGGACGTCCGCACCCTGGTCAACCACTGGGTCCTCTACACCTCGCACGGACTGGAGCACCGGGCCCTGCGAAGGCAGCTCCCCGACGAGCTGACCGCGCGCGACTTCACGGCCGCACCCGGCTGGGCCGAGGCCTACGCCGAACAGCTCGACCGCGCGGTCGCAGCCTGGGACGACCCCGCCGTGTGGGACGGCGAGGTCGACCTCGGGATGGCGAAGATGCCCGCGGCGGACATCGCCTCGATGGTCGTCAAGGAGATGGCGGTGCACGGCTGGGACGTCGCCGCGGCCACCGGCCAGCGGTTCCGTGTCTCGGACGGCGCCGCCCGGTTCGTCCTGGACGTGGTCGACACCCATGCCGAGCTCTACCGCCAGTACGACGGCTTCGCCGACCCGGTGGACGTGCCCGACGACGCGCCCGTGTTCGAGCGCGCCCTCGCCCACAGCGGCCGCGATCCGCGCTGGTCCACGGCGTAAGGTCCCCGGGCCGGCGCCCCCGGAGACACGGGTCGCGCGGGTGGGCGGAGCGTGGACCAGCACCTCGCCAGTCGCCCGTCCGGAGCAGGCGGAGACGCCGGCCCCGCGACAATTGGACCAAGAATTGTGAGAGCAATTGGACCGGGATTCTGCGCCAATGCGTGACTAGCCTCGACGGTATGACGACCACCTCGCCCACCCGCGTCGACTTCTGGTTCGACCCCGCCTGCCCCTTCACCTGGATCACCTCACGCTGGATGCTGGAGGTCGAACGGCGGCGGCCGCTCGACCTCCGCTTCCACGCGATGAGCCTGTACCTGCACAACACCGGCAACGAACTGCCGGACTGGTACCGGGAACTGGTGGACAAGTCCATCGGTCCGGTACGGGTCGCGGTGGCCGCCGCCGAGCGGCACGGCGAGAAGGTGCTGCGCGATCTCTACACCGCCTTCGGCACCCGCATCCATCTGCGCGGGGTGAAGGACTTCGACGCCGTGGTCGCCGAGTCGCTCGCCGAGCTCGGACTCCCGGCCGAACTGGCCGACGCGGCCCACGACTCCTCGTACGACGAGGCGGTGCGCCGCAGCCACGACGCCGGAACCGAGCGGGACTCCGCCGGCTATGTGGGGACTCCCACCCTCCACGTCGAAGGAACGGTGTGGTTCGGCCCTGTGCTCCGGACCGTCCCGCGCGGCGAGAAGGCCGTCGAACTCTTCGACAGCTTCCGCGTCCTCGCCGCCCACCCCGACTTCTTCGAGCTCAAGCGGACCCGCACGGGCGGGCTCTCGTTCGACTGATCCCGCCCCTGGGACCGGAGGCGGAACCGGGGGTCAGGCGCCGAGCGCGGCCAGGGCCGGCATCCGCGCCTCGTCGTAGCGGTCCAGCAGGACCCGCGCGACCTCCGGCGCGGGACCGAGGACATCGGAGAGGACGTCGGCCCCGGCGGCACCCCGGGCGATCCGGTCCGGCAGAAAGCCCGGGGCCAGGACGTACGGGGCGACGGCGACGCGCTCGCAGCCGAGGGCGCGGAGTTCGCGGACGGCGTCCTCGGTGCGGGGGAATCCCGCGGGAAAAGTGGCGGAGGCGAACGCAGGCCGCACGGCGCACCAACCGGTGTGCCGCCACTCCCGCGCGATTTCTGCGATCACTGCGATCGCCTCCGGGTCGGTGGACCCCGCCGAGGCCAGCACGACCCCGGTCGAGGACTTGTCGGCGGGCGTCAGCCCGGCCTCGTACAGACGGCGTTCGAGCGCGGCCGTCAGCAGCGGGGACGGGCCGAGCACCTCCGCCTGTCGGACGCGCAGCCGCGACGGTGCCTCCCGCAGCACCGCCGGGATGTCCGACTTGGCGTGGAAGGCGCGGGTCAGCAGCAGCGGCAGGGCCACCACATCGCGAACGCCGTCGGCCGCCAGGGAGTTCAGCACCCCTTGCACGGACGGGATGTTGAAGTCGAGGAACCCGGTCTCCACACGCAGGCCGGGCCGCTGGGCGCGCACCCTTCGTACCAGGGCATGCACCGTCGCGGCGTGCCGCGGGTCGCGGCTGCCGTGGGCGATGACGACGAGGACGGGGCGCTCCGGCCTGCTCATGACGGGGTCAGCCCTTCACCAGGAGTCCGCGGCTGCGCAGTACCCGCCGCTCCACCGGGCTGAAGATGAGCAGGTCGATGGCGATACCGACGAACAGGATGAGGAAGATGGCGAGGAAGACCATCGGCATGGAGCTGGCGTTGCGGCCGTTCTCCAGCAGCTGGCCGAGGCCCACGCCGAGGTCGGGGGAGGAGGCGATGATCTCCGCGGCCATCAGCGAGCGCCAGGAGAACGCCCAGCCCTGCTTCAGGCCGGCCAGATAGCCGGGCAGCGCGGCCGGCATCACGATGTGCCAGGTCCCGCGCAGGCCCGTCGCACCCATCGTGCGGCCCGCCCGCAGGAACAGGGGCGGCACCTGGTCCACACCCGACACCAGCCCGTTGGCGATCGACGGGACCGCGCCGAGCAGGATCACCGCGTACATCATCGAGTTGTTCAGGCCCAGCCAGATCACGGCCGGCGGCACCCACGCCACCGACGGCAGGGACTGCAGGCCCGAAAGGATCGGGCCGATCGCGGCGCGCACGAACTTCACCCGGGCCACCAGCAGGCCCAGCGGGGTCCCGATCACCAGGGCGAACAGGAAGCCGAGCAGACCGCGCGAGACGCTGGTCCAGATGTAGTCGAGCAGCGTGCCCTCGAGCCAGGCGTTCTGGACCTCGCTCCAGACGTCGGACGGCGAGGGCAGCTTGGTCGGGTCATCGACGATCTTGAACGTGATCAGTGCCTGCCAGGCCACCAGGACCACCGCGAACGCGACGAGCGGCGGCAGCACCTTCTGCCGGAACGTCGTGCCGAAGGACTTGCGGCCGGCGACGGAGGACTCCAGCGCGTCGAGACCCGCCTCCAGACCGCCCAGCCCGTCGTTGTCCTTGACGGCGGCGTCGGCCTTCGACTCAGTGCTGGCCATGGCGGCGGATCTCCCCACGCAGTTCTTCGGTGATCTCGATGGACAGTTCCGCCACGGGGGCGTCCTCGATGCGGCGCGGCTGCGGAATGTCCACCGTCCACTCGCGGGCGATGCGCCCCGGGCGCGAGGACAGCAGGACCACGCGCTGCGCCAGCCGCACCGCCTCGCGGACGTTGTGCGTGACGAACAGGACCGACAGGCCCGTCTCGCGCCAGATCCGGGTCAGCTCGTCGTGCAGCACATCCCGCGTGATCGCGTCCAGCGCCGCGAACGGCTCGTCCATCAGCAGGATCTGGCTGTCCTGCGCGAGCGCCCGGGCCAGCGCCACGCGCTGGCGCATACCGCCGGACAGCTCGTGCACCCGCTTGCCGTACGCGCCCTTCAGGCGGACGAGTTCGAGCAGTTCCTCGGCCCGGTCGTGCCGCTCGGCCTTCGGAACTCCCCTGAGTTTGAGGGCGAGTTCGATGTTCTTGCCCGCGGTCAGCCACGGGAAGAGGGCGTGCTCCTGGAACATCAGAGCCGGGCGCCCGTTGGTCGTGATGCCTCCGGCGGAGGGCTTGTCGAGCCCTGCCACCAGGTTCAGCAGTGTGGACTTGCCGCACCCCGAGGCCCCCAGGAGGGTGACGAACTCGCCCGGAGCGACATCGAGCGTGATGTCGTCGAGGACGAGCTGGGGCCCCGCCGGTCCGGTGAAGGACTTCGAGACGTGCTCGATGCGGGCGGCGTACTCCGTCGTGTCGGCGCCGTCGGCGGCCTTGGCGAGCGTCGTTGCCATGGTCGTCACCTCCTGGGAACTCGGTTGGATCCGGACTTACTTGACGCCGAGACCGGCGTCGTCGACCGCGCTCTCGCCCGCGGTGGCGAGGATCTTGTTCAGGAGCGTGAGGTCATAGATCCCGGTCAGGTTCGGCTTCTCCAGGAGACCGGCCTTCACCGCGTGGTCCGCCTCGGTGTTCAGCGTCGAGGCCAGCGGGTCGTTGGTGATCTGGATGGACTTCCAGGCCGGGTCGAGGACCTCGGCCGGCAGCGCCTTGCCCGAGTCGGCTTCCAGCTGCTTGTTCGCCGAGGCCTTCGCGTCGTCCGGGTTGGCGTTGATCCACTTGTTGGTCTCGACCGAGCCCTTCAGGACCGCCTCGACGACCTTCGGGTGCTCCTTGAGGAACTTCTGCGACACGATGATGTTCGTGATCACGAACTTCTTGTCGGGCCACAGGTCCGACTCGTCGAGCAGCACCTTGCCGCCCTCGGCGACCAGCTTGGACGCGGTCGGCTCCGGCACCCAGGCGCCGTCGATGGAGCCGGACTTGTAGGCGTCCGGAGTGATCTTGTTGTCGGTGCGGACGACCGACACATCACCCTTGCCGCTCTGCGCGTCGACCTTCCAGCCCTGCTCCGCGGCCCAGTTGAGGAACGCGACGTCCTGCGTGTTGCCGAGCTGCGGCGTCGCGATCTTCTTGCCCTTGACGTCCTTCAGGGACTTGATCTTCTCGGGGTTGACCACGAGCTTGACGCCGCCCGAGGCCGAACCGCCGATGATCCGCAGGCTCTTGCCCTCGGACTTCGTGAAGCCGTTGATCGACGGCGAGGGGCCGATCCAGCCGATGTCGATGGAGCCCGAGTTGAGCGCCTCGATCTCGGAGGGACCCGCGTTGAAGACCTGGTACTTGGCGGCGGTGGCGCCGAGCTCCTTCTGGAAGAAGCCCTTCTGGTTGCCGACCAGCGCGGTGGCGTGCGTGAGGTTGCCGAAGTAGCCGATCTTCACGGAGTCGAGTCCGTCGATCTTCTTCGACCCGGCGGCCACCTTGGCCGCGGAGTTGTCGTCCTTCGCCTCGGAGCCGTAGCTGCAGGCGGCGAGAGCGAGCAGCGGGAGAGCGGTGGCGAGGGCTATGCCGCGGCCCAGGAGCTTCGAGCGAGTGGAGCGGATGGCAGGCACGGGAGGGGTTCCTCTCGTTGGCCCGGCGGTCACGCCTTCTCAGGTCGTGGCCGGGAAGTCGGCAGGTCTTCGTTTGCGCAAGCGGTGGGGGGTGAGGGCGCGCAGGCAGTGCGCGTACGTCATCGCGCACATCGCGCCACTCCGCCCTGCCCGCTGCCGAGGGCGCCGCTGCCGACGCGGCCGCCCTCTTTGGCGAACGTGGAGTAGATGTCGATGGGGTTCATGTCAGAAGTCCCAACCGTCGTCGTCGGACTCGTCCTTGACCGGCTGCGGAGCGGCGAAGGACTCGCCGACCATGCCCGCGGTCAGCGTGGTGCCGTCGGCCGGGTCGATCAGGATGAACGCGCCGGTGCGCCGGGAGTCGGCGTACGCGTCGAGCGGGAGCGGCTCCGCGGTGCGGATCTTGACCCGGCCGATGTCGTTGGCGACCAGCCGGCCGGGGTGCGGGTGCAGCGAGAGGTCGTCCAGGGTCAGCCGGGACGGGATGTCCTTGACGATCGCCTTGACCGTGCGGGTGCCGTGCTTGAGCAGTACCCGGTGGCCGACGGTGAGCGGCTCGTCGGCCACATGGCAGACGGTCGCCTCGACGTCCTGCGTCGTCGGGGGCGCGTCCTTGCTCGGCACGAGCAGATCACCGCGCGAGATGTCGACGTCGTCCTCCAGCAGGAGGGTCACCGACTGCGGGGTCCACGCGATGTCGACCGGCTTTCCCAGCAGGTCGATCCCGGCGACCTTCGAGGTGCGCCCGGACGGCAGCACGGTGACGCTCTCGCCGACGCGGAAGGAGCCGGCCGCGATCTGGCCGGCGTAGCCGCGGTAGTCCGGGTGCTCGGGGGTCTGCGGGCGGATCACGTACTGCACCGGCAGCCGCGCGTGGCAGTGCGCCAGGTCATGGCTGACCGGGACCGTCTCCAGGTGTTCGAGGACGGTCGGGCCGCCGTACCAGTCCATGTTCGCGGAGGCGTCCACGACGTTGTCACCGGCGAGCGCGGAGATCGGGATCGCGGTGATCTCGGGGACGCCCAGCTCGGAGGCGTACGCCGTGAACTCCTCGGCGATCGCCGCGAACACGGACTCCTTGTACTCGACGAGGTCCATCTTGTTGACGGCGAGGACCACGTGCGGCACGCGCAGCAGCGCGGCGACGGCTGCGTGCCGGCGGGTCTGCTCGATGACGCCGTTGCGGGCGTCGACGAGCACGACCGCCAGGTCGGCGGTGGAGGCGCCGGTGACCATGTTGCGGGTGTACTGCACATGGCCGGGGGTGTCGGCGAGGATGAACCGGCGGCGTGCGGTGGCGAAGTAGCGGTAGGCGACGTCGATGGTGATGCCCTGCTCACGCTCGGCCCGCAGACCGTCGGTGAGCAGCGCGAGGTCCGGGGCGTCCTGCCCGCGGCTCGCCGAGACACGCTCGACGGCCTCCAACTGGTCCGTGAGGATCGACTTGGAGTCGTGCAGCAGGCGTCCGACGAGCGTGGACTTGCCGTCGTCGACGGAACCGGCGGTCGCGAAGCGCAGCAGGGTCGTCGCCGACAACTGCTCGACCGACAGGGGCTCGGTGGGTTCGGTGGTGCTGGTCATGTCTAGAAGTACCCCTCGCGCTTGCGGTCTTCCATCGCGGCCTCGGACACCTTGTCGTCGGCGCGGGTGGCGCCGCGCTCCGTAAGGCGGGAGGCGGCGATCTCGGCGATGACGGCGTCCAGGGTGGTCGCGTCGGAGTCGACCGCACCGGTGCAGGACATGTCGCCCACTGTCCGGTAGCGCACCTGTCGTTTCTCTACAGTCTCACTCGCGCGCGGCCCGCCCCATTCGCCGGCGGTCAGCCACATGCCGCCGCGCTGGAACACCTCACGCTCGTGCGCGAAGTAGATGTCGGGGAGTTCGATGTCCTCGCGGGCGATGTACTGCCAGACGTCCAGCTCGGTCCAGTTGGAGAGCGGGAACACGCGGACGTGCTCGCCGGGCGCGTGGCGGCCGTTGTAGAGCTGCCAGAGCTCGGGGCGCTGGCGGCGCGGGTCCCACTGGGAGAACTCGTCCCGCAGCGAGAACACCCGCTCCTTCGCGCGGGCCTTCTCCTCGTCGCGGCGCCCGCCGCCGAAGACGGCGTCGAAACGCTCGCTCTGGATCTTCTCGGTGAGCGGGAGGGTCTGGAGCGGGTTGCGGATGCCGTCGGGGCGCTCGCGCAGCACTCCGCGGTCGATGTAGTCCTGCACGGAGGCGACATGGAGCCGCAGGCCGTGCTGTTCCACGGCCCGGTCGCGGTAGCCGAGGACCTCGGGGAAGTTGTGTCCGGTGTCGACGTGGAGCAGGGTGAAGGGGATCGCGGCGGGCGCGAAGGCCTTCAGCGCCAGGTGCAGCATGACGATGGAGTCCTTGCCGCCGGAGAAGAGGATCACCGGCCGCTCGAACTCGCCCGCGACCTCGCGGAAGATGTGCACGGCCTCGGACTCCAGCGCGTCCAGGTGCGACAGCGCGTACGGGCTGGACTCCGTCTCCTCGGAGACACTGGCGACGGTCGTCATGCGAGACCCCTCTCGGTGAGCAGCGCATGCAGCGCGGCAGCGGACTCCTGCACGGTCTGGGTGTGCGACTCGATCCGCAGGTCGGGCGACTCGGGAGCCTCGTACGGGTCGTCGACGCCGGTCAGTCCCGAGATCTCGCCCGCGGCCTGCTTGGCGTAGAGCCCCTTCACATCGCGTACGGAGCAGACCTCCACCGGGGTCGCCACGTGCACCTCCAGGTAGGGGGTGCCCCCGGCCTGGTGGCGCCCCCGCACCGCCTCGCGGCTGTCCGCGTAGGGCGCGATCACCGGGACGAGCGCCTTGACGCCGTTGCGCGAGAGCAGTTCGGCGAGGTAGCCGATCCGCCGCACGTTCGTGTCGCGGTCCGCGCGGGAGAAGCCGAGCCCCGAGGAGAGGAACTCGCGGATCTCGTCGCCGTCGAGCACCTCGACCCGGTGGCCCTCCTCTCGCAGCCGGCCGGCCAGCTCGTACGCGATGGTGGTCTTGCCGGCGCTCGGCAGACCCGTGAGCCAGACGGTGGCTCCGGTCGTCACTTGCTGCTCCTGAGAGTTCGTGGGGTCCGCGGCGGGCGCGGTCGTTCTCGTGGTGGTCGTCATCCGTGCAGCCCGCACTCGGTCTTCCCGCGGCCCGCCCAGCGGCCCGCGCGCGCGTCCTCGCCCTCCAGCACCCGACGGGTGCAGGGCGCGCAGCCGACGGAGGCGTAACCGTCCATCAGCAGCGGGTTGGTCAGGACCCCGTGCTCGGCGACGTAGGCGTCGACGTCGTCCTGCGTCCAGCGGGCGATCGGGGAGATCTTGACCTTCCGCCGCTTCTCGTCCCAGCCGACGACCGGGGTGTCCGCCCGGGTCGGGGACTCGTCGCGGCGCAGCCCGGTCGCCCAGGCGTCGTACGCGGTCAGGCCCTCTTCGAGCGGCTCGACCTTGCGCAGGGCGCAGCACAGGTCCGGGTCGCGGTCGTGCAGCCTCGGCCCGTACTCGGCGTCCTGCTCGGCGACCGTCCGACGCGGGGTGAGGGTGATGAGGTTGACGTCCATCACGGCCTCGACCGCGTCACGGGTGCCGATGGTCTCCGGGAAGTGGTAGCCCGTGTCGAGGAACACCACGTCCACGCCGGGCAGTACACGGGAGGCGAGGTGGGCGACGACCGCGTCCTCCATGGACGAGGTCACGCAGAACTTCTCGCCGAAGGTGTCGGCCGCCCAGCGCAGGATCTCCAGCGCGGACGCGTCCTCCAGGTCCCGGCCCGCCCGCTCGGCCAGGCTCTTCAAGTCCTCGCCCGTACGCTCTTCCTGAATGGTCGTCATATCTCCGCCCCTCCACGCTCTTCCTGCCGAACGCCTCGGGACAGCAGCCCGAGGAACTTCAGCTGAAAGGCTCGGTTGCACGCCGCGCATTCCCACGCGCCGTGGCCCTCTTCGCTGGGTCGCAGATCCTCGTCCCCGCAATAGGGGCAGTAGAACGGCGCGGCACGCTCACTCATGACAGGGACTCCTCGGAGGCACGCGAGGCCCAGGTGGCGAAGCGCTCGCCGTCCTCGCGCTCCACCTGGAAACGCTTGAGGACGCGCTCGATGTAGTCGGGCAGTTCGTCCGAAGTGACCTTCAGACCACGGACCTTGCGGCCGAATCCGGCCTCCAGGCCGAGCGCGCCGCCCAGGTGCACCTGGTATCCCTCGACCTGCTCGCCGTTCTCGTCGAGGACCAGCTGGCCCTTGAGGCCGATGTCCGCGACCTGGATGCGGGCGCAGGCGTTCGGGCAGCCGTTGATGTTGATGGTGATCGGCTCGTCGAACTCAGGGATGCGGCGCTCGAGTTCGTCGATCAGGGAAGCACCGCGTGCCTTGGTCTCGACGATCGCGAGCTTGCAGTACTCGATGCCGGTGCAGGCCATCGTGCCGCGCCGGAAAGTGGAGGGGCGAGCGGTCAGGTCGAGAGCCTCCAGGCCCTCGACGAGCGAGTCGATCCGCGTCTCGTCCACGTCGAGCACGATCATCTTCTGCTCGACGGTGGTACGCAGCCGGCCCGAGCCGTGCGCCTCGGCCAGTTCGGCGATCTTCGTCAGGGTCGCGCCGTCCACGCGGCCGACGCGCGGGGCGAAGCCGACGTAGTACCGGCCGTCCTGCTGACGGTGCACACCCACGTGGTCGCGCCAGCGGGCGACCGGCTGGTCGGGGGCGGGGCCGTCGACCAGCTTGCGCTTCAGGTACTCGTCCTCCAGGACCTGGCGGAACTTCTCCACGCCCCAGTCGGCGACCAGGAACTTCAGGCGGGCGCGGGTGCGCAGCCGCCGGTAGCCGTAGTCGCGGAAGATCGAGAGGACGCCGATGTGGACGTCCGCGACCTCGTCGAGGGGGACCCAGGCGCCGAGGCGCTGGCCGATCTTCGGGTTGGTGGAGAGGCCGCCGCCGACCCAGAGGTCGAAGCCGGGGCCGTGCTCCGGGTGGTTCACGCCGACGAAGGCGACGTCGTTGATCTCGTGCGCCACGTCGAGCAGCGGCGAACCGGAGATCGCGGTCTTGAACTTGCGGGGCAGGTTCGAGAAGTCCTTGTTGCCGATGACCCGGCGGTGGATCTCCTCGATGGCCGGGGTGCCGTCGATGATCTCGTCCTCGGCGATGCCGGCGACGGGCGAGCCGAGGATGACGCGGGGCGTGTCACCGCAGGCCTCGGTCGTGGACAGGCCCACGGCCTCCAGGCGGTCCCAGATCTCCGGGACGTCCTCGATGCGGATCCAGTGGTACTGGACGTTCTGCCGGTCGGTGAGGTCGGCGGTGCCGCGCGCGAACTCCTGCGAGATCTCGCCGATGACGCGCAGCTGCTCGGTGGTCAGCCGGCCGCCGTCGATCCGGACGCGCAGCATGAAGAACTTGTCGTCCAGCTCCTCCGGCTCCAGGATCGCGGTCTTGCCGCCGTCGATCCCGGGCTTGCGCTGGGTGTAGAGACCCCACCAACGCATCCGGCCGCGCAGGTCGTTGGGGTCGATCGAGTCGAAGCCCCGCTTGGAGTAGACCGTCTCAATGCGTGTCCGCACATTGAGACCGTCGTCGTCCTTCTTGAACTGCTCGTTCCCGTTGAGCGGCGTGAAGTGACCTACGGCCCACTGACCCTCGCCGCGGTGACGGCTCACCTTGCGGCGGGGCGCGGCAGCAGGATTCTCGGGGGTGGCGGCCATGGCTGATACGTCCTTCGAGACTGCGGGACAGGTCTGACTGCGGCTCTGACCTGCGCAAACGGGTGCATACGGAAGAATGGGCGCAGCACTGCGCAAGGTTCTTGCAAAGGGAGAGACTCGGCGCTGCTGGGCTGGTCAGCTCGCCGGACAGATGGCGCTGGACATGCGGCCGAGGTCGACGTGCCGCCGACTCACCAAGGCAATTCCAGTTCCAGACATGACGGAAGCGTGTCACGGGGATCTCCGGGCAGTCCACCGTCATCCACCATGTGGACACCCTTGTCCCGAATCGCGAGACAAGGGTGTTGTCGATCACATGACCGGACCTCCCGCGGTGCCGCGGGGAGGGCCGGGCTGCCGCGGTCGCCGCGGCTCGGAGCTGGTCAGACGGTGCCGGCCCCCGGCCACGGACCCGGGGTGGCGACGTCCGCCTCCTCCTCGACCTTGGTGTCGAAGAGCTTGAAGCCGCGGCGCAGATAGTTGTCCATCGCGTGCTCCCCGTCCTTGCTGCACGTATGCAGCCAGACGCGCTTCGTCTCGGCCCGTCCCGGCCAGCGCCCGGCCAGGTCCCAGGCGCGCGCGACACCGTACGAGAGGAGGTGTCCCCCGATCCGGCGTCCGCGGAACGCGGGGATGAGTCCGAAGTAGACGACCTCCACGACCCCGTCGTCCTGCGCACCGAGTTCGACATAGCCCGCGGGCGTGCCCCGCTCGTAGGCGACCCAGGTCTCCACGCCCGGCTCGGCGAGGGCTTCCTGCCACTGCGCGTACGTCCACGCGAGCCGGTCCGTCCAGCGGATGTCCCCGCCGACCGAGGCGTAGAGGAAGCGGCTGAACTCGGGCGAGGGGACCTCGGCGCGGACGATCCGCAGGTCCCCGTCGGGCGCGCTCGCGGGGAGCAGGTCGGTCGGGGCCGTCTGCTCCAGGGACCAGGTGGTCACAGTGACGTTGCTCATGACCGCCAGGGAACCACGACGCCAGGCGGCCCTCCAAAAGCGCCCCCGAAGGCCCTGCCGACCACTCCGGCGACGAAGACCGCGCCGCTGTCCGAGCGACCGGTGCCGGAGACCGTTCCGCTATCCCAGCGAGCCGTCGACGGATGACAGCGGTACCGCGTAGAGCGCTCGCTGGGCCGGTGTGTCGGTGAGGGTCCACAGTTCGCCGGTCTGCTGCCAGTAGGAGAACGACCCGGAGCCGAGGCTCCAGCAGGCGTGCGACTGGTCCGCCGTGCACGTGGCCGCCTCGGCCCCGTCTCCGGTCTGCCGCCACAGGGAGCCGTGCTGGGTACGGCTGTCGGACGGCCGCCCGACGTACCACCGCGCCTCGCGCGCGTCGGCGGACCGGTGGGAGAGGACACCGGACACCCCGGCGGCCTTGGTCGTGTAGGCCTCGGCCGCGTCCACGTGACCCTGGGCGTCGGCGAGCAGTCCCGTGCGGTACGCGGCGGTGCTGTACGCGTACCGCCAGATACGGGTCCGCTCCGTGCGGTCGCCCGCGGCCTCCGCCGCGACCAGGCTGTCCGGGGAGGTCGAACGGTCCAGGGAGAGCGAGCCGAAGCAGGGGACCGCGCGGTCGCGGCCGCGCGTACACGCGCCGCCCTCCGGGTCGTACGAGCCGATGGCGGGGAGCACGTACCGGTAACCGGCGGCGGAATAGCCGTCGCCCACCCGGCCCACGGCACCGCTGTCGACATCGGCTCGCAGCAGCCGGTGCAGGTCGAAGACGAGGAGGCCTTCTCCGTGCGCCGCGGTGACGATCAGCTTGTCCTGGTACCAGACCATGCCGCCGAGGCCCGAGTGGACCGCCGAGAAGTCCTTGCCGCCGGCGCGCGGGGCGACCAGCAGGACCCAGCGGTAGCGGAGGGCGTCCGGATCGGTCGCGTCGACGAAGGCGATCTTGGCCAGGCCCTCCTCCCGGGTCGGCGCGGCCGCCTGCCCGTCGCGGTGCGTCCAGCCGGCCAGGATCACCTGGTGCGTGTCCCAGCGTCCGTCGTCGTAGGCGTCACCGGACGTGGTCACGGAACGCGGTTTCCACTGCCCGGTGCGCGCGTCGGCGTCGTCCCAGCAGTACGCGCGCGTGGCCGTCGGCTCGACCGGCAGCGCGGCCCGCTCGTCCGTCGTGCAGTCGGCGGTGTTCCGCATCGCGTGGTCGGTGTCGCCCAGGACTCCGTCGACACCGACGTTGCCGCCCATGTTCCCGCTGAGTGTGTCCAGCGCGTCCCGGGAGGTGAGGTTCTCGTGGAGGCGCAGCTGCTGCGCCGCGGAGGTGGAGCGGAGCGCGGTGAGTCCGCCCGGGTTGTTGCTGCCGGTGGCCTGCGAGGTGCTGATCAGGGTGGCGGCCGCCGTGAGCGCGAGCGCGGTTCCGGCGAGGGTGGCGCGCAGCGCCTGTCCTCTTCTTCGACGACGGTGCCTGCCGCGCTGCTTCATGCGTCCTCCCGAGTAGGCCAACTGCCTCCCCCGCCGAGGGCGTTGACGGAGAGACGGGTGGGGTGGCCTGTGAGGGGATGCTACGGCAGAGACCCCCCGGCCAGGACAAAGACGGCCGAAGACGCTCACGAAATACGCCTGCTTCGCCCCTTCCCGTGCTCAGGACGGTGCCGGCTCACCCGACGCGCGTGCTCCGAGGACCGTCGGCGCCGTCGAGTGCGGCAGCAGGTCCCGGGGGTCGTCCGGCAGCAGCACCTGGACCTCCACCTCCTCGCGGAAGCGGTACGGCCGGTGGTCGAGGAGCCCGATCAGCCGGCGGCGTACGCGGGAGAGTTCGGCGCGGACCGTGACCGTGCGGGTCGGATCGCCGAAGAGGTCGACGGCGAGCTGGGCCGCGCTGCGTCCCTGCCGGTGCACGGCGAGGACGTAGAGCAGCTCCGCGTGGCGCGGGCTCAGATCCTGGGCCCAACTGCCCGCCGTGCCCGAGACGGTGACATGGGCCCGCCGGGGATCGCCGAGGTCGAGGACCACCCGGCCGGCGCTCCCCGTGTCGTCGGTGGCGGTGACGCGCAGCAGCCAGCCGCCGGGCATCGGTTCGGCGACGCACATCCCGAGGGAGGGCAGCCAGGCCGGGCCCGCGCCGAAGGGGTCGGGCAGCGGGACCCGGTCGACGGGCGGCATCCCGGTGACGGCGGCCAGCCAGCCATGGGTGTCCACCACGAGCGCGGGACCGCCCAGCCGGCACAGCAGGGGAGCGGCCACCGCGCGCAGCCGTTCGATGGCCGTCAGATGTCTGCTCCGCAGTTCGTTTTCGGCCAGTCTGGACACCGCGTCGACCAGGGCGAGCGTGGCCGGATGGAAGGTGCTGTCCGGGCCGCTCACGTCGATGATCCCGAGCAGCCGCCCGTCACGCGGGTCGTGGACGGGCGCGGCGGCGCACGTCCAGTCGTGCAGGGTGCGCACGAAGTGCTCGGCGGAGTGCACCTGGACGGGGGTGCCGGCGGAGAGAGCCGTTCCGATGGCGTTGGTGCCGGTGGTGTCCTCGCTCCAGGCGGCGCCTTCCTCCAGGCAGATGGCGTCGGCCCGGCGCAGCACGCCCGGGTTGCCCTCGCGCCACAGCACCCGGCCCTCGGGGTCGGTGACCACCATGATCTGGAGGGAGGCGTCGGCGACCGCCCCGAGTCCGCCGTGCAGGGTCGGCATCACGTCGGCGAGCGCGCTCGCTGTCCGCCGGTGTTCGAGTTCGTCCGTCTGTAACAGGATGCTGTCCGTTCCCTGTTCGGGATCGACGCCGAAACGTTTCGCTCGCTGCCAGGACTGGCCGATCACCGGACGCGGGGCGATCGGGCCACGTTCGCCCTTGACCGACGCGGCCCAGGTCTCCTTGAGGTGCCCGGCCGTTTCGGACGCGTCCGACGGTGCGAAACGGGCGAGGTTGAACGATGTGATCTTCACAGGGCACTCCCGAAACCAGGACCTCGTACGGGCCGCGACACCGCCGTCATCCCACATCGTGCCTGCTCTCGGCCGGGTCCGCCCGGCCTTCGCGCAAGGTGCACCAAGGAATGCAACGGTCTGCAACTCTCGCCAACGGTCGCAAGGTTCCTTGAAACTGACAACGACGCCGCCCGTGCGGCGTCCGAGCTCCTGAACGGGGCCAGAGGCGGGGGTGGTGCCGTGTCGGCGCAGCACCACCCCCGCGTCAGCGCCTCCGTCAGGACACCGGCCGGGCGCGCTCCACCACCGTGGCCAGATCCAGACTGTGCGGCAGAGTGCCGAACGCCGTACCCCAGTCACCGCCCAGGCGCGAGGCGCAGAACGCGTCGGCGACCTCCGGGGGCGCGTACCGGACGAGCAGCGATCCCTGGAGCACCAGCGCGATCCGCTCGACCAGACGGCGGGCACGGGCCTCGATGCCGTCCAGGTCGGCGAGTTCGGCCAGCAGGTTCTTGATGGCCCCGTCCAGCCGGTGGTCGGCGCCGCGGGCCTGGCCCACCTCCCGCAGATACGCGTCCAGAGCCCCCGGCTCCCGCTGCAGCGCGCGCAGGACGTCCAGCGCCTGCACATTGCCGGCGCCCTCCCAGATGGAGTTGAGCGGCGACTCCCGCAACAGCCGCGGCATGCCCGACTCCTCGACGTAGCCGTTGCCGCCCAGACACTCCAGCGCCTCCACCGCGACCGGCGTACACCGCTTGGTCACCCAGTACTTGGCGGCCGGCACCGCGAGCCGCAGGAAAGCCCGCTCCTGCTCGCTCCCGTCGTCGTACGCCGCGGCCAGCCGCATCGCCAGCGTGGTCGCCGCCTCCGACTCCAGCGCCAGATCGGCCAGGACGTTGCGCATCAGCGGCTTGTCGAGGAGCCGGCCGCCGAACGCCTCGCGGTAGGTGGAGTGGTGGATCGCCTGCGCGACGGCCTGCCGCATCAGCGAGGCCGAGCCGAGCACACAGTCCAGCCGGGTCGCCGCGACCATCTCGATGATGGTCCGCACCCCGCGCCCCTCGTCGCCCACCCGGCGCGCCCAGGTCCCGTCGAACTCGACCTCGCTCGACGCGTTGGACCGGTTGCCGAGCTTGTCCTTGAGCCGCTGGATACGGAAGACGTTGCGGGTGCCGTCCGCCAGGACGCGCGGCACCAGGAAGCAGGTCAGTCCGCCCGGGGCCTGCGCCAGCACCAGGAAACCGTCCGACATCGGCGCCGAGCAGAACCACTTGTGCCCGGTGAGCTCGTACGTACCGTCCTCGGCGAGCGGCCGTGCCTCGGTCGTATTGGCGCGTACGTCGCTGCCGCCCTGCTTCTCCGTCATGCCCATACCGAAGAGCACGCCGGCTTTCCGATCGGCGGGCCGCAGTTCCTGGTCGTAGATCGTGGACGTCAGCCGCGGCTCCCACTCGGCGGCGAGCGCCGGGTCGGTGCGCAGCGCGGGCACCGCCGCGTGGGTCATCGACAGCGGGCAGCCGTTGCCCGCCTCGGCCTGCGTCCAGATCACGAAGCCCGCGGCGCGCCGGAGGTGTCCGCCGGGGCGGCTCCAGGCCGCGGTCAGTCCCGCCGACACGCCCTTGCCGAGGAGTCGGTGCCAGGACGGGTGGAAGTCGACCTCGTCGATCCGGTTGCCGTAGCGGTCGTGGGTGCGCAGCTTCGGCGGGTTCTCGTTGGCCAGCGCACCCCACTCCTGTACCTGGGCGGAACCGGAAGTCCGGCCGAGCGCCGAAAGCTCCTCGCGCGCCTCGTCGAGTAGCTGAGGATCGAGATGCCGGTCGACCGCCTCGACGAGGGCCCGGTCGGCGGCGAATACGTCATATCCGACCAGGGGCGGGGCCTGGTTGGTCACGGTGTGGGTGCTGGCTGCCATACCGCTACCGTAAGGACGTGCACCAGGCAAAAGAAACACCTGAACGGCCTCGCTCGGGCCGCTTCCACCGCGCTCGCGCGCTCTACCGGAACGTTTCCAAGCGCAGGACCGCCTGGCTGCTGCTCAAGGACACCGTCAACTCGTGCATGGAGTACCGGATCCTGGGACTGGCGGCCGAGGCCGCCTTCTTCACACTGCTGTCCGTGCCGCCGCTGCTGCTGAGCATGATCGGACTGCTCGGGTACGTGGACGACTGGACCGGCGCCGCCACCATCGCCAGCCTGGAGTCCAACATCCTGGAGGCGTCCCGCACGGTGCTGACCGAGAAGGGCGTGCACCAGATCGCCGAGCCGATCCTGCACGACGTGATGAAGGGCGGCCGGCCCGACATCATCTCCCTCGGCTTCCTGTTCGCCCTGTGGTCTGGTTCGCGGGCGGTGAACGTCTTCGTCGACACCATCACCGTGATGTACGGCCTCGACGGCACCCGGGGCATCGTGAAGACCCGGGTCATGTCGTTCCTGCTGTTCATCGTGGCCCTGCTGATCGGCTCCGTCGCGCTCCCGCTGATGGTGGCGGGCCCGGACGCGGTGGTGAACGTCGTGCCGTGGTCGACGACCGTCGTCCAGGTCCTGTACTGGCCGGTCGTCATCGTCCTGTCGGTCGTCTTCCTCACGACCCTCTACCACGTGTCCGTCCCCGTACGTTCCCCCTGGGTGGAGGACGTGCCGGGCGCTCTGGTCGCCCTCGCCATGTGGGTGCTCGGCAGCTTCCTGCTCCGCATCTATCTGACCAACACCGTCGAGGGCCCCACCATCTACGGCTCGCTCGCCGCCCCCGTCGCCGTCCTGCTGTGGATCGGTGTGTCCGCCTTCGCCGTCCTGGTCGGCGCGGCCGTCAACGCCGCCATCGACCGGGTCTGGCCGGCCGCCGCCACCTCCGCGGCCCGTGCCGCCAACGAGCGGCTGCGCGAGGTCCAGGCCGCGGAGTTCGTGGCCCGCGCCGCCGCCCACCGTTCCTACGACGCCGATCCCGACGACCCCGACATGCCGTCCGAGTTCCCGGAACGCTGGTCGCGCTTCCTGCCCCCGGAGGACGTGACGTCCCGGCTGCGCACGCACGCCAGGAACACCCACCACACCCCCCGGGCGGAGAAGAACGGCGAGGAGCACCCTCCACGGGAGTGAACTCCAGAGGCGGGAGCTCCACCGTGTGAGCCCCACCGAAGTGAACCCGGGCCCGGCCGTCCCTCCCCGCGCCCGTCCTTCACCCGCCCGTCCCTCACTCGGCCTTCCACACCCCGGCCGCCGCGGCCTCCCGCGCGAAGTCCGTGAAATCCCGCGGCGCACGGCCGAGGATCTCCTGGACGCCGTCCGAGAGGTGGGCGTTACGGCCGTCGAGGAGGCTCTCGAAGAGCTCGACGAGGAACTCGACCTCCTCGGCCGGCACCCCGAACCCGGCCAGGGTGTCGCCGTACTGCCGCGCCGTCACCGGGGTGTACGCCAGCTCCTCGCCCGTGGCCCGCGAGATCTCCGCGACCGCCTCCCGGAAGGTCAGCAGCCGGGGCCCCGTGATCGCCAGCTCCTGGCCGGTGTACCGGTCGCGCCCGGTCAGCGCGGCCACCACGACGTCCGCGATGTCCCGTACGTCGATGAACGGCTCCCGCACCTCACCGGCCGGGAAGACCAGCTCACCGTGGCGCAGCCCCTCGACCAGCGGGCCCTCGCTGAAGTTCTGCGTGAACCACGAGGCTCGTACGATCGTCCAGTCCGCGCCGGACGTCCTGAGCGCCTCCTCGGTCGGCCGTGCCCGGTCCTCGCCCCGCGACGACAGCAGCACCAGCCGCCGTACGCCGAGCCCCACCGCCTCCCGGGCCAGGGCCCCGACCGCCTCCGTGGCGGCCGGGGAGCCGACGTCCGTCGGATACACCAGGTACGCCGCGTCGGCGCCCCGCAGCACCCCGGCCCACGTCGAGGCGTCCTCCCAGTCGAAGCCCTCGCCGCGCGATCCGGCCCGGACCGTCAGTCCCGCCGCCCGCGCGGCCTGCGCGACCCGGCTCCCGGTCCGCCCCGTGGCCCCTGTCACCAGCACCGTCATGTTCCGCTCGTTGTCTGCCATGCGTCCCAGTCAACTGCCGTCCCCGGCAAGGAACCATCGCCGAACGGCTCATTCCCATAAGCGGACGTCCACGGCCTTCCGGACCGCCGTCTACGCTGGCGGCATGGACGCTCCTCCACGCTCGAACACGCTCACGCGGGGGGACCCTCTCGCAGGCCTGCTGGAGGGTCCACGCGCGCGTGGCGCCTTCATGATCCGTGCGTCTTTCGACCCGCCGTGGTGCGTACGTATCGAGGACCGCGCCCCCCTGACGATCATGCTGGTGGTTCGCGGCGACGCCTGGGTCGTACCGGACCGGGGCGAGCGGCTGCGGCTGCGGGCCGGTGACGTCGCCATCGCGCGCGGCCCCGACCCCTACCTCTGCGCCGACGACCCCGGCACCCCGCCACAGGCCGTGATCCTGCCGGGCGGCGAGTGCACCTACCCGGACGGGCGCTCGCTCAAGGGCCACTGGGACCTCGGGGTGCGCAGCTGGGGCGACCGGCTCGACGGCTCCACGGTGCTGCTGATCGGGACGTACATGATGCGGGGCGAGGTCAACGGCAGACTGCTCGACGCGCTGCCGCCGCTGCTCTCGCTCCCCTCCGACGTGTGGGAGTGCCCGCTGACACCGATCCTCGCCGAGGAGATGGTGCGCGACGAGCCCGGCCAGGAGGTCGTCCTGGACCGCCTCCTCGACCTCCTGATGATCACCGCCCTGCGCGCCTGGTTCTCCCGCCCCGAGGCCGCGGCGCCCGCCTGGTACCAGGCCCTCGCGGACCCGGTCGTGGGCGGCGTGCTCCGACTCCTCCAGGACGACCCGGCCCACCCCTGGACGGTCGCCGCGCTCGCCGCCAAGGCCGGTGTCTCGCGCGCCGCCCTGGCCAGGCGCTTCGGCGAACTCGTCGGGGAGCCTCCGATGACGTATCTGACCGGCTGGCGCCTCGCCCTGGCCGCCGACCGGCTCCGCGAGGGCGGCGACACCCTGGAGACGATCGCCCGCCACGTCGGCTACGGCAGCGCCTTCGCCCTGTCCAGCGCCTTCAAACGGCTGTACGGCGTCAGCCCGCAGGAGTACCGGGCACGCGCGGCGTAGCCTGGCGTGCATGTACGCGGAACGGGCGTCCCGGCTGCCGGGCGCGGTCGTGTGGAGCCGCGTCCTGGCCGGTCCGGCGCCAGGTCCCGTGCCCGTGCCCGGTGACGAGCACGGCCGGGGCGGGGCAGGAGAAGACGCCGGGGCCGAGTCCGGGAGCGTCCGGAGCGCCGTGCTTCCCGACGGCTGCATGGATCTGCTCTGGACCGAGGGGCGGTTGCTCGTCGCCGGTCCTGACACGCGGCCCTACGTTCCGGACGGGGTACCCGGCGGCTGGGTGGGCGTTCGCTTCTTCCCCGGCACGGCGCCCGCCTACCTGGGCGTACCCGCGAACGAACTCCGGGACCAGCGCGTGGAGTTGACCGACCTGTGGCCCGCCTCCGAGGTGCGCCGCCTCGCCGCTCGGATCGACGCGGCCGCCGACCCCGTGGACGCGCTCGAAGAGGTCGCGCTGCTCCGGGCGGCCGACGCCGAGCCCCCCGATCCGCTGCTCCGGGAGGTGGTGGCCGCCCTGGACGCGGGCCGCCCGGTCGCCGAGACGGCCGACGAACTGGGCCTGGGCGCACGACAGTTGCACCGCCGCTCGCTCGTGGCGTTCGGCTACGGACCCAAGACCCTGGCCCGCGTGCTGCGCCTGCAACGGGCGCTCGCCCTCGCCCGCGACGGCGTGCCCTTCGCCGAGACCGCCCTCCGGGCCGGGTTCGCGGACCAGGCCCATCTCGCGCGGGACGTGCGGGAGTTGGCGGGAACGACGCTCGGCGAACTGGTCGGTCACCGGTAGGGAACCGGACTACTGTGCCGGGGCCGGATCCCCGGGCAGCCGGGCGAACAGGTCGACGCCGTTGCCGTCCGGGTCGTGCACGACGGCGTACCGCATGCCCCAGAAGGCGTCCCAGGGCTTGAGCTCGCCGTGATGGCCGGCTCCGACGAGCCCCTCGTACACGGAGTCGACCTCGGCGGGGCTGTCGCAGAGGAAGGCCAGCGACACCCTGCCGCCGCCGCTCGGGGGCCGCCACCCGGCGTGGAACGACCGGATGGTCGCCTCCGTGTCCAGCGCGAGGCGCAGCCCGCCGGGCAGCTCGGCCTCGACATGCGGCTCGTTCTCGGCACCCTCGGGGAAGTCGAGCCCGAGCCGGCGGTAGAAGGCGAGCGAGGCGGCCATGTCGGAGACCGCCAGGCCGATCACATCGAATCGTGGAGTCATACGGCCACCGTAGGCGGGCGCCGGCCGACCGGTCTTGAACGAAACGGACACCGCCGCGGCGATCGCCCTAGGCTCCGGTCATGGCCTTCCGTGTTCTTGTGTACACCCGTACCGCCGACTACCGGCACGACTCCATTCCGGCCGCCGTCGCCGCCGTACGCGCTCTGGGTGACGCGCACGGGTTCGCCGTCGACGCCACCGAGGACCCCGCCGTCTTCGAGGCGCCCCTCTCCCCGTACGCGGCGATCGTCTTTCTGTCGACGAGCGGCGAGGTGCTGACGCCGGCGGGCCGCGACCGGCTCACGGCGTACGTCGAGGGCGGCGGCGGGTTCGTCGGGGTGCACGCCGCCGCCTGCACCGAGTACGAGTGGCCCCACTACGGCGAGCTCCTCGGCGCCCGCTTCGACCGGCACCCGGACCTCCAGCCGGGCAGGGCCGTCGTCGAGGACCACGGACATCCGGCCACTCGACACCTGCCGCCCGTCTGGGAGTTCACGGACGAGTGGTACGACTTCCGCTCCAGCCCGCGCGGTTCGGTACGCGTGCTCGCCTCCGCCGACGAATCCTCCTACGAGGGCGGGGGAATGGGCGACGACCACCCTCTCGTGTGGTGCCGGGAACAGGGCGCGGGCCGGGTCTTCTACACCGCCCTCGGACACGCCGCTCGGGCCTACGAGGACCTGGACTTCCGAGGGCATCTGCTCGGCGGCATCGTCTGGGCGGCGCGGGAGCCCTCGGCCGACGCCGCCCCGGCGGGCTGACCCGCGCCGCGCGGCGCCATCGGCCGAACGGGGACGTCCGCAGGAATACCGGGAAGTGATGTGGTGCTCTGATCCTTACTACTCGCGACGGTGAGGAGCTGGTCCCGGATGGCGGTGGACGCGGTGGATCCCGTGGCGGAGACGAAGGACCCGGTGGTCGCCACTCCGTACGGAGCGGTGCGCGGCCGGTACGAGCACGGGATCGCGGTCTTCCGGGGCATCCCGTACGCCGCCCCGCCCTTCGGCGCCCATCGCTTCCGCCCGCCCGTGCCGCCCGAGCCCTGGGACGGAGTACGGGACGCCGGCGCCTTCGGACCGACGCCGCCGAAGCCGCCGTACTCCGAGGCCTTCGCCCGGCTCCTCGCCGACCCCGTCGTACCCGGCGACGACTGCCTCAACCTGAACGTGTGGACCCCGGAGCCCGACCCCGGGGCCCGGCTCCCCGTCATGGTGTGGATCCACGGTGGCGCCCTGACCCGCGGTTCCTCGGCCGTCCCGGTCTACGACGGGCGCGCCTTCGCACGCGACGGCGTGGTCTTCGTGTCCCTCAACTACCGCCTGGGTGTGGAGGGTTACGGTCTCTTCCCGGACGCCCCCGCCAACCCCGGACTGCGCGACCAGCTCGCCGCGCTGGAGTGGGTACGGGCGTCCGTCGGCCGGTTCGGCGGCGACCCCGACCGGGTGACCGTGTTCGGCGAGTCCGCCGGAGCCATCAGCATCGGCGCCCTGCTCGCGAGCCCGCGCGCCCAGGGCCTGTTCCACCGGGCGATCCTGCAGAGCGGGCCGCCCGAGGCGAGCGACCGCGACAAGGTGCGCCGGATGGTGCGCAGGATGGCCACCCGGCTGAAGATCCCCGCGACGGCGGAGGCGTTCGCCGCCGTCGACCGCGACCTGCTCCTGCGCACCCAGGCCGACGTGGGCAGACTCAGCAGCCCGGTGCTGGGCGGCCCCGCCTTCGGCATCGTCGTCGACGGCGACCTCGTGCCCCGCGACCCGCTGGAGGCCCTCGTCGAGGGCGCCGCGCCGGACGTCGGCCTCCTCCTCGGCTGGACCCGTGACGAGTACCTGCTGTGGCTCGTACCCGGCGGGCTCCTGGAACGCGTCGACCGGCTCGGCCCGGTCGCCCTGGCCGGTGCGATGGCCCGCTGCCACTGCGGCCACGAGGTCCCCCGCGGCTACCGTGCCATCCATCCGGAAGCGGGCACCGCCGATCTCGTCGGCCAGATGATCACCGACCATCTCCTGCGGGTCCCGCTGCACCGCCTCGCCGACGCGCGGAGCGGCCGGCCCACCGCGTCCCTCGACGCGGACGTCCCCGGCGAGGACCGCGCCTTTGCCCACGTCTACGAGTTCGCCTGGCCGTCCAACGTGCCCGACCTCGGTGCCTGCCACGCCCTGGAGCTGGGCTTCGTCTTCGACACCGCCGGGGTACCGGAGTCGGCGAAGCTCGCGGGCGAGGGCGCCCCGCAGGAGCTGGCGGACGCCATGCACGGTGCCTGGGTGCGGTTCGCGGTCGACGGCGACCCGGGGTGGGCCGCCTGGGACGCCTCGCACCCCGTCCGGATCTTCGGCGCCGGTGACCCGCACACCGTGCGCGGCCCGCGCGACCGCGAACTCGCCGTGTGGGACGCCGAATCGGCCAGGGCCGCGGCCGGACCCGCGGACGGAGCCGCGGGCAAGCCCGGCGATCAGTCCGGCGACAGGTCCGCGGTCCACCCGGCGGCCGACCCCGTGGACGGCACGCCCCCTTCGCGCCCTCCCGTCGACGCGTCCGCACGCATCGCGACTCCGCTGTCGCCCGTACGCCGCTTCCGCCGCTCAGGCGGCGCCGGCCGGACGTGAGGGGACGGCGGCGGGCGCCGACCTGGCTCGGCGGGGGCTGGTGCCGTACGGGATTCGCGGTCGGCGGCGGCGGGCAGTGACGGCGCGCGCCGCCCGGACTCGGGCGGGTCTTCCGGCCGGTTCCCGGGCCGGGAGCGGGGTGCCGCGGGATCGCCGCGCCGGCCGGACGTGATGGCCTCCTCCTCCCGGCGCGGCCCGGGACGGCGGACAGGAACTACACGGCCCGCAGCGCCGCCGTGATCCCCGCGATCGCCTCCGGGCCCACCCGGCAGCACCCGCCGATCAGCCGGGCCCCCGCCCGCTCCCACCCGCCGACCTGCGCGGCCGTGAACGTGGAGCTGCCGGTCCAGGCGCGGGCCCGGGCGTCCCAGGCCTCGCCGCTGTTCGGATAGACCACGACCGGCTTTCCGGTCACGCGCGCGGCCGTGGCGACCGCCGCGTCGACGTCCTCGGGGACGCAGCAGTTGACCCCGACCGCGATGACCTCGTCGGCCTCGGCGGCCAGGGCGAAGGCCTCCTCCAGCGGCTGCCCGGCCCGCGTACGGTCACCGGCGACGCTGTACGACAGCCACGCCGGCACGCCGAGCCCGCGCACCCCCCGCAGCAGCGCCCGCGCCTCGTCCGTGTCCGGGACCGTCTCCAGGGCCAGCACGTCGGGCGCGGCGGCGGCCAGGACCTCCAGGCGCGGCCGGTGGAACCGCTCCAGCTCCGCGACGCTCAGCCCGTACCGCCCCCGGTACTCCGAGCCGTCCGCGAGCATCGCCCCGTACGGGCCCACCGACGCGGCGACCCACAGTGGCCGCGCGACACCCTTCGTACACGCGCGCCGGGCGGCCTCGCGGGCCAGCCCGACGCTCAGGCCGAGCAGTTCGGCCGCCCGCTCGTGCGGGATGCCGCGCCGGGCGAAGCCCTCGAACGTCGCCTGGTAGCTGGAGGTGATCGCCACGTCCGCGCCGGCCTCGTAGTAGGCGAGATGCGCCTCGACGATCGCCTCGGGCCGCTCCGCGAGCAGCCGAGCCGACCACAGCGTGTCACTCAGGTCGTGTCCGGCCGATTCGAGCTGGTTGGACATGCCTCCGTCGAGCACGACCGTGCCCGAGGAGAGCGCGGCGGCGAGGGTGAGGGGGGTGTCGCTGGTCATGGCACGACGCTAGTCGATACGGGGTGCCGTGCCGGGACCGGTCCATCCACTGAGCTACCGTCCCGGTGGGTGAGACGGACGGTCCTGTCGGTGCGCGAGGCTCGATCCGAACGCTCCGGACCGCCGAACGCCCGGGCCCTGGCAGGATCCGTTGCCATGGAATTCTCCGAAGTGGTCCGTCGCCGTCGCATGATCCACCACTCCTCCGACAAGCCGCCGACAGGCCGCTGACCCCCGAGGCGGTGGAGAGAATCCTCGCCTCCGCGTTGCGGGCCCGTCGGCCGGCTTCTCCCAGGGCTGGGCGTTCCTGGCACTGACCGACGCCGCCGACCGCGCCCGGTTCTGGCCGTTCGTCCCCACCCGCAGCGAGCAGACGCCGACCATGCGGGACGCCCCGCTGGTCGTCGTGCCGCTGGCACACAAAGCGGCCTGTCTGGAGCGCTACGCCGAACCCGACAAGGGCTGGGAGGAGGACCGCGCCGAGGCCCGCTGGCCCGCCCAGTACTGGTACATCGACACGGGGATAGCCGCGCTCATGATGCTGCTCAGCGCGGTCGACGTAGGACTCGACGCCTGCTTCTTCGGGATCATGCCCGAGCATCTGGAGCCCTTCCGCACCGAGTTCGGGGTCCCCGAGGAGTACGCGCCGATCGGCGGCATCACGGTCGGCTACCGGGCGGACGACGTGCCCCCGCAGGGCTCCCGTATCGACGAACGCCGACGCGGAGTGGACGAGGTCGTCCACCGGGGCCACTGGGGCCTGCACAGCTGACGCGGCGACGGCGGGTCCCTAGCCTGGGGGCATGCTGCGTGACGTGTTCGACGAGGACGCCGAGCTCTACGACCGCGCCCGCCCCGGCTACCCGCCCGCCCTGGTCGAGGCCCTGATCACCTGCGCGGGGCGCTCCCCGGCCGGGCACGTCCTGGAGGTGGGCCCGGGAACGGGACAGCTGACCGTGCCGCTGGCCCGGGCCGGACTGCGGATCACCGCGGTCGAACTCGGTCCCTCGCTGGCGGCGGTGACCCGGCGCAATCTGCGGCCGTTCCCGGACGCCCGCGTCGAGGTCGCCGCGTTCGAGGAGTGGAGCCCCCCGCCCGGCCGGCGCTTCGAGCTGGCGGTCTGCGCCACCGCCTTCCACTGGATCGACCCCGCCGTACGCGTGCCCGCGATGACCGCCGCCCTCGCCCCGGGCGGTACTTTCGCCCTGGTCACCACCCACCACGTGGCGGGTGGTTCCGCGGCCTTCTTCGAACGGGCCCAGCGCTGCTACGAACGCTGGGACCCCGACACCCCGCCCGACCTGCGCCTGTCGGAGGAGACCACGGTGACCTCCGACATCACCGAACTCGCCGATTCCGAGCGGCTCGGGCCCGTCGAGATCCAGCGCTTCCCGCAGGAGATCACCTATACGACCGCGGCCTATCTGGACGTCCTGCGCACCTACTCCAACCACCGGGCCCTGCCCGCGCCCGCGCTCAGCGGCCTCCTCGACTGCATCACCGAGCTGATCGAGAACCGGCACGGCGGCACCATCACCAAGCGCTACCTGCACGAGCTGATCACGGCCCGACGCATGGCTCCCTCTCGGTAGCGCCGGCCCGCTAGGGCCCCTCCCTGGGCGCGTGGCTCCCGGCGCGTGACTCCCTCCCGGGAGGGCCCCTCCGATGAGGCCTTCTGCCTGGGCTCCCGTTCCTGCGGGGCCCGGCAACACGGGAGGGACCGGTCTGCCCGACCGTCACCGGCGTCTCGTACGGGGGTCTCGCCCCGGCGTCTCACGCCTCGAACGCCGTGTCCCGTGCCGTCTTCTCCCAGGTCGCGATCTCCGCGCGCTGCGCGTCCATGTGACCGAGGACGGCGTCCACCCCGTCGCTGCCGAGCGGCAGTCGCAGCGGAGTGCGGTCGTCCGCGAGGGCAGCCAGAACCGCGGCCACGCCCTTCGCGGGGTCGCCGGGCTGGCCGCCGTCACCGGCGGCCACCGCCTGCCGGGTAGGGCCGACCGTGTCCGCGTAGTCGGCGATCTCCTCGCTCGTGCCGGCCGCGCCCATCAGGTTCGTACGGAACGCGCCCGGCTCCACGATCAGCACCTTGATGCCGAGCGGTGCCACCTCGGCGGCCAGCGCGTCGGAGAAACCCTCCAGCGCGAATTTCGTGCCGCAGTACGCGGAGAAGCCCGGATACGTCATCTGCCCGCCCATGCTGCTCATCTGGACGATCGCCCCCGAGCGCCTCTCCCGCATGTGCGGCAGCACAGCCCGCACCAGCGCGGCGGGCCCGAAGAAGTGCAGATCGAAGAGGGACCGCAGTTCCGCGTCCGTGGTCTCCTCGGCGGCGCCGACATGGGTGCGGCCCGCGTTGTTGACCAGCACGTCGATCCGCCCGTGCCGCTCGACGACATCGGCCACGACGGAATCGATGCCCGCTGGGTCCGTCACGTCGAGGGCCAGCGCCTCCACCTGATCGGGGTGAGCCGCCACCAGATCGGCCAGCGCCTCGGGCCTGCGGGCCGTGGCCACCACGACGTCGCCCTGCCCGACGGCCGCCTCGGTGAACGCCCGGCCGAAACCACTGCCCGCACCCGTGACCAGCCACACCTTGCTCATGTCCGACTCCCTGGTCGTTCCTTCGTACGGTGTCTGCCGTACGGTGCCCGCTTCCGATGGGTCGAGCCTCGCCCCGTGCCCGCTCGCGCGTCCAAGACCCTTCGTGATAACCCATGGTTATGGGCATGGACGTTCACGGGCGGGACCTGCGCTACTTCGTCGCCGTCGCCGAGGACCTGCACTTCACACGCGCCGCCGAGCGCCTCTTCGTCTCCCAGCCCGCCCTCAGCAAACAGATCCGCATGCTGGAAAGGCAGTTGGGCGCGGAGTTGTTCGAACGGGACCACCAGGGCGTGCGGTTGACCGCCGTCGGCGCGGCCCTGCTGCCGCACGCGCGCCGGGTGCTCGCCGAGTGGGCCGCCGCATCCGAGGCCGTGGAGCACGCCAAGGCCGAACAACGGGCGACCCTGGTCGTCGGTATGAGCACCAGCCCGGGGCGCGGGGGCCTGCTGCCCGCCATCAGGTCCCGGTTCGGCGAAGCGTGCCCGGAGGCCAGGATCGAACTGCGGCAGGTGAGCTGGACCGACTCCAGCGCCGGACTCGCGGACGGTTCGGTGGACGTCGCGTTCGTGTGGCTGCCGATGCCGGACGAGGAGCGCTACGCGTGGGTGGTGGTCGCCGAGGAGCCGCGCCATGTCGCTTTGCCGGACACGCATCCCCTCGCGGACCGCGAGAAGATCGACTTCGCCGACCTCCTCGACGAACCGTTCATCGCCATCCCCGAGTCCGCCGGAGTGCTGCGCGCGTACTGGCTCGCCCTCGACGACCGTGCCGGGCGCCCGCCGCGGATCGGCGCCGAGGCCGCGAACGCCGACGAGACGTACGAGGCCCTGGTGGACGGCCGGGGCGTCTGCCTGCTCGCGGCGGGGAACGCGCCGCTGCTCACCCGGGGCGGTGTCGTGACCCGCCCGGTGCTGGGCATCGCACCGAGCAGACTCGCGCTCGCCTGGCGCGTGGACGACCGACGCCCACTGGTCCGTTCGTACGCCGAAGCGAGCCGTCTCGCATCGGGGCATCACCGCGGCCGCCCCACGAACCCCACCCCGAAGGACCGGTCCCGTCCACCCCGTTGACCTCGCCGTAGTACGCGCTTACTTTTTCGGCGGCAACGTTCGTAATCGCAGATAATGTTCGGCATACCGGACGGACGGTCACCGCATGAGCCGCATGAACCGCATGAGCCGCACGATCCGCACGAGCAGTCACCGCACGAGTCCCACCACCCGTTTCGCCCGCTCCGCCCGCACCACCGGGACAGAGCGCCACCCCCTCAGACGCGTGTACGCCCTTCTCGTCGCCCTCTGTCTCGCGGTCGCCGGGGGACTCCTCGCCGCCGGGCCCGCACAGGCGGCGGCCCAGACCATCACCAACGGCACCCAGTTCACGGACACTTCGGGCGCCGCGGTGCACGCGCACGGCGGCGGGGTCATCAAAGTGGGCAACTACTACTACTGGTTCGGCGAGGACCGCAACGCCGACAACACCTTCAAGTACGTCGACGCCTACCGCTCCACCGACCTGAAGAACTGGGAGTTCCGCAACCACGTCCTGACCCAGTCCAGCGCCGCCGAGCTGGGCACGGCCTACATCGAGCGGCCCAAGGTCATGTACAACGCGTCCACCGGGAAGTTCGTCATGTGGATGCACAAAGAGAACGGCGTCGACTACAGCGAGGCGCGCGCCGCCGTCGCCGTCTCGAACACCGTGGACGGCGCCTACACCTACCAGGGCAGCTTCCAGCCGCTCGGCCAGTACATGTCCCGTGACATCACGACCTTCGTCGACACCGACGGCACCGGCTACATGGTCTCCGCCGCCCGCGAGAACTACGACCTCCAGATCTACCGGCTCACCGCCGACTACACCGGCATCGCGGCCCTGGTCGCCGACCCGTGGCACGGAGGACACCGCGAGGCACCCGCGCTGTTCAAGCGCGGCGGCGTCTACTTCATGCTGACATCGGCCGCCACCGGCTGGAACGCCAACCAGCAGCAGTACGCCACCGCCACCTCGCTAGCCGGCCCCTGGACCGCGATGACCAACGTCGGCGACTCCACGGCGTACGGCTCGCAGACCGCGTACGTCCTTCCCGTACAAGGGACTTCGGGCACCTCCTACCTCTATATGGGTGACCGCTGGGGCAACTCCTTCGGCGGCACCGTCAACGACTCCCGGTACGTCTGGCTGCCGGTCGCCTTCCCGACGACGACCACGATGTCCCTGTCCTGGTCCCCGGAGATCACCGTCGACACGGCCACCGGGTCCATCGGCGGAACGACCGCCGCCTACGAGACCCTGACGGCCCGTCACTCCGCCAAATGCGCGGACGTGCCCAACCAGTCACTGTGGCAAGGAGTCGCGCTCGCCCAGTACGCCTGCAACGGCGGGGCGAACCAGAAGTTCTGGTTCAAGTCCCTCGGCAGCGGCTACTACGAGCTGATGGGCCGGGGCAGTTCCCTGTGCCTGACCGAGAACGCCACCGGCGTCACCCAGGAGAACTGCTCCGGCGCCACCACCCAGCAGTGGTCGGTGACAGCTTCCGGCAGCTACGTGCTCCTGAAGGCCAGGGCGTCCGGCGAGTGCCTGGACGTATCCGGCGCGTCCACCGCCAACTCCGCGGCCCTCATCACGTACACCTGCAACGCGGGCACCAACCAGCAGTGGACACGCGGAACATGAGCCGCTGAATCACCGACACCGGCTTCAGGCCAACAGGTCCAGCGCGTCGATCGATGTGCCGGCGCTGAGATACGACGTCGTTCCCGAACCGCTCACCACGTCGATCTTCAGCACGTTGTACTGGCTGGTGTCGGTGAGCCAGGCACTGGCCGGGACGCTGTATGTGAACGTGTTGTTGTTGCCGCGGTACGAACCGACCGTCAGGGAACGGGTGCTCGGCTGGGTGGGTGGTGAAGGGATCGACGACACCCAGCTGTTGACCGTGACCCGCGGCCGGCCGTTCGCGTACGCGGTGGTCACCCCGATCCGCAGGGTGTGCGCGGCGGCGGCCTGTGCGGCCGTCAGCTTGAAGTGGACGAGCAGTCCGCTGTTGACGTCCTTCCAGATGTACGCCGGGAAGGACGCGGTCTCGCTGCCGCTGCCGATGACCACGTTGCCGGTCCACGCGGCCGCCCGGACGTCGGACGGATGCGCGTACGTCATCAGGTCCGCGTTCTTGAACCCGGCGGGCGTGCCGTCCCAGGCGCCGATCCGCCAGATCGCGGTCGCGTTGGCTGGGTCGTTCGAGGAGGCGATGGCGATGGTGTTCAGCGTGGTCGTGACACCGGTCGTGACCGTCACCGAGGTGGTGTGGACGGCGAGTTCGCCCTTGAAGACCGTGAGCGTGTACGTCCCCGGCAGGACGCCCCCGATCGAGAACCAGCCGTCCGAGGACCGCGCCGAACCCCAGTACTGGGCGGCCGAGTCGGCGAGCCCGACGGTGTACGCGTACGCGGTGTCGCGTCCCGAGATTCCGACGCCCGCCACCCGGCCCCGCCCGCTCGCCGCGACGTACCCGGAGATGCCGAGCGAGTCCGCCCACGCGGTCGTCAGGGTGCCCGGATACAGCGACGAGGACGGTGTGCCGCCGTCCGTGAAGGCGATGACGTACGGACCCTGGAGGCCGAAGCGTTCGGCCTCGGTCTGGTTCTCGCCGTAGTACAGGATCTCGTACAGGCCGCCGCCGTCCGTGCTCTGGTGGCGCAGCAGGGATCGGTAGAACGGGCCGCCGGACGCCCTCTCGTGGTTGGAGCGCACGATGTACAGGCCGACACTTCCGGTGGTCCAGCCGATCGCGGAGTAGTCGATGACGGGGCGCTTCGCGTAGTGCTTCGAGCGGGTCTGGCCGTCCGACTTCGCGAACACGTCCGCGGACTCGATGACGGTGGGCGCGTAAGCGTAGGAATCGGGCTCGTCGTTGAGGAACAGGCCCGCTTTGACGCGCACGATGTAGCGGGTGGCGCTGACGGAGGTGTCGGCCTTGTTGGTCCACAGGTAGATGTTGTTCTCGCCGCTGCGGGCCGCGTAGTAGTGCTTGAGCGTGCCGTGGGCGACGGAGACCAGGATCGTCGTACCAAACTGCGCGATCGTCACAGTGGAGGCGCCGAGGCCTGACTCGACGTGCGAGTTCTTGCCGCCGTAGCCCTGGTACTCGGTGCCCCGGTAGACCAGCGAGGTCAGGTCACCGTTGGTCTTGCTCACCTTGAGGACGAGGTTCGCGCCGGTGTCGACGACGTAGTTCGAGCCGTCGTCGCTCCAGCCGAAGGCCGCGGCGGACGCGGCGGTGGCCAGCGGCCCGGCGAGGGCCGCGGTGCCGACGGCGGCCGCGCCGCCGAGCACGAAGGCGCGGCGTCGGACCGGTCGTTGCAGGGGTCCGGACATGGGGGTGCCTCCTTCGGGAGGTGGGGGGTGGGTGCTGTGGGAGAGAGGTGGGGGCTGGCGGTGGGGGTTGGGGGGGATGTGGGGGAGCGGGGTGAGGGTGTTTCGCAGAGTGGCAGTCGAACCGCCTTCGCGAAAGGGCTTTCGCTCGGCGGAAGTTGGCAGTCGTGTGAAATTCGGCCGCAGACTAGAAAGCGCTTGCAGGGAGAGGTAACGTCCTGCCGCCAGATCCTGTCGCTCTGCTGTCCCGTCGTTCCGTCGTCCTGTCGCTCTGCCGTCCCGTCGTTCCGTCGTCCTGCCGTCCTGCCGTCCTGTTGGAGGAGCCGCACATGAGACGTCTCACCATCGCCGTGCCGCTGCTGGCGGTGGCCGCCGTCGGTGCGCTGTCGGCCGGTCCGGCCCAGGCCCGCGCGGGGCGGCCAGGCCTCGGCGCGGAGAACTGCACCGCGACCGCCTGCCACTTCGACGTGCCGCCGGGCACGTACGACGTCACGGTGCTGCTCGGCGGCGACACCGCGGCCAGTACGTCCATCAGCGGCGAGACCCGACGCTCCCTGCTCCCCGAGACCGCCACCGAGGCGGGCCGGCCCGTGGCGCGCGGCTTCACCGTGAACGTGCGTACCCCCGAGGGCGAGCCGACCGGCCCCGTGGGGACTCCGGGGCTTGACCTCGTCATCGGCGGTTCGGCGCCCGCGCCGGCCGGCATCCGGGTGACCCCGGCCGTGCCCCGCGCGCTCCGCTCCGCTCGGCCGGGGGACCGCCGCACGCACACCCGGCAGATCTTCCTGGTCGGCGACTCGACCGTCTGCGACCAGCCCGGCGAGCCGTACTCGGGCTGGGGCCAGCAACTGCCGCAGTACCTCCGCAAGGGCCTCTCCGTCGCCAACTACGCGGATTCCGGGGAGAGTACGGTCACCTACCTCGCCACTCCGGAGCTCTTCCCGACCGTCCAGCCGCTGATCCGCGAGCGCGACCTGGTGCTCATCCAGCTCGCCCACAACGACAAGACGACCGACGAGACGACGTACCGTACGAACCTCGAGACACTGGTCGCGGGCGTGCGCGCCCGTGGTGGCGAGCCCGTCCTCGTCACGCCGATCGTCCGCCGCTGGTTCAACGCGGACGGCACCCTGAACAACGGCACGGCGCTGCTCGTGAACGGGCTGGGCGTGGACCATCCGGCCGTCATCCGCTCGGTCGCCGCCGCCGAGGACGTGCCGCTCATCGACCTCACGGCCAGGACCAAGGCGCTCGTCGAATCCCTCGGCGTCGAGGGCTCCAAGGCGATTTATCTCTACAACGAGAAACGGGACAACACCCATACCTCCGTGCACGGTGCCACGGTGTACGCGGCCCTGGTCCGCGACGAACTCCTCGCCCTGCGTCTGGTGCCGAAGGCTCTGGTGCGGGTGGGATGAGCCCTGGGGCGTCCCGTCCGGAACCGGGGCGCCCCAGGTACTACCCGACCCAGCCGCCGAACCAGGAAGCGCCATCGATGCCTCCCGAGGACCGCACCCTCAGCCCGTACACCGGCTACACCCGCGCCCATTGGGAAGCGGCCGCCGATGCCCTGCTCGCGGCGGCCGCGCCGTACGCCACCGACGACGGAGCCCTCTACCACTTCCCCGGAGAGCACACGAGCTCGTCCGGCAGGCTCTCCGACGGCCTGGAGGGCTACGCCCGTACGCTGTTGCTGGCCGGCTTCCGCCGTGACGAGAAGGTCCTCGAGCGCTACGCGGAAGGGCTCGCGGCCGGAACGGCGGGCGTCTGGCCCCGCGTCGAGGACCGCAGCCAGCCCCTCGTCGAGGCCGCGTCGATCGCGCTCGCGCTGCGGCTGACCCGGCCGCTGCTGTGGGACCGCCTGGACGACCGGGTGCGGCAGCGGGCCGCCGAGTGGCTCGGGGACGCGTTGACGGCCGAACCCTGGGCCTGCAACTGGGAGTTGTTCCCGGTGACGGTCGGCGGCCTCCTCCAGGAGGTCGGATACGAGCCCGAGGCGTCACGCGCCGCGATCGACCGCGGCCTGGAGCGCATCGAGCAGTGGTACCTCGGCGACGGCTGGTACACCGACGGCCACGGGCGCAAGTTCGACTACTACAACGGCTGGGCGATG
The DNA here is from genome assembly GCF_040611295.1 of Streptomyces sp. NPDC002935. Lineage (NCBI taxonomy): Bacteria > Bacillati > Actinomycetota > Actinomycetes > Kitasatosporales > Streptomycetaceae > Streptomyces > Streptomyces sp. NPDC002935. The sequence goes on from NZ_JBEXNW010000001.1 coordinate 401,009, forward strand.
CACCTCTATCCGGTGCTGCACGCGTGGCTGGCGGACGACACCCGGCTGCTCGACCTGTACGCAGGCCGCCTGGAGGCCCATCTCGCCGACTACGCGCGCCTGTTCGGCGGCGACGGCGCGCCGATGCTCCAAGGACGGTCGCTCACCTACCGGTTCGCGACAACCGCACCCCTGTGGCTCGGCGCGCTCACCGGCCGTACGCCCCTGTCCCCGGGCGGGACCCGCCGCCTCGCCTCCGGCGCGCTGCGCTACTTCCTCGACCGGGGCGCGGTGGACGACAACGGCCTGCTCACCCTCGGCTGGCGCGGTCCCGACGAGGCGTTCCTGCAGCACTACTCCGGCCCCGCCTCGCCGTACTGGGCAAGCAAGGCCTTCGTCGGACTGCTGCTGCCCCCCGACCACGAGGTCTGGACGGCCGGGGAGGAACCGGGTCCGGCGGAGAGCGCCGACGCCGTCACTCCGGTTGGACCGCCCAACTGGCTTCTCCAGTCGACGAGTTCGGACGGTCTGGTCCGCCTCCACAACCACGGGAGCGAGGACGTCCGCTACGACCCCTACTACACGCGGCTCGCCTACTCGACGGTGACGGCGCCTTCGCCGTCGTACGACAACAGCGTGATCGTCGGTGCCGACGCGAGCCGTACGGAGATCGAGCCGCTGGGCGTCGGGGCAGGCTGGGCCGCGTCCCGGCACACCGTGTCGGACGGCGTCGGGGTCGCCTGCCTCGTGGTCGCGCGGGGTGCCGTGGAGGTGCGGGCCCATCTGGTGGCGGGCGCGGCTCCCGGGACGCAGGTACGGGTCACGGGCTGGGCCGTGCGGGACGGCGCGCGCTCCGAAGTCCTGCCCGTGCACGGCCTGTCGGGAGCGGGGGACGGCGTCACCGGAGACCACGCCTCCCTCTTCGTCGCCCTGGTCCGCCTCACCGCCGAGCCGGAACCCCTCCCGCTCGCGGAGCTGGTGTCCGTACGAGTGGCGGCGGCCGAGGACGGCGCCCGGGGAGCTTACGACGTGACGGTGAGCTGGTCCGAGGGGGACAAGGCGAGCTTCCGGTTCGACGGTTCCGCCGGCTCGGCCGACCGGGAAGGTACGTCTTCGGGGCCGTCGGTGGTGGCCCGGTAGCCGCTCGTGGGAGAGGGGCCCTGAGCGCCGCCGACGCCACCGGCATTCCCTAGAGTTCGAGGTGAGGCGGAAACGGATCCGCCGGGGGAGGGGGAGCGTGTCATGGGTGGGGCGGAACAGGACCGGGCCGGCAGGGGCCCGGTCGATGCGGAGCGGATGATCGCGGAGGCGCGGAAGGCGTTCTTCGTGATGTTCGGATTCCTCGTGATGGTCTGGCTGGTGCAACTGGCCAACTACGCCGACCACTACGCCCTCTCGCGGGACTACGGGGTGGTGTCCGGCGACTTCGGCACATTGCCCGACATCCTCAGCGCGCCCTTCCTGCACTGGAGTTGGGCACACATCGAGAGCAACTCGGGACCGCTGTTCGTCTTCGGATTCCTTGCCGCCTACCGAGGCGTGGTCCGCTTCCTCGGGCTGAGTCTCCTCGTGGCGGTGACCAGCGGACTCATGGTGTGGTTCTTCGAACGAGGCAGCGTGGAGACGGTCGGCGCCAGTGGTCTGATCTTCGGGTACTTCGGCTATGTCGTCGTCCGCGGGATCTTCGACCGCCACCTGATCGACACGCTGATCGGTGTCGTCATGGCGGCCTCCTTCGCCTATCTGCTCACCGTCGCCGTGCCCGGGACGCCGGGGGTGAGCTGGCTCGGACACCTCGGAGGGCTGATCGGCGGCCTGATCGGCGCCTGGCTCTTCCGGGACCGCCGCTCACGGACCCTCCCGGCGGCTCGCTCCGACGCCGGCACGGGGGTCACCCCTCCCCGCGCCCCGGGAGCGGCCGCCGACAACCCGCGCGCGGACCTGCACAAGGAACTGGGCGATCTGGGGCTCCTCTAGCCCTCCGCGGTTCGAACCGCCTGCCGATGCGTGTCCTCGGGATGCCAGGGCCAAGGACGTGCGCGGGGGCGTGTGCCGGGGCGTGCGAAATAGCTCCGCTCCTCACCTTCACCCCCCGATCTCCCGTGCGCCATCTGGCTCCCCACCAGGCTTCTTCACGCCCTTCTGTCACTCTTCCGAACCCGTGACCGGCCCCGCGACAATGGCTGTTCATGCCGTCGCTGCACGCAGCGGTGGCTGCGTTCGCTCCGCGCCGGGGGAAGGCGGCGGGCAGGCGCACGGCAAGAGGGCGGCCCGACGGCCGTCGAGGCAAGAAGCGGCAGTGAGCCGCCGGGGGGCAACAAGACCATGTCCGATCACGGGAGTGCCGCCACCGATTTTCCGATCTCAGGGGTGAGGGCCTCGACAGGCTCCGCCCGCAGCGACGGAAGCCGCCGCCGGGGCAGACCCGACAACGCTGGGCGACGTGCGCGCGGCGTCCACCGACGACGCCTGGTCTCGCAGGGAGCGGCCCCGCTTCTGGAGACAGCCGTCATTCTGCCCGCTCGCAACGAGGAGGCCGGCGTACTGCCGGCACTGGAATCACTGGCCGCGCAAAGCACACCACCGGACCTGATCATCGTCGTGGTCAACAACTCGTCCGACCGGACCGAGGAAATCGCCCGCGAGTTCGCCGAGCGCCCCGGAGTGCCGCGCACCGTCGTCTTCGATCTGCCGGACAACCCGCACAAGAAGGCGGGCGCCCTCAACCACGGCATCAGCTGGCTGCACCGTGCGTCGGGCGGACTCGCCGCGGCGGCGAAGTACCTGATGGTCATGGACGCGGACACCAGCCTGCACCCGAAGTTCCTGGAGCGGGCACGCAACGTCATGAATTCCGACCGGCGCGTGGGCGGACTCAGCGCCACCTGCCTGGGCCGCACCGGGCTGTGGAAGAACCTCTGGCAGCGCTACCTGCTGGGAATGCAGATCATGGAGTACGGCCGCTACGCACGAGGCCGCTACCGCTTCGGGATCCACAGCATGTCGGGCGCCGGCTCCTTCTACCGCACCGAAGCGCTGTTGAGCATTCTGCGCTGGCGCGGCGAGGTGTTCTGGGAGGACCACGCCAACCTCGTGGAGGACTACGAGACGACGCTCGCGCTGAAGGAGGCGGGCTGGAAGGTGACAGCCAACCAGCACTGCATCGCCTACACCGACCTCATGCCCACCCTGCGCGAGTTGATCGGCCAGCGGGAGCGCTGGGGGCGTGGCACGGTCGACACCCTGCGCCGCCGCGGCTGGACCAAGTACACATGGTTCTCCATCACCAACATGGTGCTCGGTTTCGCCGGATTCCTTTACACACTGTGTTGGCTGGCCACTTGGACCGGCGTGGTCGCGAGCACGGGCTTCGCCCTGGATCCGGTCTGGCTGTGCCTGGTCGCCTTCTGGATCGTCTACGCCGCCTTCCGCACCCGGCACCTCGGCTGGAAGGGAGTCCTGGTCGACGTACTGATGCTGCCGGGCCTCGTGTTCTCCATCGTGCGCGCCTACTGGTTCCTCTCCTCGGTCGTGAAGTCGTACGCAACGCGCGTCTCCGCCTGGAAGTGACCTCGGTCGTCACTCAGCACGAACTCAACAATCCACCCGACCCACTTGACCCATCCGAACGGCCTGAACCACCAGATCCGATGTGGCCGGAAGGCCACCGAGAGGAAATTGATCGTGAACTACCTCAGCGGTACCGGAGTCGGAATCGTCGCCGGGAGCGCGTCCCTCGCGGCCACCGGGGCCTCCTCCACCGCTCACCTGATCATCGCAGCGAGTCTGACCCTGGTCCTGGGCGGATTGACGACCTACGGTGCAGCGGCCCGCCGTCGACGGCGCGATGCCAGCGCGGCCGGCAACTGAGCAACTCATCCGTGCTACTGGTGGAGGGGCGGACCATCAGCGCTCCACCCCTCCACCCCACCATCCCTGTCGTGGGGAACGGCGGTGCCGCGCGGCTACCTCGTGAGGGTTGCTCCCGCTGTGACGAGGAGAGCGGCGGTTTCGGGGTGGGGGCCGTTGTTCGCCCAGTCCAAAGGGGACCAGCCCGTGCCGTGGTCTTCACGAAGATTCGGATCGGCGCCGTGCGCCAGCAGTTCGCGCACCGCTTCGGTGTGCCCCCAGCACGCGGCTGCGCACAACGGCGTGCCCTCCGCCCCGATGCCGCTGCTCTCGGTGTCAGGGGAGGCTCCGGCCGCCAGGAGCAGGCGGGCGATCTCGGCCCTCCCGTTCACGGATGCCTCGTAGAGAGGGGTGGTCCCTTCGCTGTTCCCTCGCTCCGGGTCGGTTCCCGCGCGCAGCAGCGCAGTCACGCGGGCGGTGTCACCCCGCAGAATCGCGCTGAAGAGATTCCGGGAGAGCTTCTTCCGCCGCCGCTGGTTCATGGCTGCCGAGGTTAGCGACCGGGTGCGCGACGGGGCCATTCATATCCGGACGAGCCACCGATCGCCCATTGGCCTGGGATCCGGGCGCGGCGTCCTGGGAGACTGCACTCCAGTGCCGTGCTTCGAGGAGATGTCATGCAGGTAGCAGTGGTCACCTTCGACGGGTTCAACGAGCTCGACAGCTTCATCGCCTCCGCCCTGATCAACCGGTGCCGAAAGGACGGCTTGGAGGCCTTCATCACGACACCGACGCCGGTGGTCACATCCATGAACGGTGTCGAGGTCACCGGGCAGCGCCCGATGGAGTTCGTGACCGAGGCCGATGTCGTGCTGATCGGCAGCGGGGTGAAGGCGCGAGAGGTGGTCGCCGACGACCGGCTGATCTCCAGGCTGCCGCTCGACCCTTCGCGACAGCTGATCGGTGCGCAGTGCTCCGGCGCGCTGGTGCTCGCCCGGCTCGGGTTGCTGGATGGCATGCCCGCCTGCACGGACATCAAGAGCCGGCCCTTCGTGGAAGCCCGCAACGTCACCGTGCTGGACGCGCCGTTCCACGCCGAGGGGAACATCGCCACGGCGGGCGGCTGCCTGGCCTCGCAGTATCTCGCCACGTGGGTGATCACCCGAACGCTCGGGGAGGACGCCGCGCGTGACGTCATCGGCTACGTGGCTCCGGTCGGCGAGAACCAGGAGACCGTCGAGCGTGCCCTGGGAGCCGTCCGCGCGGGCGACGTCGTACGGCGCTGACGCCCCGCGACAGACAGCGGTCGCACGGCGAAGCCTTGCCGACCTGTCGGGCATCCGCCGGGCAGGTTCGCTTCCAGCTCGCTCCTGACCACTCAGGGCGCCCACCGGCGCGGCTCGGCATAGCATGGCAAACCCGGGCGAAAGGCTCGGACAGGAAGGCCGAGATGACCGCCTCGTACGAAACCATCAGGACCAGGCTGGACGGCGCCGTCCTGTGCGCCACGTTCGACGCGCCACCGATGAACCTCATCGGTCCCGAGGTCGTGCGGGACCTGGTCGCACTGATCGAGGAACTGTCGCGACCGACCGCCCCCCGCGTGGTCATCTTCGACAGCGCGGACGCCGACTTCTTCTTCCCGCACGTCGACATGACGAGAGTCGCCGAGTACACCGCTGAGGCCGCGAAGGCCGGAGGCCCCGGCGACGCCTCCCTGGGCATGCTGTTTCGCAGGCTGAGCCGGCTCCCGGCCGTCACCGTCGCCAAGCTGCGCGGCCGTGCCCGGGGAGCGGGCAGTGAGTTCCTCCTCGCCTGCGACATGCGCTTCGCCTCCCGGGAGAACGCCATCCTGGGCCAGCCCGAAGTGGGCATCGGAGCACCCCCCGGCGCGGGCGCGATCCAGCACCTCACCCGGCTGATGGGGAGGGGCCGCGCACTCGAAGCCGTCCTGACGTCGTCGGACTTCGACGCCGACCTCGCCGAACGCTATGGATGGATCAACCGTGCGGTCCCCGACGCCGAACTGGACGATTTCGTGGCAGGTGTCGCCGCGCGTGTGAGCGGTTTCCCCCGCGATGCGCTGATCGCGGCCAAGTCGGCCGTCAACGCCGTGAGCCTGCCGACTCCCGCCGAAGTACGCGCCGACGCCGCGCTGTTCCAGCAACTCGTCCGGGGCGAGAAGGTACAGCAGCGCACCGCCGAGCTGTTCGAGCAGGGCTTCCAGACCCGTGGTGCCACCGAACTCGACCTCGGAGACGCCCTGGGCCATTTGAAGGCCGTCGACTGATGAAGCCCGGCTGAGCGGGGTAGCGCGTCGCGACGGTTCGGCCGGCGCCGAACTGTCGCGCCGTTAGCGTTTCCCGTATGACCGATGCTCCGTTCGCCGCGCTACATCACGGCGACGCCCCGCTCCTCCTGCCCAACGCCTGGGACAACGCCTCCGCGCTGGCCCTCGCGCGGCAGGGCTTCGAGGCCGTCGGCACCACGAGCCTCGGCGTCGCCGCTGCCGCCGGACTGCCCGACGGCGCGGCGGCGACCCGCGACCTGACGCTCCGGCTCACCCGGCAACTCGGCGGCAGGGGCCTCCTGTTGTCGGTGGACGCCGAGGACGGCTTCGGCCAGGACCCGGACGATGTCGCCGGGTTGGCGCGCGAGCTGGCCGACGCCGGGGCGGTCGGCATCAACCTGGAGGACGGCCTCGGGCCCGTGAGCCTGCACGCGGCGAAGATCGCGGCCGTCAAGGCCGCGGTGCCCGAGCTCTTCGTCAACGCGCGGACCGACACGTACTGGCTCGGCGACGGCGGCCACGCCGAGACCTGCCGCCGCCTCGACGCCTACCGGCAGGCGGGAGCGGACGGTGTGTTCGTCCCCGGGCTGAGCGACCCGGACCGTATCACCGACCTGGTGAACACGTTCGACGCGCCGCTCAACATCCTCTACTCATCCCTGGGCCCCACGCTCCCCCAACTCGGCGATCTCGGCGTACGCCGGGTCAGCCTCGGGTCCCTGCTGTACCGGCGAGCGCTCGGCGCGGCCCTGGAAACGGCCCTGGACATCAGGGCCGGACAGACCCCGCGGGGCGCCGCCCCGGACTACGCGGAAGTGCAGGCGCTCAGCGCTCAGCGCGGCTAGGACGTGGGCTTGGCGAGCCGCTCCGGCACGAGCACCAGAGGCCATTGCACCCAGCCGGCAGACCCTCGCTCACCGTTCGGCATCCTGAGTCGAATGGAGACAGAAGGTGTGATGGTCGGGTGGTCTGCCGAATTCAATTCGGCGGAATGGGAAGAGTGGCGGTCATGGATGAACTTGATTCGTCGATCGTCGAGCACCTTCAGCGCGATGCGCGACAGACCAACCGGGAACTGGCCCGCAAGCTCGGCATCGCCCCGTCGACCTGCCTGGAACGCGTACGGGCGCTGCGCCATCGCGGCGTGATCACCGGCTATCACGCGGCCGTCGACCTGCGCGCTCTCAACCGCCCTGTCCAGGCCCTGTTGTCCGTGCAGGTGCGGCCGCTGAGCCGCGAGGTCATCGAGGACTTCAAGCAGTACGCGGCCGGTCTCCCCGAGGTCCTGTCGGTCTTCGTCGTCGCGGGCAGCGAGGACTTCCTCGTCCACGTCGCCGTCCCGGACGTCGACCAGCTGCACTCCTTCCTGCTGGACCGCTTCAGCAAGAGACGCGAGATCGTCAACTTCCGCAGCTCGGTGATCTATCAGCATCTGAGCAATCCGGTGACGAGTCCGCTGAGACCCACCGGCACCGAGTGAAGGGCGCGGGTCAGCCCAGGTCCTCGTCCTCGGCGCGGGGCCAGTTCTCCAGGGCCACGTGCAGCGCGTCCAGCGCGTGCCGCCACGATGTCCGTACGTCGCGGGGGGCGCCGAATCCGCCGATGGCCTCAAGATTGCAGTAGCCGTGGAAGGTGCTGCGCAACAGGCGTACGGCGTCGGTCAAGTCGGGCTCGGACAGCCCGTAGGCGCGGAGCATGCCGTACGTGACCTCGGCGGTGCGGCGGTAGGTCGCCGTCCCGGCGACGAGGGCCGGATCGAGCTGTGTGTGGGTGGCCCGGTAGCGTCCGGGCCGCTCCAGCGCGTACGCGCGGTAGGCATCGGCGAAGGCGACGAGCGCGTCCTTGCCGGCCCGTCCGGCCACGGCGGTGGCGATCCGGTCGATCATCTCGCCGGACGCGAGCAGCGCGACGCGCTCGCGCAGGTCCCGCACGTTCTTCACGTGCGCGTACATGCTCGCGTCCTTCACCCCGAACTGCCGGGCCAGTGCCGCCACGGTGACGTTCTCGAAGCCGATCTCGTCCGCGAGATCGGCCGCGGCCCGCACGACCCGCTCGGTCGTGAGCCCGGCACGAGCCATGGGGACCACCTTTGCGCCACAGAGTTTTTCCTAGGAAACCTAGACGGAAGCCTAGTCCCGATGCCACGCGAACTCCATGGAAGTCCTGACGCAACGGACATCGGGTGGTTCAACAGCCGTATGTGTAAGGCCAGTTGACCGGTCCAGGTCGTCCCGCGATCACGAGAACGCCGCACGCCGTTCATGCTCCGCGCCGAATCTCCTCATGACGCGCCCGAAGGGGCGCGGCGGGACTCAGGAGGCGGTCATGGGGCACACGCACGGACACGAGCACGGGGATCACCATCACCACCATCACGGCCACGAGGACACGGGCACCCCGCTGCCCGCCGCCTTCGACACCTCCGTGCCCGACGAGGCGCTCACCCCCGAGCAGCAGTCGCGCCGCTCACTGTTGCGCCGCGCGGGACTGCTCGGCGCGGGCCTGGCCGCCGGCGGGGTCCTCGCGCAGGGAGCCGCCACCCCCGCGTACGCCTCCACGAGCGGCCGGAGGAAGAACGGCTTCCTGTGGCTGTCCGGCGACCACCACATCCACACCCAGTACAGCAGTGACGGCAAGTACCGCGTCGGCGACCAGGTCCGGCAGGGCGCCGCACACGGCCTGGACTGGATGGTCATCACCGACCACGGCAGCGAGACGCACGCCAAGATCGGTGTGGAGAAGGTCAACCCGGACATCAAGGAGGCCCGGGAGGCCTACGAGGACACGCTCGTCTTCCAGGGCCTCGAATGGAACATCCCGGCCGCCGAGCACGGCACCGTCTTCGTCCACCCGGGCCGCAACGAGGTCGCGGTCCTCAAGCAGTTCGAGACCGACTACGACGGCAGCGTGAAGGGCGCCTCCGACTCGACGCCCGCCAACGAGGCGCTGGCCATCGCGGGTCTCAACTTCCTTGCGGAGCAGGTGGAACGGCGCAAGGTGAAGGACGCCCTGATGCTCGCCAACCACCCGGCGCGGCGCGGTGTCGACTCGCCGCACGAGATCCGCGGCTGGCGCGACGCCACCGCCCCGGGGCGTCAGATCGCCGTCGGCTTCGAAGGCGCCCCGGGCCACCAGGCCGCCGGTATCGCCACGCCGCTCGGCATGGGCCGGGCCCGTGGCATCTACGACAACAGCCCGAGCGCCGCCTCCTTCGCCGGGTACCCGCTGGAGAGCTACCGCACCTGGGGCGGCTTCGACTGGATGACCGCCACCGTCGGCGGCCTGTGGGACAGCCTCCTCGCCGAGGGCAAGCCCTGGTGGATCACCGCCAACTCCGACTCCCACCAGGTCTACACGGACACCGCCGTGCGCGGCGGACCGGACAGCGACTTCACCGCCAACGGCAGGCACACCGACCCGGTGTACGGCGGCAAGGTCGACCTCACGCAGGGCGACTACTGGCCCGGCCAGTACAGCCGCACGCACGTCGGCGCCGACGGATTCTCGTACGCCGCCGTGATGGACGGAATCCGCGCCGGCCGTGTGTGGGTCGACCACGGGCAGCTCATCAGCGGACTCGACGCGCGGGTCGCGGGCGGCGGCCGCTGGGCCACCCTCGGCGGCGCGCTGCACGTACGCAAGGGCACGCGGGTCACGCTCACCGTCGACATCGGACTGGCCGGCGGCCCCAACTGGGCAGGCTTCCTGCCGAAGCTGGCGCGCGTCGACGTCATCCAGGGCGATGTGACGGGCGCCGCCGCGGACCGGGACACGATCACCGCTCCCACCGCGCGGGTCACCAAGTCCTACGAGGTGAACAAGTCGGCCGGCACGGTCCGCCTCACCTACGACCTCGGCGCCGTCGACCGCCCCGTGTACGTCCGTCTGCGGGGCACCGACGGCAACCGTTCCGGCGTCGGCCTCATGGGCGCCGCTGTCGACCCGGCGGGCCCGGCCGTGGACGTCGTCGGCGACGCGGACCCGTGGAAGGACCTGTGGTTCTACTCCAACCCGGTGTGGGTCCTCCCGTCGTGACCGAGTGGTACGTCGTCGGAGTCGACACCGGTCACACGGGAGCCCTGCGGGAGGCCGACCACCTGCTGCGTGCGCTGGCTGTCGAACTCGGGCTGCATGACGACGTGTTGGGCTGCACGCACCACGTGCGGGACGGGCGGCGGCCGCACACGGCGCTGTCCTTCGCCCTGCCGTCGGAGCGTGCGGCCCGCACGGCCTGGCTGCGGCTGACGACGAGGATCGAGTCCGGCGAGTCCGGCACGGTCCTCGGCGCCGGTGCCGGTGAGGACGGCAGGGTGGGGGCCGGTGCTGTCACCGGTCCCGGAGCCCTCCTGGGTGTCGCCTTCGACGGCGAGCGGCACGGACCCGATGAGTTCGCGGCCGGTGCCGCCCACGCCGCCGCCGAGCACACCGCGCGCACGGGGGGCCGCGCCGTCCTGTACCCGGGGGCCGACGCCGTCACCGGCGTCATGACCGTCGGACGGCTGCTGGACATCTCCGCGGTGGACCGGATCGCCGTACTCGGATCGCCCGAAGGAGCCTCTCCAGAACGGCAGTTGGTCACGCGCGACCACGTACGTCCGGAATGGCGCGACGGTCACCTGGTCCTCACGGCGATGCCGGCCGCGGGCGGAACCCTGGTCCCCTTCGAGGTACCGGACCCGACCCCCTGCTGCGCCGACCACTGACTCCGAAGGACAGCGCGGCCGGACGGCTGAAGAGCCGTCCGGCCGCGGTCGGTAATGCCGGTGTCAGTCCTGGATCTCCGAGAAGACGAACGAGAACTCCGCGGGTGCGGGCCGCAGTTGGTACCGGGGAAGGGCGCCGGGACCGCACGACTGCGAGCCGATGCCCTGCTGGCCGTGGTCGAGGTTGACCCAGACCGTGTCACCCGGGCGCAGATCCGGCAGATGGTCCGCGGCGTCCAGTTGCTCGGTCGTCCAGCGGCGCGCGGTGAACCAGAAGGACGGATCGCCCTCGATCCTGAGGCCCCCGATCCGCGCCCAGCGGACGTCGGGCCGGGCGCCGTTCTCCTGCGGGCGCACGTACGGCGTCTGCATCGCGTCGACCGTCGACTCCCAACGGCCGATCATGGAAGCCGACTTGGTGTCCGGGTATCCCTCGCCGGGTCCGCCGCCGAACCAGGTCACCCGGTCCGCGGAGCCCGGGAGCCCGAGCCGGACGCCGAGCCGCGGCAACGGCAGCTTCCAGTGGCCCTCCGGTGCCACGGACACGGTCAGCCGCAGCCGCGTGCCGTCGGACGTCCACCGGTACACCGTGCGCAGGCCCGCCTCGCGGGCCGCGGGCGCCACCCGGGTACGTACGGTCAGGGCGTCCTCGCCCAGCTCCACCCCGTCCAGCCGGTGCCGCATCCGGTGCAGGCCCAGCGTGCGCCAGAGCGGGCCGTAGCGGGCGTCCGGCTGCCAGCTCGCGCCGTTGTCGTTGTCGGTCGGGGCGCGCCACACGTCGAGGCGCGGGCCGGTGACCTCGACCCCGCCGACGGTCAGCAGCGCGCCGGTACGGGCGTCGAAGGTGCCCGGCCCGAGGGTGATCACCCGCTCGCCGGGCAGCGGAGCGCCGGACGGCGCGCAGCGTGCCGACACCGCCTCCGCGACGGGTAGTTGGGTCCAGGCGACGACATGGCCGCGCGGCCCCCACGCCGTCTCCTCGGCCAGTACCGCCCGGACCGTCCACTGTGCCTCGGCGCCCCGGGGGTCCGCGGGCGGGGTCGGCAGTTTGAGGTCGGCCGACTCGCCCGGTGCCAGCGCGGGCACCGGTAGCGGGCCCGTCTCGACGGTCTCGCCGTCCACTTGGTACGACCACTCGAAGGCGAGGGCGGAGAGGTCCGCGAAGTCGTACCCGTTGGTGACGCGCACGGTGCCGAACGAGCCCCGTTCCCGGCCCTGTTCGGACGGGGATGAGGCCGAGGAGGAAGCCCCGCCGTCGATACGGACGGGCTCGATCACCTTCTTGTACTCGACGAGCCCGGGCGACGGCGTCCGGTCCGGGAAGAGAAGTCCGTCGCAGACGAAGTTCCCGTCGTGCAGTTCCTCGCCGAAGTCCCCGCCGTACGCGAACCCGTACCGCTCGTCCTTGATCCCGTGGTCGATCCACTCCCAGATGAAGCCGCCCTGGAGGCGGTCGTACGAGGAGAAGAGGCGCTGGTAGTCCGCGATGCCGCCGGGGCCGTTGCCCATGGCGTGTCCGTATTCGCAGAGGATGAGGGGCAGTTGGCGGCGCTTCAGGCCGCCGCCGTCCTGGTGCCGGCCGATCCGCTCGACCTCGGCGTGGTCGGCGTACATGCGTGAATAGACGTCCGTGTCACGGCAGTCGATGTCGCCCTCGTAGTGGATGAGCCGCGCGCCGTCGCGGCCCCGGATCCACTCGGCCATGGCGGTGAGACCGCGCCCGGTACCGGCCTCGTTGCCGAGGGACCAGATGACGACGGACGGGTGGTTCTTGTCGCGTTCGACCATGCGCGCGGCCCGGTCGAGCAGCGCGGGTGTCCAGCGGGTGTCGTCGGCGGGGTTGTCGCGCCAGGCCTGTTCGGTGAAACCGTGGGTCTCCAGGTCGCATTCGTCGATGACCCACAGGCCGTACTCGTCGCACAGGTCGAGGAAGGCGGGGTGCGGCGGGTAGTGCGAGGTGCGCACGGCGTTGATGTTGTGCCGCTTCATCAGCAGCACGTCCGCGAGCATGGTCTCCGGGTCGAGGGCGCGCCCCTTCTCGGGATGCCATTCGTGCCGGTTGACGCCCTTGAAGAGGACCGCCCTGCCGTTGACCTTGATCAGACCGTCCTCCAGCGCGACGCTCCGGAAGCCGACGCGCAGCGGGACGCGCTCGCCCTCCGTGACGAGTTCGCCGTCGTACAGCCGGGGTGTCTCGGCCGTCCACGGCAGCACCGGCACCGTGACCGGCGTGCCCGTCTCGACATCGATGTCCAGGGCGGGCACGAGGACCCGCCCGTCGACGTCGGTGTCGACGCGCAGGGTCCCCAGGCCTGCGCGGTGGTCGTAGGAGGCGTGCACGAAGAAGTCGAGCGCGCTGCCCGCCGGGCGGTGCAGCAGGGTGACGTCACGGAAGATGCCCGGCAGCCACCACTGGTCCTGGTCCTCCAGGTAGGAGCCCGCCGACCACTGGTGCACCCGGACCGCGAGCACATTGCCGCCCGGCCGCAGGAGATGGCCCACGGCGAACTCGTGCGGCAGCCGCGAGCCCTTGAACTCGCCGAGGTCCGTTCCGTTCAGCCAGACCCGGGCACAGGACTCGACGCCGTCGAAGCGCAGGACAGTACCGCCGTCGGCCGGCCAGTCCGACGGAAGGTCGAAGCGGCGCAGATGGTCACCGGTCGGGTTCTCGGTGGGTACGCGCGGCGGGTCGACGGGGAACGGGTAGAGGTGGTTGGTGTAGATCGGCGCGCCATGGCCCTGCAGCACCCAGTGGCCGGGGACCTGGACCTCGGCCCAGCCCCCGGCCTCGTACCCCTCGGCCGCGAAGGAGTCGTCCTGGGCGTCGGCGGTGGGCGAGAGCCGGAAGCTCCAACTGCCGTTCAGTGACAAGCACATGGCGTCCGAGGTCGCGTACCAGGCGCGCGGCGGGAGGGCGCCGTTGCCGGGGGAGACGTCCTCGACGTAGTCGGTGGCGGACGGGGGAGAGGCCGGTAGTCCGGGGGAGGTGCGGAAAGACATGCGTCTCCTAGTTCAGCCCTTGATGCCGGTCTGCGCGATTCCCTGGACCAGCCAGCGCTGGAGGAACAGGAACACGAACACCAGGGGCAGGATGGAAATGGCCGTGGCCATGAAGATCAGGTGGAAGTTGACGGTCTGGTTCGTCATGTACGAGGAGAGCGCGACCTGGACCGTCCACGCCTCGGGGTTCTGGCCGATGACCAGCGGCCACAGGAAGGCGTTCCAGCCGCTGATGAACGTGATGGTCGCGATTGCGGCGAAGAAGTTCAGGGAGTTGGGCACGACGATGCGCCAGTACGCGCCCCAGTAGCCGAGCCCGTCCATGCGTGCCGCCTCCTCCAGCTCCTTCGGGAACCCCAAGAAGTACTGCCGGAAGAGGAAGCACGTGAAACCGCTGAAAAGCCCCGGAATGATGAGACCGCGAAGACTGTCCACCCAGCCCAGTGACGAGACGAGCACGAAGCTCGGTACGAAGGTCACGGCGGAGGGGACCATCAGGGTCACCAGCACCCCGTAGAAGACCTTGTTGGCGTGCTTGTACGGGATCCGCGCGAGGCCGTAGCCGGCGAGCGAGCAGACCAGCAGGGTGCCCAGGGTGTGCAGCACCCCGACGACGGCGGAGTTCCACAGCGAGCGGGCGAAGGGGACGGTCGGGTCGTCGAACAGCTCCCCGATGTTGGCCCACTTGAGGTCGGTGGGGAAGAACTGCCAGTTCTCGCCGGTGATCTCGGCGTCGGTCGACAGCGCGTTGCGGACGAGGAGGTAGAAGGGGACGAGGAACAGCAGGCCGGCGACGCCGGTGGCGACGTACAGGCCGGTGCTGCCGAGGACACCGCGCCGGTTCCGCCCGCGCTTTCTCGGCGGCGCGGCATGGGCCTTCCGGCCCTCCATGACGGCGGTCACTCGGCTTCCTCCCCGCGTCCGAATCCCATGAACTTGCCCTGGAGCAGTGTCACCATGCAGATCAGCAGGGTGAGGATGACCGCGCCCGCGCTGCCCGCGCCGTAGTCCTGGGCCTGGCCGAGCGCCGTGTAGTACAGCTCGACGAGCGGCGGGCGGCCCCAGGTGGTCTTCGAGAGCAGGTTGAAGAACTCGTCGAAGGCCTGGTAGGCGGCCACGAGGAGCAGCAGGATCACGGCCGTCGAGGTCGCGCGCAGCTGCGGCAGGGTGATGTGACGGAAGGTCTGCCAGCCGGGCCCCGCGCCGTCGATCGCGGCGGCCTCGTACAGCTCCGGCGGGATGTTCTGCAGGGCGGCCAGGAAGAGGATCATGTAGAACCCGGCCTGGAGCCACAGCCGGGCGGTCACGATGACCAGCCAGTACCAGGGCGGATCGGGGTTGGCCAGCCAGGCGATGTTCTCGACCCCGAACCAACCGAGGACGGTGTTCATCAGACCGAAGCGGACCCCGCTGAAGATGGACATCTTCCAGATCAGCGAGGCGGCGACATAGCTGCACGCGGTCGGCAGGAAGAACACCGACCGGAAGAACGCCCGCATGAACCGCAGCCGGTTCACCAGCAGCGCGAGGCCGAGGGAGAGCGCCCACGTCAGCGGCACGATGAACGCGGCGAAGACGGTGAAGGTGACCAGCGCGCCGGTGAAGTTGCCGTTCTGCAGCATCTGCCGGTAGTTGTCGAAGCCGACGAACTTGTCGGGGGTGACCGTGAAGCGCGCCTCGAAGAAGCTCAGCCACAGGCTCCAGCCGATCGGCACGTACACGAACACGAGCAGGCCGAGGAGGAAGGGGCCGGTGAAGAGCCAGAAGTTGAGGGTGCTGCCGCCCCGCAGCCCCCGCCGCGGCCGGGCCGTGGTGGCCTTGGCCGGGGCGGGGCGCGAGACTTCGGGTGAGGTGGTGGTCGACATGTCGCAGCCCGTCCGTCGGTCTATCCGAAGAGCTTCTTGAGCTCGCGGTTGACGGTCACGTCGGCCTTGTCGAGCGCGGCCTCCGGGTCCCCGCCCTTGCGGACGGAGTTGGCGAAGACGTCCTCAAGGGCGGTGATCATGGACTGGGTCCAGCCGATGTTGTCGAAGTGCCCGTACTCACTGAAGAGCTTGACCCCCTCGGCGGGCAGGCCCGACTTGAGCTTGGCGGCGGAAGCGGCGAGCGAGGAGCGCGGCGGGATGTGGAAGCCGTACGACAGCGACCAGTCCTCCTGGTACTTCTTCTGCTCGATCCAGAGCCACTTGACGTACTCCTTGGCCAGGTCGACGTTCTTGCCCTTGGCGTTGACGAACATCGACCAGCCGCCGTTGTAGACGGAGGGCTTGCCGTCGTCGGTGACCTTCGGGAAGGCGAAGACCCCGATGTCGTCGCCGAGCGCCTGCTGCATCTGCGGCATCGCCCACATCCCGCAGAACTGGATGGCGCACAGGCCCTGGTTGAGCGCCGACGGGTCCCAGTAGTCGGCCGGGGCGTCCAGGAGCAGATGGCCGCTGGTGAAGAGCCCCCGCATCTTCTTCAGGCCCTCCTTGACCCCCTCGGTGTGGTAGGCGATCTGGTTCTTGTCGTCGAGGGTGTCGGCGCCCGCCGACCAGATCATCGGGTTGATCACCGCGTGCAGGTCGTTGCCGATGAACAGGCCCTTGACCTTGCCGGTCGTCAACTTCGCGGCGGCCTCGACGAGTTCGTCGAGGGTGGTCGGCACCTTGACGCCCGCCTTCTCCAGCAGGGAGGGCCGGTAGAAGAAGAACTGCGGGTCGTCGATCATCCGGACGCCGTATATCTTCCCGTCGACCGTGTGCGAGGCGATGTCGGCCGGGTTGAAGTCGTCCTTGACCGGACCGATGATGTCGCTCAGGTCCGCCACCTGGCCGCTCTTGACGAGCTGGATCTGCGGGTGGAACTCGAAGATGTCCGGCGCGTTCTTGGTGAGCAGCGAGGCGAACAGCTTGCTCTCGAAGTCGCTGCCGGTGATCCACTGCGTGGTCACCTGGGCCTTGTCGTAGGCCTTCGCGTACTTCTTGATGGCCTGCTCGGTGCCCGCCTCCCCGTAGGCGTGGAAGTACTGGACCAGTTCCTTGCCCGAACTCCCTCCCCCCGAGCGCCCGTTGTTGCTGCCACACGCGGCCAGTGGCCCGAGGGCGGCGAGGCCGGCGGCGGCCCGCAGTACGGATCGACGGTCCCAGTTGCTGCTCATTGCCGACATGCTGACGTCCTTGTCCTGGATGCGGTCTGAGTGCGGCTACGGCTCGAATTCGCGGTGCGGTGCGGGACGTTAACCTTCTGCTAAGGCTTCGGCAAGGGGTTGGACGAAGTCGGTGCGAAGCGTTGCCGGAGGTTCGGGATACCGGACGCGGCGGAGTCACGGTCCACCGCCGAGGCGGACCGTGCCTGCTCAACTCACTTCAACGCGGCACCACTTGGAGCAGAGCGCGCCGATGCTGTCGATTCCGTCCTCATACGGGCGGTGCTGTACGGCTCTTCGCGGGGCCGGTCCGCTTGGCCGGGCGCTGGCCGACCGACTGGAGCGCCCCTTCGAGGGCGAACGTCGCCGCGCCGAGGCAGACCGGGTCGGTCGGAATGGGGGAGAGGACGATCTCGGTTGCCGCGAGAGGGCGCCGCAGCGCGTGCCGGGCGACGGCCTCGCGCACCTCGCGCAGCAGCGGTTCCCCGAGCGTGGCCGCGACCCAGCTACTCAGCACGACCACTTCGGGGTTGAGCAGGTTCACCAGGTCGGAGATCCCGGCGCCGAGGTAACGGGCGGTGTCGCGCACGACCTTGAGGGCCACCGGGTCCTGCGCGGCGACGCCCGCCGCGAGCGCGTCGATGGTGGCGGTCTGGTCCTCCGGGTGCAGCAGGGCGCTCCCGGGGCTCAACTCCCGCAGATTCAGCATGATTCCGGGCGCGCCGACATACGTCTCCACGCAGCCGTGGTTGCCGCAGTGGCACAGCCGGCCGTCCAGGACGAGGGTGGTGTGGCCCCACTCGCCGGCGCTGTTGCTGACACCGCGGTGCAGGCCGCCGCCGAGCGCGAGGCCGGCGCCCACGCCCGTGCCCAGATTGACCACGACGGCGTCACCGCGGCCGCGGGCCGCGCCGAACCACAACTCGGCGACGGCGCAGGCCCGTAGCGGGTTGTCGAGGTGGAGGGGGTAGGCGATGTGCTCCGCGAGCAGATCGAGCAACGGCACGTCGTGCCAGTCCCAGTTGGGCGCGTACTCCGAGACCCCGGTGTCGCGGTCGACCTGGCCCGGGACGCTGACGCCCACGCCCAGGACCCGCGCGCCCTCCACCCCGGCCTGCGAGACCACCGCCCCGACGGCCGCGGCGACATGCCCGACGACCTGCTCCGGGCGGTTCTCGCCGGGGCGCATGTCCTCGTCGGCGCGGGCGAGCACGTTCAGGGCCAGGTCGAACAGTTCGACGCGGACGTACGTCTCCGCGATGTCGACGCCGATCAGGGCGCCCCCTGCCGCGTTGACCGCCACCAGACCTCGGGGGCGGCCACCCGCGGAGTCCTCGAACCCGACCTCGGTCAGCATCCGCAGGTCGAGCAGTTCACCGACGAGCGTGGCGACGGTGGCCAGGCTGAGCCCGGTCGCCGCCGCCAGTTCCTGCCGCGAGGTGGGAGACTCGGCGATGATCTGGCGGAGCACCTCGTAACGGTTCGCGGTGCGGATGTCGCGTGATGTGCCGCGCTTCATGGGGCTCCCCTCGCTTCCGCGCACCGGATACCGGGCACGTCGGCCAACCAGATCTTCGGGCCGGGGTCCGGGGGCGCGCCCCGGGCGGCACGGCACCGATCGCTCCCTCGGTGCCTCCGTGCCGTCACGAGGCCCGTCGGCCCCGGCGCTGCGCAAGGCTATGGCCTGGTGGGGCTTTCGACAAGGGGTTAGGAAAGGGGGTGGAGAAAGTCCCCCACGAAGGCGTTGGTGAACGTGCCCGCCGGGTCGAGCTCGTCGACCAGCGCCCTGAACTCGGCCAGCCGCGGAGAGCGTTCGCGGAGCACCGCCGGCGGCACGGTGAACACCTTGCCCCAGTGCGGGCGCGGCTCGAACGGCTCCAGCGCCTGCTCGACCCGCCGCACCACCGGCAGGACGGCCTCCGTGTCCTCCACCCAGGTGAAGTGCAGAGCCACCGTGTCCCGGCCGTACGCCGGACTCAGCCACTGACGGTCGGCGGCCACGGTCCGCACCTCGCAGATCTGCAGCAGCGGCGCGATCGTTCCACGGATCGCGTCCAGGGCGTGCAGCGCGGCCAGGGCGTCCGAGCGCGCCAGCAGATACTCGGACTGCAGCTCGGCCCCGCTGCTGGGAGTGAACTCGGCCCGGAAATGCGGCAGCCGCTCGTGCCAGGGGCCCGGCACCCCGAGCTGTTCGGTGCAGTTGCGCGCGGGCATGCCCGGCACCGGGTGCAGCGCCTCGGTCGCGGGCGCCGCCCACGGGAAGTCGGTCGTCGGCCGGTCGGTGCGCCGCTTGAGCCACACCTGCCGGAAGCCGGGCCGCGCCCAGTCCGTGAACAGGCTCACGCTGTACGCCGACGCCGCGATCGTCTCGAAGTCCAGCCCCTCCAGGGGGAGTTCGGTGAACACCTGCTGGCTCACCTCGAAGTCCGGCTCCAGGTCGAGGGTGAGCGCGGTGACCACACCGAGCGCCCCCAGCGAGGTGACGGCGCCGTCGAAGCGTTCGTCTCCCCGGCCGATCGTCAGGGACGAACCGTCCGCGGTGATCAGCTCGACCTCGCGCACGGCGGAGGCGAGCGACCCGTTCGTGACCCCGGACCCATGGGTGCCGGTCGCGACCGAACCCGCCACGGAGATGTGCGGGAGTGAGGCCATGTTGTGCAGCGCGAACCCCTGCTCGTGCACCCGGCGGGCCAGCTCGGCGTACCGGACGCCGCCCGAGACCCGTACCGTACGGGCCGTCGTGTCGACATCCACCGCGGGTGGCAGCGCGGTCAGCGACAGCAGGACGCCGTCGGCGCCCGGCTCGGCGATCTCGTTGAACGAGTGCCCGCTGCCCAGCACGCGCACGCGGGAGCTGTCCGCGACCAGCGCGCGGAGCGCGTCGAGCGAGGAGGGCCGGTGCAGTTCCTTGGCCGCGTACGTGATGTTGCCGGCCCAGTTGGTCAGGGTCCGAGTCATCCCTGTCGTCCCTCCCCGGGAAGTCGCCGTCCGTGGCCCGTGCGATGACCACCCGGGGAACGTACCTCGCCGGTCCGCCGAGCCGGCAGACCTGTCCGTTGACCCTCTCACGTGGCGCGACCTACCGTAGAGAGCGGTTGCTGTCGTCGACGTCGCCGAACCGGAAGGCCACCTCCTTGCCCGAGCGTCCTGTGGCGATGTTCGCCATGACCGCCGAGAACGTGACGCGGATCTTCCCTCCGGACGCACGCGACCGGCTGCGCGACCTGGTGGACATCGATCTCTCCCTGGTGGCACGGGACTTCACCGATCCGGGGGTGCGCGCCCGCCTCGCCGACACCGAGATCCTGATCACCGGCTGGGGGTGCCCCGTACTCGACGCGGACACGCTCGACGCGGCCCCGAAGCTGCGTGCCGTGCTGCACGCCGCCGGGTCCGTCAAGAGCTTCGCCACGCCGGCGGTGTGGGAGCGCGGGATCGTCGTGTCGTCGGCAGCCGCCGCGAACGCGCTGCCCGTCGCCGAGTACACGCTCGCCATGATCCTGCTAGCGGGCAAGGACGTCTTCGCGTACCGGGACCGCCTGCGCACCGAGCGGACCTTCCCCTACGGCGAGATCCTGCCCGGCATCGGCAACTACGGCCGCCGGGTCGGCATCGTGGGCGCCTCCCGCATCGGCAGGCGCCTCATCGAACTGCTCCGGCCCTTCGACCTCGATGTGAGCCTCGCCGACCCCTACGTCGACGAGACCGGGGCGGCCGCCCTCGGCGTCCCCCTGCTGCCGCTCGACGCCCTGCTCGCCGGCAGTGACATCGTCACCGTCCACGCCCCGCAGACCCCGGAGACCCGGCATCTGATCGGCCGCCGCGAACTCGCCCTGATGCCCACCGGATCGGTGCTCGTCAACACCTCACGCGGCGCCCTGCTCGACCACGACGCCCTCGTCGAGGCGCTGCGCGCCGAGTGGATCAGCGCGATCCTCGACGTCACGGACCCCGAGCCGCTTCCGGTCGACTCCCCGCTGTACGACCTGCCGAACGCGTTCGTCACGCCCCATCTGGCCGGTTCGCAGGGCAACGAGGTCGCCCGGCTCGGCCTGACCGTGCTCGACGAGATCGAGCGCCTGCTGTCGGGACGGGAGCCCGCGTTCCGGATCGACGCGGAGGAGCTGGGCCGGGCTGCCTGATCGGGGCGGCTGATCAGGTCGCTCGATGGGGACAACCCCGCGGGGCGCTGGACGGGGGCACCTGGCCGGGGCGCTCGCGGGCGGAGGCGCGCGGCCGATCGCCGTACGGCTCACCCCGTAGGGCTCACCCGGCACGGTTCGGCCCGCACGTCTCACCCGGCGCGGCTCAGCCCGCACGTCTCACCCTGCGGGTCGTACGGTGGCGGCGCGAGGCTGCTGGAAGGCAGGCCGTTCCAGGAACGCCGCCGTCGTCGTCACGAACGGGTCCGGGTCGTCGAGCCACGGGAAGTGCCCCGCCCCGGACTGAACGACCAGCTCGGCGTGCGGGAACAGGGCGGCGACCTCGGCCATCGCGGGAGGCGGGGAGTTCAGGTCGACCTCCCCGGCGAGCACCAGCACCGAGGACGCCAGGCGGGCGAGCGCCGCCCGGGTGACGTCCGGGGCGAACGCGCCGTCGGCGTAGCGGGCCGCGCCCTCGTGGTTCTTGTGCGCGTCCTCCGCGTCCCGGTGCGCCCGCGCGGCCTCGTCCCAACGGCCGTACCAGAAGGGGGCGATGGCCCGGAACGCGTCGGCGTCCCCTTCTCCGGCGACGATCGCCTCCAGTGCCGCGGACGCCTCCGGGAACCACGGTTCGTCCTGGCGCAGCAGCGCCGTCGCCCGCCGGACCTCCGGGGTGATCTCGATCCCGACGGCGTGGACGCTCGGCGTGATCAGCGCGAGCCGCGCCACGCGATCGGGATGGCGCTGCGCGTAGAGCATCGCCAGATTCGTCCCCGCGGAGTGTGCGAGCAGGTCCATCCGGTCGAGGCCGAGGTGCTCGCGCAGGGCCTCGACGTCGTCGACGAGCCGGTCGCAGCGGTACGAGGCGGGGTCCTCCGGGGTCGCGGACCCGCCGCTTCCGCGCGGGTCCAACATGATCAGCCGCCGGTGCGCGGACAGCCCGCCCAGATCCCCGAGATACACACAGTCCTGCATCGGGCCGCCGGGCAGACACACCACGGGTGAACCGTCCCCGAAGGTGTCGAACGTCAGCTCGGTCCCGTCGTACGCGGTGAAGGCATGCATGGTCACGACTCTCGCAGCGCCGCTCGGACGGAGCAAACGAGTTCCCGGAACGAACTCCCGGTGGGGCGGTGGCCCGGATCGGCAGCGGGGACGGGGGCATGCACATCGGTGCCTCGGTGAAGATCCGCACCGGTGCCCCGGACGACGGGGACGGACCCGACGCCGCACTCGGTCGGTGGGCCGGAACGCTGCCGCCGGCCTCGGTCCGGGGCGCACCCGAGCCGGACCCGCTGCCGCCGCCCGGACCGGGCGCTCCGGCTCACATCGCGCGGCGCGAGGGGACCCGGCACGGCTGATGTCCGAGCGGGGGCATACCGTGAGGAGTCGAACACGACAGACGAAGCAGGTCGGGAGCGAGGAGATCGGGATGGGCAGCCGCACCGCGCTGGTCGAGGATCTGATGGAGCGGTTCCCGCACGTGCCACGGGAAGCCGTCATCAAGGAGGACCTGCTCCGCGGGGGCGTGGCCTTCGACGCGTCCGCCCTCAGCGACAACGAGAGCGGCGAGGTCAAGCCGAAGTCCTACTTCATCTTCTCCTTCGACCACGGCACCCTGCCCGAGCTGGGCGAGGCAGCGCTCCGGCGCCCGCCCGAGGAGATCATCCTCACCGGTGGCCCCTACGACCTGCGGCGCACCGTCGTGTCCGTGCGCGTCAATCCCGCCTCGCCGTATCGCGTCGCCGCCGACGAGGAGGGCGTCCTCGGGCTGTACCTCGACGGGAAGCGGATCTCCGACGTCGGGGTGCCGCCGATGCCTGAGTACTACCGGCACACCCTCTCCAACGGGAAGTCCGTGATGGAGGTGGCCCCGACGATCCAGTGGGGGTACCTCATCTACCTCACCGTCTTCCGCGTCTGCCAGTACTTCGGCGCCAAGGAGGAGTGCCAGTACTGCGACATCAACCACAACTGGCGCCAGCACAAGGCCGCCGGCCGTCCGTACACCGGCGTGAAGGACGTCGAGGAGGTCCTCGAAGCGCTGGAGATCATCGACCGCTACGACACCGCGAAGGCGTCGACGGCCTACACCCTCACGGGTGGCGCGATCACCAAGACGGTCGCCGGGCGCGACGAGGCCGACTTCTACGGCCACTACGCCAAGGCCATCGAGGAGCGGTTCCCCGGGCGGTGGATCGGCAAGGTGGTGGCGCAGGCGCTGCCGCGCGACGACGTGCAGCGGTTCAAGGACTACGGCGTGCAGATCTACCACCCCAACTACGAGGTGTGGGACCGCCGGTTGTTCGAGCTGTACTGCCCCGGCAAGGAGCGCTACGTCGGCAGGGACGAGTGGCACAAGCGCATCCTCGACTCCGCCGAGATCTTCGGCGCGCGCAATGTGATCCCCAACTTCGTCGCGGGCGTGGAGATGGCCGAGCCCTTCGGCTTCACCACCGTCGACGAGGCCATCGCCTCGACGACCGAGGGGCTGCGCTTCTTCATGTCGCACGGCATCACGCCCCGCTTCACCACCTGGTGCCCGGAGCCGACGACCCCGCTCGGCAAGGCCAACCCGCAGGGCGCGCCGCTGGAGTACCACATCCGCCTGCTGGAGGCCTACCGCGCCACGATGGACGACTTCGGGCTCAAGTCGCCGCCCGGATACGGAGAGCCCGGTCCGGGCCGTGCGGTCTTCTCCGTCAGCTCCTTCATGGACAGCCTTCCCGCGCAGGAGGCGGCCTCCCAGGCGTGACCTGTTTCCCGTGACCCGCGCCCCGAGGCGCACGTCGTACGGCCCGGACGTCATCCGCACGTCCGGGCCGTACGCGTTCCCCCGTGCCCGTGCCCGTACCGCGTTCCGGGGTGTCGTGACGGACGCGAGGATCGGGGAGTGGCGGGTCCTGTGAAAGTTGAGGCGATCGGTGCTTCCCGGCCTGGGTTCCGTACGACACTCGGGGCGCCGGGAGTCGGACGGCCCACCGTGTGATGGCGCCACCGTGCAATGTGAATACGTCGCTTGTCAGTTGTGTCGAAACCGTGAAAGGCTCTGGCCCGTTGTCGAGACGGCCCAACTCCCCTGCGAAATAAGGCGAGTTGGGTGTTGTGTGACGTCGTTGCACATGGAAGCAGTGGATGCAGGAGCCCCCCATGCCAGACCTGCCGATCCCCCAGGATGCCGCCGAGGCCGCGCTGTTCTCGGAATGCTGGGACGCGGTCCTGTCGTACGCCGATCTGTGCACATCCGGTTCGGCCGCGGCCACTCAGCTGGCCACCGAGGCGTTCACCCACGGTATCCATGAGGCGCGCGCGGTCATGGCCCGCACGAAGAATACCGGCCGCAGAACCCCCCGGCTGCCCCGGATCGCCTTGCTGCTGAGCTCGGTTCGGACCACCGCCGCCGGCTGGGAGGCGCACGGCCAGGGCCACCGTCTGGACCCCGACCTCAGGCTGTGGCTCAACTCCGAGAAGGCCGACCGCTACACCGGGCCTCCTCTGCACCGCCCGATCGCGCTGCGCGGCCTGAGGGATCTTCAGGAACCCGACGCGGCCCTGTTGTGGCTGGTCGAGGTGGAGGCGCTCCCGCTGCCCGCGGTGTCCCGGCGGCTCGGCCTCGACCCGGTGGCGGCGGCCGAGGAACTCGGCCAGGTGCGCGCGCTGTTCAGGGACCGGTGCCATCGCAACCACCTCGACACGCCGATGGACGCCAACTGCCGCAGCTACGCCCGGCTCCTCGACGCGGTCACCCGCTCGCCGGGCGCCGAGACGCCCGAGGACCTCTCGCAGCATCTCGCCCGCTGTGTGGAGTGCGCGGAAGCCGCGGCCTGCCTGCGGCTGCACGGCGGCGGGCTGCCCGCGGCGCTCGCTGGCGGGGTGATCGGCTGGGGAGGCCTCGCGTATCTGGAACGCAGGCGCCGCGCCGCCGAGGCGGGGCTCGTGGGCGGGCGTACGGACGCTGCCGTCGACACCGGCATCGCCGAGGTCAAGCAGGCCGCGCCCCGGATCGGCCGCACCGGGCTGCTGGTCTCCGCCGTCCTCGTCTCCGGCCTCGCGCTCACCGTCTCCCTGATGCCCTTCGGCGCCGGAAACGACGGCGGCGCCTCCGCGCGCGGCGACTCGGCCGACCGTCAACCGGTGGCCGACCCCGGTGTGGCGTCCCCGTCGGCGACCACCCGCGGCGCCGGCACGCTCGTCTCGCCCGAGCCCGCGAACCCGAGCGCCGACGCGGGCTCGAAGTCCGACCCCGAACCCCAGGGCACGTCCTCGTCGCCGGCCCACGAAACCGACAGGAACCCGGGCTCCACGGCTTCCACGAAGCCCGGGGAGTCCACGCAGAGCGCCGCGTCCTGCGAGGTGACCTACACCATCGACAGCGAGTGGCCGGACGGCTTCCAGGCCACCGTCAAGGTGACGTCCGTCGAGGCCCTCGACTCCTGGCAGATCGACTGGACCTTCGACGACGGCCAGCGGGTCACGCAGATGTGGGACGGCACGTACGCCCAGCACGGCTCCCGGGTGACCGCGACCGCCGCCGACTACAACAAGTCGGTCGCCGCGGGTGGTTCCTTCGCCGTCGGTTTCGTCGGCGCCCGGCAGGACGGGAACACGGCACCCGACGCCTTCACCGTCAACGGCGAACGCTGCACGACCGCTCACTGAACCGCCGGTTCGCCGATCCCTTAATTCGATTGACGGGCCCGAGGGAGCCCCGGATACAGTTCACGCGTTGTCTTCGAGCGAGTTCCAGGAGGTGTGACCGATGGCTGTCGTTGCGATGGGCGCTGCCCGCATCCAGAAGTTCATCAAGTCCACCTCCGTGGCCGCCGGCTGACCTTCCTCTTCCTTCGCGCCGCTGTGCGCGTCGCCGGGGCCGCCCTTGTGAAGGGTCTCCCTTGACTTCCAGCTCCACCTTCCCGACGTCCGCTTCCCTGGGTCTCTCCCCGCTCGTTCCCTACGGCTGGGACGACGCCTGGGCGGACGAGTTCGCTCCCTACGACTCCGAAGGGCTCGTCGCCGGACGGGTGATCCGGGTCGACCGCGGCCAGTGCGACGTGGCCACCGCCGACGGGATCATCCGCGCCGACACCGCCTTCGTGACACCGCACGATCCGATGCGGGTCGTGTGCACCGGCGACTGGGTCGCCGTGGAACCGTCCGGCAGCCCGCGCTACGTACGGGCGTATCTGCCGCGCCGTACGGCCTTCGTGCGCTCCACCTCCTCCAAGCGGTCCGAGGGGCAGATCCTCGCCGCCAACGTCGACCACGCGGTGATCGCCGTGTCGCTCGCCGTGGAACTCGACCTCGGCCGCATCGAACGCTTCCTCGCACTGGCCTGGGAGTCCGGCGCACAGCCCGTGGTCGTCCTCACCAAGGCCGACCTGGTTCCGGAGGCGGCGACCCTCGGGCACCTCGTCCAGGACGTGGAGACCGCCGCGCCGGGGGTTCCCGTGCTCACCGTCAGCTCCTCGACAGGGGCCGGGCTCGACATCCTCGAAGCGGTGCTCGCCGGCGGTACGGCGGTCCTGCTCGGGCAGTCCGGCGCGGGCAAGTCGACCCTGGCCAACGCCTTGCTGGGCGAGAACGTCATGGACGTCCGGGCCACCCGCGACATGGACGGCAAGGGGCGGCACACCACGACCACCCGCAACCTCCTCGCGCTGCCGAGCGGCGGTGTCCTCATCGACACCCCGGGGCTGCGCGGAGTCGGGCTCTGGGACGCCGAGAGCGGCGTCGGACAGGTGTTCTCCGAGATCGAGGAGTTCGCCGCGGACTGCCGCTTCCAGGACTGCGCCCATGAGGCCGAGCCCGGGTGCGCGGTGCTGGCAGCCGTCGACTCGGGCGAGCTGCCGGAGCGGCGGCTCGACAGCTACCGCAAACTGCTCCGCGAGAACCAGCGGATCGTCGCCAAGACGGACGCACGCGTGCGTGCCGAGATCCGCCGGGACTGGAAGCGCAAGGGGGCGGAGGGCCGCGCCGCCATGGAGGCCAAGCGCGGACGCTGGTAGCCGGGCCGAGGTGGAGGACGCGGATTTCCCGCGTCCTCCACCCGGATCGCCGGATCGCCGGATCGCCGGATCGCCGGATCGCCGGATCGCCGGGCCGTCGGGCCGACGCGCCCCGGACCGCCCGGGCCGTAGCGCCGTGTCCGATTTCCGCCAGCTCCGTGGTGCGGGCCGGGCCACACTGGAAGGGTGGACGATCAGGACACCAGGTACGAGGAAACCAGGTACGAGGCCGTGCGGAGCCGGGACGCCCGGTTCGACGGGGAGTTCTTCTTCGCCGTGCGGACGACGGGGATCTACTGCAGGCCCAGCTGCCCCGCGGTGACGCCGAAGCGGCGGAACGTGCGGTTCTACGCGACGGCCGCCGCCGCGCAGGGCTCGGGCTTCCGCGCCTGCCGCCGATGCCGCCCGGACGCGGTGCCGGGCTCCGCGGCCTGGAACGTACGGGCCGACGTCGTCGGCCGGGCCATGCGCCTGATCGGTGACGGCGTGGTGGACCGCGAGGGCGTCGCAGGCCTCGCCACGCGCCTCGGCTACAGCGCCCGCCAGGTCCAGCGGCAGCTCACGGCGGAGGTCGGCGCGGGCCCGGTCGCGCTGGCCAGGGCCCAGCGGGCACACACCGCGCGGATCCTGCTCCAGACCACCGAACTCCCCATCACCCAGATCGCGTTCGCGGCAGGGTTCGCCAGCGTGCGCCAGTTCAACGACACGATCCGCACGGTCTACGCGTTGACACCGAGCGAACTGCGCGCCGCGGCGCCGCGCACCGGACCGGCCGCCCGGCGCGCGGCCACCCCCACCGCGGGCGTCCCGCTCCGGCTCGCCTTCCGGGGCCCCTACCAGTCCACCGCCGTCTTCGACCTGCTGGCCGCCGAGGCCGTCCCGGGCATCGAGACCGTCGGCGGATGCCGTGGCCGCCGTACGTACCGGCGCACGCTCAGGCTGCCGTACGGCACGGGAATCGTGGCCGTCGACGAGCGGCCGGGCACAGGCACGGGCCGCACCGGTGCCCGCGGGACGGGCCGCCCCGCGGGAGCACCGGGCCCCACCGACGCCGCCCACCCCGGCGGCTGGCTCGACGCCCGGCTGCACCTCACCGATCTCCGGGACCTCACCACCGGCGTACAGCGGCTGCGGCGGCTGTTCGACCTCGACGCCGATCCGTACGCCGTCGACGAGCGGCTGGGAGCCGACCCACGGCTGGGTCCCCTGGTCGCCGCGCGCCCCGGCCTGCGGTCGCCGGGCGCCGCCGATCCGCACGAGCTGGCGGTGCGCGCGCTGGTGGGGGAGGCGGAGGCCGAGCGGCTGGTTCTGCGGTACGGGAAGGCGCTGGACGCCCCGTGCGACACGCTCACGCATCTCTTCCCCGAGGCCGCCGTGCTCGCTGAGGCGGAGCCGGACGGTCCCCTCGGTACCCTGACCGCCGCCCTCGCCGACGGCGCCCTGCGTCTCGACCCGGGCGCCGACCGCGACGAGGCGCAGGAGGCGCTGCTCGCGCTGCCCGGCATGGACGAGGGCACCGCCGCCGTCATCCGCAACCGGGCCCTCGGCGACCCGGACGTGGCACCGCCCGGCGCGGACATCCCGGGCGGCTGGCGCCCGTGGCGCTCGTACGCCGTCCGACATCTGAGAGTGGCGGGGGAGTTGTAGCCAAACGGCCCGAGCCGGGCGGCGGTTTCACCGGGTGTCGGGCAGCCGCAGCCGGTACGGCCCGAGGTCGGCATCGTGGCACTGGCGTTCGGCGGGGCGACAGCCGATTTCGAGGCCGGACCCGCTCAGTTCTGGGGCTGCGGCTGCGGCTGCGGCTGCGGCGACGGGAGCAGGCGGGGCTCGATCCGTTCCTCCACCGCCGTGCTCCCTTCGCGCCGGACGACGTACGCGCCCTTGCCCGGTATCTCCGTGACCGCCTCGACGAGTTCGGTGCCGCGGTAGACCAGGCCCACGCCGTCGTCGGTGCAGTGGGTGACGGGCAGGGTGCCGTCGGCCACGAGGCGGTGCACGAGGGGGCGGCGGCCCGGGTCGCTGTCGTAGTGGACGCCGTTGCCGAACGGCAGATAGCCGAGCCCGTCGGTGAGCGGGCGCAGTTCGGGGCCGAAGGAGTCCGTCGTGCCGCCCCGGAACCAGCAGAGCGAACCGGCGCTCACCCCGCTGAGCACGACCCCGGCCTCCCACGCCCGGCGGAAGACCGTGTCGAGCCCGTGGACCCGCCAGACAGCGAGCAGGTTCGCCGCCGAGCCGCCCATCACCCAGACGACGTCCTGCGCGAGCACCGCGCCCTCGATGTCCTGGAGGTTCGGCATCGGGAAGAGGTGAAGGGGAGTCAGATCGAATCCCGCCACGCGCGCCGCCTCGCTCATGCGCGTGGTGAAGTGCTCGGCGTCGCCGATCGCCGTTCCGACGTACATGACGCGCGGGCGGCGCCCCTGGACACCGGCCAGGTCCACGGCGTGGTGGACGAGGGCGTCGAACGTCACCCTCGTGCGGTCTCCGACACGGTGACCACCCGAGGTGGCCAGAATGGTGGGTTCCGAGGCGGTCATGGAGCGCGACCCTACCAAGGCCGGCACGCCACACGATCTTCAACCGTCCTCTCCGTGAACCGCGTCGGGCGACCCACCCGCCAACCGGCCCGATCGGCGGGGCCATTCAGTCCTCAAGGCCCCAACTGTGGATCCGCCTCGGATGGATCCGGATCAGTTCCTCGCTGAAGTGCGGCCCCAGGTCGTGCGCACCGGTGAGGAGTTCGGCCTCTCCGCGGATGTCGATGCCTCTGACCTTCCACGGCTTGAGGCTGACGATGTCGTCGACGACCAGGGCGACCTTCGGGTTCTTCCGCAGGTTGCGCCACTTCTTCGTGGTGCCCATCGCGTAGCCGCCGATCAGGATCGTCCCGTCCTCCTGAGGGAAGAAGCCGACGGGGTTGGCCTGGGGCTGCCCGAGGGGATCGACGGTGGCCAGCCGTCCCAGCCGCTGCGACCTCAGGTACGCGCGCTCGGCTTCGCTGAATTCGGTCATGACAGCAGCCAAACACCTCGCCGCCCGCGGCGCATCGGGTTCCGGACCTAGGACCAGGGGAGGAGGGGACCTGCGACGGAACCGCGCTCGGGTCGGCACAGGGACCTCGCGCGGACTGCCGGCCGGTCGCGTCCGATGGTGTGACGGTGGTTGCGGGGTCCCACGCTCGGGGAAGCGATGGCCCCATGACTCGCGTGAGCACACTCCGGCGCTTACTCGTCACCCTGGTGACCGCACTGCTCCTCACCTCGCCGAGCATGGTCGCCGAGGCGTGGTCCGCGCCCGGCCGGACCGCCCCGAAACCGGTCCGTACGTGGACGGGGACCTGGGAGGCCGCGGCCTCCGGTACCGTGCCCGCGCTGCCCGGCGCCTCGATCCGCAACGTCGTGCACACCAGTGTCGGCGGCCGGGCCGCTCGCGTCCGGCTCTCCAACCGGCTCGGCACGAGACCGCTCCAACTCGGTTCCGTGACACTGGCGTTGCAGCCGCCGGGCGAGCCGGAGACTCCCCGGGCCGTCGCGGGCTCCGTGCGCGCGGTCACCTTCGCCGGCGCCAGGTCGGTCACCGTCCCCGTCGGCCGGGACCTGGTCAGCGACCCCGTCGTCCTGCCGGTCCCCGCCGACGCCAACCTCCTGGTCTCGGTGCACACCCCGGCGGACTCCGGCCCGGCGACGTACCACCGCTCCGCGCTCCAGGCCAACTTCATCGCCCCCCAGGGCGATCGGACCGCCGAGGAGAGCGGCGCCGCCTACACCACCGCCATCGGCAACTGGTACTACGTGACCGGCGTCGACGTACTCGGCTCCTCCGCGGCGGGCAGTGTGGTCGCGCTCGGCGACTCCATCACCGACGGCACCGGCTCCTCGTTCAGCGCCAACCACCGCTGGCCCGACCGGCTCGCCGCCCGGCTGCGCGGGCTTCCCGCCGACCGCAGGCCCGGCGTCCTCAACGCGGGGATCTCCGGGAACCGTGTCCTGCTCGACGGCCGGGGCCCGAGCGCTCTGGCCCGCCTGGACGCCGACGTCTTCTCCCGCGCCGGTGTCCGCACGCTGATCGTGCTGGAGGGCATCAACGACATCAAGGGGTCACCGGAGCAGACGGACCCCGGCGCTCTGGAGAACGCCTACCGGCTGGTCGTCCGCCGCGCGCACGCCCGCGGCATCCGGGTCGTCGGCGCCACGATCACCCCGTACGGCGGTCACGGCGCGTACACCGCGGCCCGGGAAGCCGTGCGGAAGGCGGTCAACACCGCCATCCGCACGCACCGGATCTTCGACAGGGTCGCCGACTTCGACGCCACCGTCCGCGACCCGGCCCG
The DNA here is from genome assembly GCF_040611295.1 of Streptomyces sp. NPDC002935. Classification (NCBI taxonomy): domain Bacteria; kingdom Bacillati; phylum Actinomycetota; class Actinomycetes; order Kitasatosporales; family Streptomycetaceae; genus Streptomyces; species Streptomyces sp. NPDC002935. The sequence continues at coordinate 432,434 of NZ_JBEXNW010000001.1, forward strand.
CCCGAGCCGCATCCTCCCCGCCTACGACCCCGGCGACCACCTGCACTTCAACGACGCCGGCATGCGGGCACTGGCGGACACGATCGACCTGAACTCCCTCGTCCCGACGACGGCCGCGCGCTAGCTCTGGGCGGTGGCGAGGAGGCGGAGGCCGAGGCGGAGGACGAGGCGGAGGACGCAGAGAATGCGGCTGAGGACGCGGAGACTGAAGCGGAGGCCGAGGACAGGACGGCGAGGGGCCGGGTGTGCTCCCGCCCGGCACGCGCCCGCTGCCGCCGAGGGCACACCCTCAGACATGCAGCCAATGACACGCGTCGCTCGCCCCCCTCCTCCCCCTCCTCCTCCGGCTCAGCCCCAGATCACCGCGCCCAGCCAGGCGCCCATGATCAACAGGCAGGCGAAGAGTTCCGTCAGCACGCTCCAGCCGCCCGCCCGCATCGCGGTCCGCACCGAGGCCTTCGCCTGCCCCTGCCCGCCGAGGCGCAGCCGCTCGCTGAGGTAGATCCCGCCGATGAAACCGGGTATGGCTCCGACCACCGGCACCAGGAAGAAGCCGAGGAACGCCCCGGCACCGGCGTACACCGCCATTCGGGTGGTCGCGCCGCTCTCGCGCAGCCGTCGCGGCGGCAGCATCCAGCGGACGGCCTGGGCGAGCAGCAGGACCCCGGTCGCACCGACGAGGACGGCCCAGGAGAGGGCCTGGGGGTCGCTCAGCGCCCACCACAGGATCGCGGCCCAGACGAGCCACGACCCCGGCAAACCGGGCACCAGTACTCCGGCCAGGCCGAGCAGAATCACCACGCCGACCAGCAGGAGCTCCCACACTCCCATCTGCCCAGCCTGCCCGAGTGGGCGGGAAACCGCAGGTCAGTCCCGCGCCACCCAGCCGCGCTCGTACGCGTGCCAGCCCAGTTGCAGCCTGGTCGTCACGCCGGTGAGCTCCATCAGCCGCTTGACCCGGCGCTGCACCGTCCTGAGGCCCAGGTCGAGCTGTTTGGCGACGCTCGCGTCGGTCAGCCCCGCGAGGAGGAGGGAGAGGATCTCCAGGTCGGTGCCGTCCGGGCCGTCCGGTTCCTGCTCCAGCACGCCCCGGCTGCCCAGCCGCAGCGGCAGCGCGTCCCGCCACACCGACTGGAACAGCCCCGACAGCAGCTCCAGGAGTCCGCTCGCGTGCACGACCAGCGCGGCCGGCTCCGCGGTGTGCGAGGTGAGCGGCACCATCGCGAGCGTCCGGTCGGCGATCACCAGCTTGGTCGGCACCTGGTCCACGACCCGCACCTGCTCGTCGCGGCCGAGTGCGGCGGACAGCTCGGTGATGCCGTTGGGCAGGTCGAGAACGGACCGCTCGACGACCACGCGGTAACCGACACCCCGGTCCGCGGCCTGCGCCTCGGCGTCGTTGTCCGCGCCGGAGACCACCATCGGGTTCCCCGTGACCAGCGCGCACACCTCCTCGGTCGCGCCGAGCTGAAGCTGGAGGAACCGCTGGGAGACCGCCGCCGCGCCGATCACCACCTCGACCAGGTCGTGCACGGCCGGCTCGGCGGCCGAGGCCCGGTACTCCTCGGCCAGCAGCGCGGCCGCCAGCTCCGCCTTCTCCAGCTCGTGCCGCTGCTGGGTGAGCAGCGCGCCGAGGGCGACCCCCGGCGGCGCGGCGACCCAGCGCCCTGGCCGCGCCGACGACTGCGCGGCCAGGCCGTGCCGCTCCAGCCGGCGCAGGGCGCGCTCCGTGTCGTACTCGCCGAGCGTGAGTCGACGCGCGAGATCGGGCACGTCGGCGGCGCCCACGGACACCAGCGCCCGGTACGCCGACTCGTGGGTCTCGTCCAGACCTATCGCTCCCAGCATGCGGCGATGTCCCTCCCGAAGATGCGTTCCGGCCGGTCGGACGCGCCGTGGCGGAAAGCGGCCACGGCGCAAACCCGCCTCGGCACATCATCGCCGTACCCCCCGCCCCTCTGACAAGCTCACGCCACCGCAGCATCAACCACCGTCCGTAATGCCCTGCTTGGGCCGACCGACGCCAACGGCGATTCGGTCATCCAGACCGTGATTCGGGCCTACGACGTGCGCCAGGCCCCGGTCACCCAGACGCCGCCGGGCGGTCTTCCCGTGGGGGGTGGGACCGCCCGGCGGTCATGCGTTCGTACTTTGTTGTGCGTATTTCTGTTCGACAGTTCGCTCGACACGCCGTTCGACGGCCTGCGGCGTGGCCGGTTTTCCGGATGCCCCGTTTTCAACCGCCGGTCTCGGTGGACAATTGGGGGCATGAGCCAGCAGGGGGAGAAGCCCACCGGTCACGAGGACGACTGGTGGGGCCAGTTGTACGACGACTCCACCGAGGACACGGGGCCCGCGGCCGTGGCCGATTCCCTGGACGACCGGTTCGCGTCGGCGGCCGGGACGGTGAGAGGTGGGCTCGATCCGGGCCCGGAGTCCGGATCGGAACCGGGGTCCGTGCCGGATGCGCGCTCCGCGCCGGGACCGACGTCCGCGCCGGATCCGAGGTCCGTGCCGCGCCCCGGGTCGGAACCGGGACCCGGTTCCGACCCGCGCCCCGGTTCCGACCCGGGGTGCGGGGCCGTCCGGCGGTCCGACGCGCTCGGGTTCGACGGTCCGACGCACCCGCAGCGGCCTCCCGCCGCGCCGGAACCGCCTTCCCCCGAGGCGGGGAAGCAGCCTCCCCTCCTGCCGAGGCAGCCTCCCGCCGTATCGGGACAGCGCGGTGACACCTCGGCGTCCGTGGCCTGGCCCGGTGCGACCCCGCGCGGTGAGGCGGCGGCGCGGCCCGGCCGGTGGGAGCGTGGCCCGGCGCAGGCTCCCGGTTCCGACGAGGGCCCGCCGAGGCGCGACGGACCCGTACGGCAGCCCGCCCCCTGGGAACCCGCTCCCCCCGAGCAGGCCCCGGACCCGGCCGCTCCCGCGCCCTTCCCGCCCGGCCCGAAACCGCCGGGGTTCACCGCGCAGGAACCCGGCCCGGGTGCGTCCCGGGACACCCCGAGCGATACGTCCTCGGAGCCGCGCGCTGCCCAGGTACCCGCGTCGAGGGCGCCCTCGGACGTGCCGCCGAAACCCGCTTCGGCTCCCGTCGTGCCCCCGGGCACGGCGCCCCCCGGCCCCGCGCTGCCCAGCACCACCGGCGGCTTCCGGCCACCGCCCCCCGACTCGGACCCCGAGGACCCGCCTCCCGGAACGCCCCGGGAGACCGTCCTCTCCGTCGTCGAGCAGCCGCCCCCCGTCGGCCATGTCGGCTCCGGCCCGCCCACCTACGACCCCGAACCCACCGCGCTGCCGCCCGCCGAGCCGGACGAACTCGACGACCTGGTCCCCGACACCGTGCTGGACGGCGCGCGGTACGGGACGAGCACCCTGCGGGCCGTGTCCGTGCGCGGGGACTCCGCGCGGTTCCGGGGCGAGCCGCGCCGGGACGCGCTGCTCACCGCGCGGTTCGGGACGGGCGAGCAGGCGCTCGTGCTGGTGGCGATGGCGACCGGTGCCCGGGCCACACCGGGCGCGCACCGGGCCGCGGCGGAGGCGTGCCAGTGGATCGGGCGAGCCGTCGGGCGCAGCCACGCGCGGCTGGCCGACGACATCCGGGCCGCCCGGCGCGGCGAACTCAAGTCGGGCCTGCACCGGCTCACCGACCGCAGCCTCGGCAAACTCCGGGCGAGCGCGGCGGAGCAGGGCGTCGAGCCCGAGGAGTACACCGCCGGCCTGCGCTGTCTGCTGCTGCCCGCCGATCCGGAGTGCCGTACCCGGGTCTTCTTCGGCGTCGGCGCGGGCGGTCTGTTCCGGCTGCGGGACGGCGAGTGGCAGGACATCGAACCGCGGGTCGCCGACACGACGGGCGAGCCCGTGGTCGGCTTCGGATCGCTGCCCCACGAGACCCCCGAGGGTGACCGGCTCACCATGGACCTGGGCATCACGACGCCCCCGAGCCCGTACGAACCCGCCGCCCGCCCGCCGCACGCCCCCTTCCGTTTCCGGGCCTCCGTCGCCCGCCCGGGTGACACGCTCCTGCTGTGTACGGGCGGCCTGGCGGAGCCGCTGCGCGGTGAACCCGAGCTGGCCGAGTACCTGACGACACGGTGGTCGACGGCGGAGCCGCCCGGCCTCGCAGCGTTCCTCGCGGACAGTCTGGTACGGGTCAAGGGGTACGCGGACGACAGGACGGCCGCCGCCGTTTGGGAGGCGTAACAGCGCCCGGTGTGAATTCATGGAACCCAGGGATGGACCAGCGGAACCGGGGGAACGAGGGGGACCCGAGACACCCGAGGGCTTCGAGGATCACGAAGAGGTGCGTGCGCCATGGCCAAGCAGAACGTCGCCGAGCAGTTCGTCGACATCCTCGTCCGCGCGGGCGTCAAGCGGCTGTACGGAGTCGTGGGCGACAGCCTCAACCCGGTCGTGGACGCGATCCGGCGCAACGCGGCCATCGACTGGATCCACGTCCGTCACGAGGAGACCGCCGCCTTCGCCGCGGGCGCCGAGGCCCAGATCACCGGGAGACTCGCGGCCTGCGCCGGTTCCTGCGGTCCGGGCAACCTCCACCTCATCAACGGCCTGTACGACGCGCACCGCTCCATGGCCCCGGTGCTGGCCCTCGCCTCGCAGATCCCCTCCAGCGAGATCGGCCTCGGCTACTTCCAGGAGACCCATCCCGACCAGCTCTTCCGCGAGTGCAGTCACTACAGCGAACTCATCTCCAACCCCAAGCAGATGCCGCGGCTGCTCCAGACCGCCATCCAGCACGCGGTGGGCCAGTCCGGTGTCAGCGTGGTCTCGCTGCCCGGCGACATCGCCTCCGAGCCCGCCCCGGACAAGACGATCGAGACCGCCCTCGTCACCTCCCGGCCCAGCGTCCGGCCCGGCGACACCGAGATCGACCAGCTCGTCGCGATGATCGACGAGGCGGAGAAGGTCACGCTGTTCTGCGGCGCCGGCACGGCGGGCGCGCACGCGGAGGTCATGCAGTTCGCCGAGAAGATCAAGTCCCCGGTCGGGCACGCGCTGCGCGGCAAGGAATGGATTCAGTACGACAATCCATTCGATGTTGGGATGAGCGGGCTCCTCGGGTACGGCGCGGCCTACGAGGCGACCCATGAGTGCGATCTCCTCATCCTGCTGGGCACCGACTTCCCGTACAACGCCTTCCTCCCCGACGACGTCAAGATCGTCCAGGTCGATGTGCGGCCCGAGCACCTGGGGCGGCGGTCGAAGCTGGACCTGGCGGTGTGGGGCGATGTGAAGGAGACCCTGCGCTGTCTGATCCCGCGGGTGCGGCCCAAGGGCAACAGGCGCTTCCTCGACAAGATGCTGAAGAAGCACGCGGACGCCCTCGAAGGTGTCGTCAAGGCCTACACCCGCAAGGTCGACAGGCACGTCCCGATCCATCCCGAGTACGTCGCCTCCGTGCTCGACGAACTCGCCGACGAGGACGCGGTGTTCACGGTCGACACCGGGATGTGCAATGTCTGGGCGGCCCGCTACATCTCGCCCAACGGCAGTCGCCGCGTGATCGGTTCGTTCTCGCACGGGTCGATGGCGAACGCGCTGCCGATGGCGATCGGCGCCCAGTTCACAGACCGGAGGCGGCAGGTCGTGTCGATGTCCGGCGACGGTGGATTCTCCATGCTGATGGGCGACTTCCTCACCCTCGTTCAGCACGACCTGCCGGTGAAGGTCGTTCTCTTCAACAACTCCTCCCTCGGTATGGTCGAGTTGGAGATGCTCGTCGCCGGGCTGCCCTCCTACGGCACCGCCAACAAGAATCCGGACTTCGCGGCGGTGGCCCGTGCGTGCGGGGCGTACGGCGTCCGGGTCGAGAAGCCCAAGGAGCTCGCCGGCGCCCTCAAGGACGCCTTCCGCCACAAGGGCCCGGCTCTCGTCGACATCGTCACCGACCCGAACGCGCTCTCCATCCCGCCGAAGATCAGCGCGGAGATGGTGACGGGTTTCGCGCTCTCGGCGTCGAAGATCGTGCTGGACGGCGGCGTCGGCCGGATGCTGCAGATGGCCCGCTCCAACCTGCGCAACGTGCCCCGTCCCTGAGGGGCCCCCGATCCCTGAGAGCCTCGCCGGGCCCGTGGCTACAGGCTGCGGGCTGTGATGTCGCCGTAGGCGGTGGAGGCGTGGATGTTCAGGCCGGCGGCGGCGCCTTCGGTGTTCTTGAGCGTGTTGCTGATCCGGCCGTAGGTGGTGCCGGCGTCCAGGGAGGCGGAGACTCCACGGGCGGCGCCGATCGAGAGCTCTCCGTGCTCGGTGCGCAGCACGACCGTGCCGCGCACGGCCTCGGCGATCCGGATGTCGCCCTTCTGGGTGCTGATCTGCGCGGGGCCGCCCAGACGGCCGACCGAGATGTCGCCGGCGAGGAGGGTGAGGCGGGCGCTGTCGGCCTCGTCGAGCTTGACCGAGCCCTGCGCGCCCTCGAAGGCGACGTCGCCGAGCCGTCCGACGCCCCGGAGGTCGGCGGCGGCCGCCTTCGCCTCGATGCGGGAGCCGGCGGGAAGCTGGACCGTCACCTCGAGCGACCCGGAAGCGCCGAGGATCCGGTTCTTCGCCTCCGGGGCCTCGATACTCAGGACGCCGTCGCGGTAGGCGACCGTGGTCTGCTCCGCCGCCTTCACGTCGCGGCTCTTCGAGGCGTCCGCGGGCAGGACCTCGACGGTGGTGTCGGCCCGGTCGGCGGCGATGAACCGGATGCGTCCCGCGGGGATGTCGAGGACGGCCGAGACGGTGGTGGGAGTGTCGAACTTCTGCATCGAGATCTCCTTCATCGGCAGGGGCGCTCCGTCGGCCCGCTGTTTCTGATGATGGAAAAGCTACGTTGCATTCATGGATCTGGCAACGGACTCGTTGCGCATGACGGCTGTCATTGCAGGTGAATGCCGGGAAATTGTTGCAATGGTCCTGCGTCTAACGCAACAGGCTCGAAGTCTGATCGTTGCAATGAGTTGAGGGTGAATGCTCTCCCGTGAGTCTGCTCGACGGCTCCTGCGTGGAATGAGCCGCCGCTGCCGGTGGACCCCTCAGTCCGGGAGGAGGGTCCAGCCGCGGTCCGCGTACCAGTAGTGCGGCAGGCCCTTGGTGCCGCTGGTGCGGAACGGGACGCCGTGGTCGTCGATGCGCTCGGTGCCGGTGCGGCCCTGCGAGGACCATTCGAGCTCCAGATACCAACGGCAGTCGCAGCCGCCGGTCCGGGCGTCGATCATCAGCACCTCGGGATCCTTCACGGAGACCCGGTAGGGCATCTGCAGCGGCGGAGTGATCGTTCCGCCGTCATTGCCCGGGACGGCGCGGGCGATGGGCCGGTCCATGTCGAGATCGACGGCGAACGAGTGGGGGGCCATGTCGGCGCCGCAGCCCTGACCCGTGGAGTACACCCTGCCCTTCACCGGGTCCGAGTGTCCGACGACGCGGACCCGCAGCGCCTCCAGGACGACAGCCGCGTCCGTCCGCCCCTGCACGGTGATGTCCACAAGAGTCTGGCCGCCGTGCACCGCGTTCTGTGTCCTCGCCCATGGGGATGCGTCCTGCGGGGCCGGGGGCGGTGGCACCTCCTCGGGTGCTTTGTCGATGACGTAGTCGTGAAAGCAGCCGGTCGCCCAGCGATGCGAGTTCGCGGTCCAGGTGAGGGGGGTGACGGCGGAGCCGGCCATGGGGGAGGGGCTCGCGGAAGAGCCCGGCGAGGCGTCTCGCTTGTCGGATGCCTTCGGGGACGGCGTGCCGGACGGCCGGCCGCGCGTGGTGGAGGGGGGCGCCGACGGCGCCGCGGAGCCGCTCCGCGACCCTGCCGTCCTCGTGGTCTTCGTGCCGGACGCCCGGTCGTCGCCGGTGGCCGAGGAGTGCCCGGACGGCAGGGCGGACAGGCTGCCCAGGGTGGCGATCAGCGCGGTCACGACAGCTGCGGTGACCGTGATGCGGCGCCTGTACCAGGGCTTTCGCGGCGTGGGGCACGCCGCCGCGTCAAGCTCGGGTGACGAGTCGGGGAGGCTTTCCGCAGGGGTCGCCCGGCGGCCGGGCGAGAGGTCGGACGCTACCGCGGGCACGAAGCCTGTGGCCATCTCCGAGGCGGAGTCGGCGGCTGTGGCCGAAGCTGAATCGGCGGCCACTTCCAGCACCGGGTCGGTGGCCGTCACGGAGACGGAGCCTGTGGCCATCTCCGGCGCGGAGTCGGCAGCCGTCGCCGAGTCGCAGCCGACAGCCGTCGCCGAGGCGGCCGCCGCCTCGGACGCCGGTTCGGCCGCTCCATCGGTCGTGGGGTCCGCCCCCGCCGACGGGGTTTCGGTGACTCCCGGTACGGACCCGGCCTCCGTCGTCGTCCGGGACCGCTGTCGTGCCGCCACCGCCAGGATCCACCGCCGGTGCAGCTCGACCCGTTCGGCGGGACTCGCCCCGCACATCGCGGCGAACCGCTCCACGGGCGCGAAGTCGAGCGGCACCGCCTCCCCCGCGCAATACCGGTGCAGCGTCGAGGCGTTCATGTTCAGCCGGCGCGCGAGTGCGGCGTAACTGCGGTCCGTGCGTGCCTTCAGACGCCGCAGCAGCGCCGCGAACTCCTCCACGTCGTCCTGGGATGACACCGATTCTCCCCACCTCGCGTCCCAGGACGGCACCCCAGGCACTTCCCGTAAAGAGAGGTCGGAAAGACGTGAGACGGTTCCACCGTTGCGCACGGGACGCTGTCCGTCGCGCCCGGCCCTCGGGGCCCCCGGCCGCCCTAGCGGGCAGGCCGCAGTCGCAGGGTGAGGATCTGGAACGGCCGCAGTTCGATCTCCGACGGGGCTTCGCGGAGCGGCCGTTCCAGCAGATCGGTCACCTCGGCCCGGGAGACCGGGAAGCCGGCGGTCACCTTCGCGCGGGCCCGCCCGCCCCTGGACTCGTACAACCGCACCACCACATCGCCGCTGCGGTCCTCCGCGAGCTTGACCGACTCGACGGTGACGGCTGGGTCGTCGACGCTCACCAGTGGTTCGAGCGCCGGTACCGCGGTCTGCCGCAGCGGCAGATTGAGCGCGAGCCCCTCCGCCACGGCGTCCCCGACGCCCGCCCCCGGCAGCAGCGCGTACGTGAACCGGTGCGTACCGAGATCGGTCTCCGGGTCCGGGCTGTGCGGGGCGCGCAGCAGGGTCAGCCGTACGGTGGTGCCGAGGCCCTCGGCGTGCGGTGTGCGGGTCACATCATGTCCGTACGTCGAGTCGTTGAGGACCGCGACGCCGTACGACTCCTCCGCGACCCGCAGCCAGCGGTGGGCGCAGATCTCGAAACGTGCCGCGTCCCAGCCGGTGTTGACATGGGTGGGACGGTGGACGTGCCCGAACTGGATCTCGGCGGCGGACCGTTCGGCCTGGACGTCGAGCGGGAAGGCCGCCTTGAGGACCTTCTCCGACTCCCGCCAGTCGACCTCGGTCACGATGTCCAGCCGGCTGCTCACGGCCGTCAGCCGGATCTCCTGGACGATCCGGGAGGAGCCGAAGACCCGGGTGACGCGTACGGTCGACCGCAGCGGCCCGCTCTCCACCAGCTCCACCGACTCCGCGGCCGTCAGGTCCGTGTGCGTGCGCCGGTAGTGCCGGTCGATGTCCCAGGCGTCCCAGGCGTTGGGGTGGTCGGGATGCAGCTGGAGCAGATTGCCGGGACCGCAGAGCACCTCCCGTCCGTGCGTGAGATCCCGTACGGAGGTGAGCAGCCCGTCGCGGTCGATCCGCACCCGGAGCCGGTCGTTCTCCAGCACGACGGTGCCGTCGGCCTGTTCGGCCCGCACGGTGGGTCCGGCCCCGGCCCGTACGGCCGCGCCGCCCAGCCCCGGCACCGTCACCAGCCCGTCCCCGACCACTTCGGTCCGCTCGTACGGGGAGGCGTTCAGCACCGCGGGCGAGGTGCCGGGCCCCAGGGCGCGTACCGCGTCCGCGGTGATCTCCTCCAGCTCCGCGAGCACCCGCGCGTATGTCTCCCGTGCCTCCCGGTGCACCCAGGCGATCGACGAGCCGGGCAGGATGTCGTGGAACTGGTGCAGCAGCACCGTCTTCCAGAGCCGGTCGAGGGCGTCGTGGGGATAGGCGTACGACGGATCGCGCACGGCGGCCGTGGAGCACCACAACTCGGCCTCGCGCAGGGCGTGTTCCGAGCGCCGGTTGCCCTGCTTGGTCTTGGCCTGCGTGGTGTACGTGGCCCGGTGCAGCTCCAGGTACAGCTCGCCCGACCACACCGGCGCGTGGACTCCGTACTCCTCCTCGGCGGCGGCGAAGAACGCCGACGGATTCTCGATCTCGACACGCGGTGAGCCCTCCAGGGACCGCAACCGCCGGGCCCTCTCCAGCATTTCGCGGGTCGGGCCGCCCCCGCCGTCGCCCCAGCCGAACGGGACGAGTGAGCGGGTGGCCCGGCCCTTCTCCGCGAAGTTGCGTTCCGCGTGGGCGAGTTCGCGCCCGTGGAACTGGGAGTTGTAGGTGTCCACGGGCGGGAAGTGGGTGAAGACCCGGGTGCCGTCGATGCCCTCCCACCAGAAGGTGTGGTGGGGCATCTTGTTGGACTGGTTCCAGCTCAGCTTCTGGGTGAGGAACCAGCGGACGCCGGCGAGCTTCGCCAACTGCGGGAAGGCGGCCGTGTAGCCGAAGGAGTCCGGCAGCCAGATCTCCTCGGTCTCGACGCCCAGCTCCTCCTGGAAGAACCGCTTGCCGTGCACGATCTGCCGGGCCAGCGCCTCACCGCCGGGCATATTGGCGTCGGACTCCACCCACATCGAACCCACCGGAGCCCAATTGCCCTCCTCCACCGCCTTCTTGATGCGCTCCCAGATGTGCGGCTGGTGCTCCTTGACCCAGGCGTACTGCTGGGCCTGCGAGCAGGCGAAGACCAGTTCCGGGTAGTCGAGGGCCAGCGCCGTGACGTTGGCGAAGGTCCGGGAGGCCTTGCGGACCGTCTCGCGCAGCGGCCACAGCCACGCCGAGTCGATGTGCGCGTGCCCGGCCGCCGAGACGCGGTGCGCGCTCGCCGACGCGGGCCGCGACAGGACCTCGGCCAGCTCGGAGCGGGCCGCCGCCGCCGTGCCGGAGACGTCGTGCAGATCGAGGGCGTCGAGCATGTTCTCCAGCGCGCGCAGGATCTCGTGCCGCCGCGGCCGCTCCGGATCCAGTTCGTACATCAGCTCCGAGAGAACCTCGACGTCGAGGACGAGATGCCACACGTCCTCGTCGAGTACGGCGAGATCGGCAGCCGCGAATCGGTAGATCGGCCGATCGCCCGCGGTCAGTACGTCTCCCAGACGCGTGGGCTCGAAGCCGTGCAGGACGGCGGGGTTGGCCGCCGCCTCCAGCAGCAGACGCACCTCCTCGCCTCCTCGCGCCGGTGCCCCGACGGTCAGGTGGCGGTTGCGCGGGTGGATGCCCTTGAGAGGGATGCCGGCAGCGTCGTAGAGCAGCCCCTCCGCCTGGAAACCGGGTCCGTCCCCCGTGAACCCGGGGTCGATCACGACCTCGACGGGGCGGCCCGCCCACTCCTCGGGCACCCGGCCCTCGATGCGGAACCAACTCGTCGACCAGGGCTTTCCCCAGACCGTGCCGGTCGTGAACGGCTCGTAGAAGGCCTGGAGCGCCTGGTCGACGGGCACCGGCTCGCCCGGCACATGCCACACGGACAGCGCCAGCGGCACCCGTTCCGTGTACTGCGCCGGGCGCAGGCACTGCCCCAGCGCGCGCTCCAGGCGCGCCTCCACCAGCGAACGGTCGTCGTGCACGGCGGCTCCTCGGTGCTCGGACGGCTCTGTCCCATCCTTCACTTCCCCGTGCGAGCGTCGCGCACCCGCGGCCGTACGGCGGGTGGTTGACCATTCGACATGACTGTCACGTTCCCGATGGGGCATGGATCCCGTGAACGTGTTCGAGCAGGGGGGAACCGACATCGGCACGCAGGCGGGGGTCATGAAGAGGCAGGCACGAGGAGGTGGTCCCATGACCAGAGGGGCCTCCTCCACCGATCCCATGGACGAGGCGTCCGACGGGGCGATGGACCAGCCGGACGGCGCGCAGCTCCGGCGCCGGCTGGGCAAGGCGGATCTGCGGGCGGTGCCCGAGGTGCGCAAGGCGCTGAGGGAGCTGTTACGGCACTGGGGGAAGCCGGAAAGTTCCGAGATAGCCGAGCTGCTGACCAGCGAGCTCGTCACGAACGCACTGATCCACACCGACGACGACGCCCTGCTGACGGCGACCGTCGGACCGCGCGGACTGCGCGTGGAGGTCCGGGACTTCGTGGCCCGCAGGCCCAGACTGTGCGTACCGAACGCCGACGACGGTACGCACGGCAGAGGTCTCGTCCTCGTCCAGTCCCTGGCGGACGCGTGGGGCGTACGGGCGCACGGCGTGGGCAAGGCGGTGTGGTTCGAACTGAACGGCGGCGCGGTGTAGGAACACCGCGCCGCCATTGTCCTGTCCGGGCCCGGCCGGAGATTCCGGCCGGGCCACCCGGTGTTCGCCCGGGCTCGGAGCCGTGTCCGACTCAGCCGAACTGCTGCTCCAGGTCCTTGAGCTTGCGCTCCAGGGAGTCGAGCCGCGGCAGGGCCATCGTGTCGTCCTCCGTGGTGAGGTCGACGGTGATCGGTTCAGTGCTCTTTCGGACGGGGGTGAGGGAGGGCCGCGAGCGCACGGGCAGCTGCTCCGCGGTGGATATGGCAGGCTCCGCGGAGGCCTGGGCGGGCGCCCGTTCCACGGTCGTGGTCTCCAGTTCCCGGGCGCCACCGCGCCCGGGGAAGCCACGGTGACCACGGCTGAGCGCCTTGAGGTGCGCTCGCTCGACCCGCTCCTCGTTCCGGCGGCGCAGTCGGGTCTGCTCCTTCTGGCGCCGGTCCTCGCGCACCTCGTCCACGGCCTCGTCCAGGGAGCGCACGTTCTCCAGGAGCATCAGCGACCAGGCGCTGTACGTCTCACGGGGCGCGCGCAGCCAGCGGACTATACGGATCTGCGGCAGCGGACGCGGCACCAGACCCTGCTCACGCAGGGCGGCACGGCGGGTCTGCTTCAGTGCCCGGTCGAACAGCACCGCGGCCGACAGGGACATGCCCGCGAAGAACTGCGGAGCGCCGGCGTGGGCCATGCCCCGGGGTGCGTGCACCCAGTTGAACCAGGCCGCGGCACCGGCGAAGGTCCACACGAGTATGCGGGAGCCGAGCGCCGCGTCACCGTGGCTGGCCTCGCGCACGGCGAGGACGGAGCAGAACATGGCCGCGCCGTCCAGGCCGAACGGGACGAGGTACTCCCAGCCTCCGGAGAGGCCGAGGTTCTGCTCGCCGAAGCCCACCAGGCCGTGGAAGGAGAGTGCCGCCGCGACCGCGGCACAGCAGAACAACAGAACATAGGAGGCCGTGCCGTAGACGGCCTCCTTACGCCTGCGGCGCTCCTCGGTGCGCTCCCACGAGTCGTCGCTGCTCGTGCTGTCCCCGGACCGCTTGCCGCGCGCGAGCACCGCCACCGCCGCCAGCAGGCCCAGGAGCAGAACGGCGCCCGGAAGCAGCCAGTTCAGCGATATGTCGGTAAGTCTCATCTGGGGTCCCTTGCATTGGGATAGGGCGTAACGCCCGCCATAGTGGCCCAATCACGTCGGCCCTCAGGGGGTTTCGGGGCAAGAGGCCGCCAAGGGAGTGCCAGGGGATGCGCAGGGCGACTTTCTGCTCGAACTGCCGCGCGAGGGACGGGAGTTGAGTACGAATAAGACTACCCATACGGATGGTTCCACGGAAAGTTCCCGCGACAAGTGAGGAAGTTGTGAATCACCTGTAACCCGTGAGAGGCCCCCGAGGGTCCCGAGCGGTGTCGATCCTAGGGGGCGTGCGGACCGGCGCTCGCCCGCGGACGCCTCAACTCGCGGTGGTGGCCGTCAACTTGGTGATCCGGTCCGCGTCGCAGGTGCGCGGGCAGGTGACGCAGGTGTCCTCGGGGCGCAGGGTGTAGAAGAGGCAGCAGCTCACCCGGTCGCGGGTGGGCAGCGGCTCCCCGCCGGGACCGGTCAGTTCGCGGAAGGCGGCCGAGCCGACGTAGGGCCGGGTCGAGCCGGGCAGCAGCAGCTCCAGCTCGCGCAGCGCGCGCCCGTTCTCGCCGAGCAGCTCGGCGACGTACCAGAGGCCCTCGACGATCTCGTCGGTCGCCATGCCCCACAGCGCCCTGCCGCGCCGCCGCATCCGCGGCCCGAATCCGCCGAGGACCGGTTCCAGGTGTTCGGCCACCGCCGCCCGTACCTCGGCGCGCAGCGCCTCCTCGTCCGGTACGACCCTGGCGCCCGGCAGGCCGGCGGCCGGGTCGTCCGGCAGACAGGCGAACGTGGTGACCCGGACGGCCATCCGGCCGAGCTCGCGCTGGTATGTGACGTGCTCCACAGGCAGGCGGGGCACCCGGCGCAGCAGGAACCACGGCACGGTGATCAGCAGGCAGGCCGGCCAGGCGTACCGGTGCAGTCCGAAGCCGGCCACGACATCGGGCCGCGCGGGCCGGCCGTAGTCCCGGACCACCTGGGCGTCGTCCCAGGCGAGAAACGCGTCGAGGTCGGGCCCGCCCTCCGCGAGCCGGGCCGCAGAGGCCCAGCCCCCGCCCCGCGGGGCCTCTTGTCCCGCACCCAGTTCCATGACGCTCAGCCCGGGGAAGACCTCGCTCAGCCGCGCGTACGCGGCCGCCACGGGCGACGCGGCGGCGGCCGCCGTGCCGGGGCCGGTCGGGTCGGCCGGGGCGGCGTCGGCGGGCAGGGCGGGAGCGGACATGCGGAACCATCGCTTCACGATCGTTAGCAGGTTAGCCTTACCTTACCCCGCTTTCCGGGTGTTTGAACTGAGGCCGTGTGCGCCTATCGTGCTTGACGGACGAGTAACAACCCGACCCATGACCCCGAGTACCACAGAGCCGGAGGAGGACCCCGTGGAGCAGGCCGGTCCGCGCAGCGCGCACCCCTCCGCCGAGGCGTGGGACCCGGAGATCCGCAGGGGCGCCTTCCGGGTTCCACCGCAGGCGGGCGCCGCGGACGTGGGCCGGGCGAGGGGAGTGCCCGCGGGCGTCGCGGGAGACGGCCCCGGTGCCGGGCCGGGCGCAGAGTCAGCCGGCGGACTGGGTGGCGGTCCCGTCGTGGCCTCGGCCCGCGGTGAGCACACGCACAGCGAGGTGCCGATCCCGCGCCCGCGCACCGAGGGCACCCGTTCCGCCGTACGCACCGAGGAGACCCGTTCCGCCGTACGCGCGGACGATGTCCGTTCCGCCGTACGCGAGGACGCCGCCCGTTCCGCTGTACGCCCGGACGATGTCCGCTCCGCCGTGCGCACCGGGAGTGCCCGTCCCGTCCATGCCGAAGACGGCCGCCCGGCCGTCCGTGCCGAGGCCGCCCGGCCCGTCGTGCAGCGTGCCTCCGTGCGCGGGCAGATCCTCGACGCGCTGCGCACCGCGCTCGTCACGGGTGAACTCGCCCCCGGCGAGGTGTACTCGGCCCCCGCGCTCGGCGAGCGCTTCGGGGTGTCCGCGACGCCCGTCCGGGAGGCGATGCAGCAGCTCGCCCTCGAAGGAGCCGTCGAGGTCGTCCCCAACCGGGGCTTCCGCGTCATCGAGCGCGGCACCCGCGAACTTGCCGAACTCGCCGAGATCCGGGGCCTGATCGAGGTCCCCGTCATGCTCCGGCTCGCGCGCACCGTGCCCGCCGCGCGCTGGGCCGAGCTGCGCCCGCTCGCCGAGGCCACCGTGCGGGCCGCGTCCTCCGGCTGTCGCGCGACCTACGCGGAGTCCGACCGCACCTTCCACCGCGCGGTCCTCGCCCTGGCGGGCAACGCCCAGTTGGTGCGCATCGCCGACGATCTGCACCGCCGCGCCCAGTGGCCGCTCGTCGGCGGACCCGTCTCGCGGGGCCGCGCCGACCTGGTCGCCGACGCGGCCGAACACACCGCGCTGCTGGAAGCGTTGATCGCCGACGACCTCACGGTCGTCCAGGCCCTGGTACGGGAACACTTCACCGGCGCGCCCTGAAGGCGCCCCGTCCCGCCCATGGCGGGCGGGGCTTCCGCCCGCCCGTGAGTGATCAGGCCGTCGCCGCCGGGGGGGCCAACTGGTCGGCCAGCCAGGTGGGTACGCCCCCGAGCAGCCGGAACAGCCGTCCCGCCTCCGCCCGCAGCCGCGTCGCCTCCGGCTCGACCTCGGCGTCGGCCAGCGACGCCAACGCCGGGGCCGTACCGACGAGATAACCCAACTCCTCCCGAATCCGGAGGGATTCGGCGAATCCGTGCCGGGCCTCCGCCAACTCCCCTTCGCGCAGCGCGAGTCCGGCGAGGTGGCGCCAGGTGAAGGACAGCAGGAGCGGATCGTTCTGGGCGGTCGCGCCGGCGTGCGCCCTCCGGTAAGCGGCGCGGGCGGCCTGCGGGGAGTGGGCGAGATTCTCGGCGAGCAGCCCGCGCCGGAAGTCCAGCAGGGCCCGCCCGGGCGCGCCCGGCGCGAGCAGCGCCGCCGCCCGGCCGAGCGCGGCACGGGCCTCGTCGGCCCGGTCGCGCACCCTCAGCAGGGTGGCGGCGTAGGCGAGTTGACCCCGCTCACAGGCCGCCGCGCCACGCTCGTCGTCGGTCTGCGCGAGGGCCTCCGCGGTGCGCAGCGCGTCCTCCGCCTCGGCCCAGCCCTGCTCGGTGTAGAGGCAGCGCTCGACGAGCAGGGACGCTCTCTGCAGCGCGGGCCCCGCCGTGCGCGGCTGGAGCAACGCCGCCGCGTCGGCCCAGCAGGCGCGCGAGCGCAACCGCCATACCGCGGTCTGGAGTGGATCGTCCCCTGCAGTCGTTCCGGAACCAGACATGGCGGTATGCGCCACGTTGCCCTCCCCGAGCACACCATTGAGCTGTTGAGTGGCTGCATCTCAGCACGGATCACCGGGCCCGGCCAAGAGGGTGGGTGAAGGATTTCACAAAGTCGTCGGTTGCGTACCGCTCACCGGGGGTTCGGGAGTCAGCTCATCCGCAGTGCCAGGAAGAAGTCCAACTTGTCCTCCAGGCGGGACAGATCACGACTCGTCAACTGTTCGATACGGCCGACGCGGTAGCGCAGCGTGTTGACATGGAGGTGCAGACGGGCGGCACAGCGCGTCCAGGAGCCGTCGCAGTCGAGGAACGCCTCCAGGGTCGGGATCAGCTCCGCGCGGTGGCGGCTGTCGTACTCGCGCAGGGGGTCCAGGAGGCGGGCGGTGAAGGCGCGGCGCACGTCGTCAGGGACGAAGGGCAGCAGCAGGACGTGCGAGGCCAGCTCGTGGTGTCCGGCCGCGCAGACCCGCCCGGGACGCGCCGCGGCGACCCGGCGGGCGTGCCGGGCCTCCTCCAGGGCGCCGCGCAGCCCCTCGGCCGAGTGGACGGCGGCGCTGACGCCGAGCGTGAGGCGCCCGTCGTCGTTCAGGCCGGCCGACAGCGGATCCCGTACGGCCGCCAGCAGCCTGTCGGCGAGCAGGCCGGGCTCGGGTCCGTCCTCGTCGGCCGGGACGGCCGGGAGGGGGACGAGCGCGACCGCCTCGTCACCCGTGTGCGCGACGGCTATCCGGTCGGAGTGCTCCGGCCCCGGCGACAGCGGGTCCACGAGGATCTCCTCAAGGAGCGCCTGGGCGACCGGGCCACCCTCGATCTCGCCGCCGTCCCACTCGACGCGCGCCACCACGACCTGCCAGTGCGGGGCCGCGCCCAGGCCGGGCAGCAGTACCGGCGCAGCGACCCGCAGCCGCGCCGCGATCTCGGCGGGCGCCGCTCCCGCCTGGACCAGCTCCAGCACCTCCTGCGCGAGCCGTCGCCGCACCGTGCGCGACGCGTCCCGCCGGTCCCGCTCCACCGCGATCAGCTGGGTGACGCCCTGGAGCAGGTCGAGCCGCTCCTCGGGCCAGTCCCCGGCGTCGGCCTCGACCGCGAGCAGCCAGTCGGAGAGCACCGTCTCGCGCACGTCCCGGGAAGCGCCCGCGGCACGGCCCGACGAGCGGATGGGGAAGAGCGAGTACGTCGCCGGGCCCAGCGTCACCCGGTGCGGTGCCCGGCGTCCGGTGCGAGCCGCCGCCAGATGCTCGGCGGCCAGCCTGGCGCAGATGTCCGCGGGCAGCGCGGCGCCCGCGACCTTGGAGCCCGCGATGGGCCGTCCGGCGGGCGACAGGACCCAGGCGCGCAGGTCGAGGTCGGTGCCGAGCAGGTCGAGGACCACGTCGGGGCCGCCGCCCGCCGGGCCCGACGTCATCATCCGCCGGTGCCGGTCGACCACGGCGGCCAGATCCCCGGCGCGCTCGCCCGACACCTGGCGTACGACGTGCTCGGTGATCGTGGCGAAGGCCACCGACTCGTTCACGGCGAACAGTGGCAGCCGGTGCCGGGCGCACGCGACGACCAGGTCGTCGGGGATGTCGCCGAGCTCCGCCTCGCCCGCGGCGAGGGCCGCGACCCCGGCGCTCGCGAGGATGCGGACGAAGGGCTCGGAGTCGTCGGCGTCGTGCCGCCAGGCGAGGCCGGTGAGCACCAGTTCGCCGCCCGAGAGATAGCGGCTCGGGTCCTTGAGGTCGGTGGTCATCACACCGCGTACGGTGCGGTCGAGCTCGTCCTCGCCGCCGAGCAGCCGCAGGCCCAGCGCGTCGGTGTCCAGCAGTGCGCGCAGCCGCATTCTCGTCGCCGCCGTTCTTTGTCTCGAAATCTACGATGGATCTGGGGTGGGGCCCGCGAGCGGGTCCCCGGGCCTCGCGGAGCCGGTTCGTGGGTTCCGCGGAGCCGGCCCGCGGGTTCCGAGAATCGGTGGTCCCGGCCCCCTGGGCCTGTGTCCTGGGCTTTCGAGAGCTGTGCTCACCGGTTCAGTGGCTGTGCTCACTGTTCCGGAGGGCTGTTCTCGATGTTTCCAGGGAAGAGCGAAGAGGTTACTGATGACCTCAGTTCATATGAATCTACAAGATGTACGCGCTGGCCAGCCAACTCCTTCATGGTTTCGGTGACTGACCCAGGCAGGGGACGCCGCTGTGTACTGACCCCACTCCGCTGTTAACACCTCATGAACGAGCCGAGGCCGCCGCACCCGATCTGGCTTGATCAGAACGACCCACGATACGAATGAAGAGAGCCACTCATGGACTTCCTTCGCCCCGCAAGCTGGGAGGAGGCGCTCGCCGCCAAGGCTGAGCACCCCACCGCTGTGCCGATTGCGGGTGGCACCGATGTGATGGTCGAGATCAACTTCGACCACCGCCGGCCCGAGTACCTCCTCGACCTGAACCGCATCGGCGAGCTGAGCGAGTGGGAGGTCGGCGAGGAGAGCGTGCGCCTGGGCGCCTCCGTCCCGTACACCCAGATCATGGAGAACCTCCGCGCTGAGCTCCCGGGGCTGGCCCTCGCCTCCCACACGGTGGCCTCCCCGCAGATCCGCAACCGCGGCGGCGTCGGCGGCAACCTCGGCACCGCCTCCCCGGCCGGCGACGCCCACCCCGCCCTCCTCGCCGCGGGCGCCGAGGTCGAGGCCGAGTCCGTCCGCGGCTCCCGGCTGATCCCGATCGACGCGTTCTACACCGGCGTGAAGCGCAACGCGCTCGCGCCCGACGAGCTGATCCGCGCCGTCCACATCAAGAAGGCGGACGGACCGCAGCAGTACTCGAAGGTCGGCACCCGCAACGCGATGGTGATCGCGGTGTGCGCCTTCGGTCTGGCCCTGCACCCCGAGACCCGTACGGTCCGCACCGGCATCGGCTCGGCCGCGCCGACCCCGGTCCGCGCGAAGACCGCCGAGGAGTTCCTGAACGCTGCGCTCGACGAGGGCGGCTTCTGGGACAACGGGAAGATCATCACCCCGTCGCTCGCCAAGCAGTTCGCGGACCTGTGCGCCGCCGCCTGCAACCCGATCGACGACGTCCGGGGCACGGCGAGCTACCGCCGCCACGCCGTCGGCATCATGGCCCGCCGCACGCTGACCTGGACCTGGGAGTCCTACCGCGGCACCGACGGCCGGACACATCAGAAGGGGAGCGTCGCGTAATGCGTGTCAATTTCACGGTCAACGGCCGCCGGCAAGAGGCCGACGACGTCTGGGAGGGCGAGAGCCTCCTGTACGTCCTGCGCGAGCGCCTCGGTCTGCCCGGTTCCAAGAACGCCTGCGAGCAGGGCGAGTGCGGTTCCTGCACCGTCCGCCTGGACGGTGTTCCGGTGTGTTCGTGTCTGGTCGCCGCGGGTCAGGTGGAGGGCCGCGAGGTCGTCACCGTCGAAGGCCTCGCCGACTTCGCCAAGCAGCGCGCGGAGCACGGAGGGTGCGCCACCGACGCCTGCGGAACCGCGGAGAAGCAGGGGGTCTCGCTCGACGAGGCCAAGCACTGGGCGGCCAAGGGCCACGACTCACAGACCGGCGAGGGCACCCGACTCGCCCCGATCCAGCAGGCGTTCATCGACGCCGGAGCCGTCCAGTGCGGCTTCTGCACCCCGGGTCTGCTGGTCGCGGCCGACGAGATGCTGGAGCGCACCCCGAACCCGACCGACGCGGACATCCGCGAGGCGCTCTCGGGCAACCTGTGCCGCTGCACCGGCTACGAGAAGATCATGGACGCGGTCCGTCTGGCGGCCGCCCGGCAGTCCGAGGCGGTCTGACCATGGGTACTACCGGTACGCCCACGAACATCACGCAGGGCTCCCAGACCAAGGGCGGCATCGGCGAGTCGACACTCCGCCCGGACGGCACCCTCAAGGTCACCGGCGAGTTCGCGTACTCCTCCGACATGTGGCACGAGGACATGCTGTGGGGGCAGATCCTGCGCTCCACGGTCGCCCACGCCGAGATCGTGTCCATCGACACCTCCGAGGCCCTCGCGCAGCCCGGCGTCTACGCCGTCATGACGTACGACGACCTGCCCACCGACGTGAAGAACTACGGCCTGGAGATCCAGGACACCCCGGTCCTCGCGCACGGCAAGGTACGCCACCACGGCGAGCCCGTCGCCATCGTCGCCGCCGACCACCCGGAGACCGCGCGCCGCGCCGCCGCCAAGATCAAGGTGGAGTACAGGGAGCTGCCGGTCATCACGGACGAGGCCTCCGCGACCGCGCCCGACGCGATCCTCGTCCACGAGAACCGCGACGACCACCACATCGGCCACGTCCCGCACCCGAACATCGTGCACCGCCAGCCGATCGTCCGCGGCGACGTCCAAGAGGCCGCGAAGAAGGCCGACTTCGTCGTCAAGGGCGAGTACACCTTCGGCATGCAGGACCAGGCCTTCCTCGGCCCCGAGTCCGGCCTCGCGGTGCCCTGTGAGGACGGCGGCGTCGAGCTCTACATCGCCACCCAGTGGCTGCACTCCGACCTGCGCCAGATCGCCCCGGTGCTCGGCCTGCCCGAGGACAAGGTCCGGATGACGCTCTCCGGCGTCGGCGGCGCGTTCGGCGGTCGCGAGGACCTGTCGATGCAGATCCACGCCTGCCTGCTGGCCCTGCGCACCGGCAAGCCCGTGAAGATCGTCTACAACCGCTTCGAGTCCTTCTTCGGACACGTCCACCGCCACCCCGCCAAGCTCTACTACGAGCACGGGGCGACCAAGGACGGCAAGCTCACGCACATGAAGGCGCGGATCGTGCTGGACGGCGGCGCCTACGCTTCGGCCTCCCCGGCGGTCGTCGGCAACGCGTCCTCGCTGAGCGTCGGCCCGTACGTGGTCGAGGACGTCGACATCGAGGCGATCGCGCTCTACACCAACAACCCGCCCTGCGGCGCCATGCGCGGATTCGGCGCGGTCCAGGCGTGCTTCGCCTACGAGGCCCAGATGGACCGGCTCGCCGACCAGGTGGGCATGGACCGGGTCGCGTTCCGCCAGCTCAACGCGATGGAGCAGGGCTCGCTCCTGCCGACCGGGCAGCGCGTCGACTCACCGGCCCCGGTCGCCGAACTCCTGCGCCGCGTCAAGGCGATGCCGATGCCGCCCGAGCAGCAGTGGCTCGCCGCGGGCGAGGAGGCCGACGTACGGCAGCTGCCCGGCGGCCTGTCCAACACCACGCACGGCGAAGGCGTCGTCCGCGGGATCGGGTACGCCGTCGGCATCAAGAACGTCGGCTTCTCCGAGGGCTTCGACGACTACTCGACCGCCAGGGTCCGCATGGAGGTCGTCGGCGGCGAGCCGGTCGCCACCGTGCACACCGCGATGGCGGAGGTCGGCCAGGGCGGCGTCACCGTCCACGCGCAGATCGCCCGCACCGAACTGGGCGTCGCACAGGTGACCATCCAGCCGGCCGACACCCAGGTGGGCAGCGCCGGTTCGACGTCCGCCTCGCGTCAGACGTACGTCACCGGTGGCGCCGTCAAGAACTCCTGCGAGCTGGTCCGCGAGAAGGTCCTGGACCTCGGCCGGGCGAAGTTCGGCACGTACCACCCCGCGTGGGCCACCGCCGAACTCCTCCTGGAGGGCGGCAAGGTCGTCACCGACGGCGGCGAGGTCCTCGCCGATCTCGTCGACGTGCTCGAAGACGAGGCCGTCGAGATCGAGGCCGAGTGGCGGCACCGTCCGACCGAGGCCTTCGACCTGCGCACCGGCCAGGGCGACGGCCACGTCCAGTACTCCTTCGCCGCGCACCGCGCCGTCGTCGAGGTGGACACCGAACTCGGCCTGGTCAAGGTCATCGAACTGGCCTGCGCCCAGGACGTCGGCAAGGCGCTCAACCCGCTGTCCGTCATCGGCCAGATCCAGGGTGGTACCACCCAGGGCCTGGGCGTCGCGGTCATGGAGGAGATCATCGTCGACCCGAAGACCGCGAAGGTGCGCAACCCCTCCTTCACGGACTACCTGATCCCCACCATCCTCGACACGCCGACCATCCCCGTCGACGTGCTCGAACTCGCCGACGACCACGCCCCGTACGGGCTCCGTGGCGTCGGCGAGGCCCCGACCCTGTCGTCCACCCCGGCCGTCCTCGCGGCGATCCGGAACGCGACGGGTCTGGAGCTCAACCGGACGCCGGTACGCCCCGAACACCTCACGGGAACCGCGTAGGCGCCGGGCACATCTCTCCGGGCGGCACCGGGAACGTCACACTTCGCCGCGCCGCCCGGAGCACCCGGTCACCGCACCGCTCGCGGAACCGGGACCCCAGCAGACCCAGCAGGGAGCAGCAAGCAACAGACGTACCGCAGCAGAGTTCTCTCGTTCAACTCGTTCAACTCGTTCGTCTCGGGCCGTCCCCCGGGTCGTGCGGCCGAAGCACCTTCCCAAATCCCGCAACCGCGTTCGCGGTTCACCAGCCGTCAGGACGGCTGTCGCGGGTGCCCCTTTGAACCTTGGGAGTAGGCCCACATGACCCAGCAGTCACTGGAGCCGAAGACCACCGCGCAGGACGCGGGCGCGGGCAGCCGCGTTCCGGCCGGACGGTCTTGGCTCGACCGGTACTTTCACATATCCCAGCGGGGAAGCTCGATCGCGCGTGAGGTGCGCGGCGGCGTCACCACCTTCATGGCGATGGCGTACATCCTGCTGCTCAACCCCCTCATCCTGTCCGGCAAGGACGTGGCGGGGGACATGCTCGGACAGAAGGCACTGATCACCGCTACCGCGTTCGCGGCGGCCTTCACCACGCTGCTCATGGGCTTCGTCGGCAAGGTTCCGCTCGCCCTCGCCGCCGGACTCTCCGTGTCCGGTGTGCTCTCCTCGCAGGTAGCCCCGCAGATGACCTGGCCGCAGGCCATGGGCATGTGCGTGATGTACGGCGCGGTCATCATGCTCCTGGTCGTCACCGGGCTACGCGAGATGATCATGAACGCGATCCCGCTGGCGCTCAAGCACGCCATCACCATGGGCATCGGCCTGTTCATCGCGCTGATCGGCCTGGTCAAGGCCGGCTTCGTTCAGCAGGGCAAGGCGACCCCGCTCAGCCTCGGCCCGACCGGTGAACTCGCCGGCTGGCCGGTGCTGCTCTTCGCCGCCACCCTGCTGCTGATCTTCATGCTCCAGGCGCGCGGCATTCCCGGCGCGATCCTCATCGGCATCGTCGCCGGCACGGTCGTCTCCGTCGCCCTCAACGCCGCCGGCGTCATCGACCCGAAGCAGTGGGCCAGTGGCGCCCCCGAACTGCACGGCAGCGCGGTCTCGATGCCGGACTTCTCGCTCTTCGGCAAGGTCGAGTTCGGCGGCTGGGGCCAGGTCGGCGCGATGACGGTCGGCATGATCGTCTTCACACTCGTGCTCGCCGGGTTCTTCGACGCGATGGCCACCATCATCGGCGTCGGCACGGAGGCCGAACTGGCCGACGCCCACGGCCGGATGCCGGGCCTGTCGAAGGCGCTGTTCATCGACGGCGCGGGCGGAGCGGTCGGCGGTGTGGCCGGCGCCTCGGGCCAGACGGTCTTCGTCGAGTCCGCGACCGGCGTCGGCGAGGGTGCCCGCACGGGCCTCTCCTCCGTCGTCACCGGCCTCTTCTTCGCGGCCTGCCTCTTCTTCACCCCGCTCACGGCGATCGTCCCCGGCGAGGTCGCGGCGGCGGCGCTGGTGGTCATCGGCGCCATGATGATGATGAACGCCCGCCATGTCGACTGGGCCGACCGGGCCACCGCCATCCCGGTCTTCCTGACCGTCGTGATCATGCCGTTCACCTATTCGATCACCGCGGGCGTGGCGGCCGGCGTGATCAGTTATGTCGCCATCAAGATCGCCCAGGGCAAGGCCCGGGAGATCGGCGCGTTCATGTGGGGCCTGACGGTCGTCTTCTTCGTCTACTTCGCCCTCAACCCGATCGAGAGCTGGATGGGCGTCCACTGACGCCCGAGTTCCTTCCACGCAACCGAAGTCAAGGAGACCGAGAGATGCTGGACATCGCCGAAGAGCTCCACCGGTGGGTCGGGCAGGGCCGCGACTTCGCCGTCGCCACCGTGGTGGCGGTCGGCGGCAGCGCGCCCCGCCAGCCCGGTGCCGCACTCGCCGTCGACTCCGACGGCACGGCGATCGGCTCGGTCTCGGGCGGTTGCGTGGAAGGAGCGGTCTACGAACTGTGCGTCCAGGCGCTGGAGGACGGCGAGACCGTCCTCGAACGCTTCGGCTACAGCGACGACGACGCCTTCGCGGTCGGCCTGACCTGCGGCGGCGTCATCGACATCCTGATCACCCCGGTCCGCTCGGGGGACACCGCCCGCCGGGCGGTGCTCGCGACCGCGCTGGCCGCCGCGGCGGGCGGGGAGGCGGCGGCGCTCGCCCGTGTCGTGAGCGGTCCCGCCGAACTGATGGGCCGCGCCCTCGTCGTCCGTTCCGACGGCTCCTACGAGGGCGGTTTCGGCGCCCACCCCGAACTCGACCGTACGGTGGTGGGCGAGGCGGCGGCCCAACTGGACGCCGGCCGCACCGGCACCCTGGAGATCGGAGAGCAGGGCTCTCGTTGTGGAGCGCCGCTCACGGTCCTGGTGGAGTCGTCGGTCCCGCCCCCACGCATGATCGTCTTCGGTGCCATCGATTTCGCCTCGGCACTGGTCCGCATGGGCAAGTTCCTCGGCTACCGGGTCACGCTGTGCGACGCCCGCCCGGTCTTCGCGACGGCGGCCCGCTTCCCCGACGCGGACGAGATCGTCGTGGAATGGCCCCACCGCTATCTGGAGCGCACGGGGGTCGACTCCCGCACCGTCCTGTGCGTCCTCACCCACGACGCCAAGTTCGACGTGCCGCTGCTCCGGCTCGCGTTGCGGCTCCCGGTGGCGTACGTCGGCGCCATGGGTTCCCGCCGTACGCACCTGGACCGCAACGAGCGGTTGCGCGAAGTCGGCGTCACCGAGATGGAGCTGGCCCGCCTGAGGTCCCCGATCGGCCTGGACCTCGGAGCACGCACACCCGAGGAGACGGCCCTGTCGATCGCCTCGGAGATCGTGGCCAACCGGCGCGGCGGGAGCGGGGTTTCCCTCACGGGGGCGCACACCCCGATCCATCACGACGCGTCCTCGGTTCCGGCGCGCCGGATCGGGTCGGTGGCGTGAGAGCCCGCGACCGAGGGACGGTCGCTTGAGGGCTTGAGGGCTTGAGGGCTTGAGGGCTGAGGACTCAAGGACTCAGGGGCTTGAGACACTTGAAGGTTTGAGGGCCAGGGCGAGGCTCGCCGCGGACTGCGGTGGGCCTTTCTTCTGCGCCCTGTATTGACGCAGGCACGCCGCTCGGCGAACCTCCTGTGGGAGCGCTCCCGCAAGTCCCTCGTGACCGTTGCGAACCAGGAGTGAACCCGCATGAGACGACGTGCCTCAACTTGGTTGGCCGCTCTGTCCGTCGGGCTGGCCGCCCTCTTCGCCGTACCCCCGGCGCACGCGGCGGACGCCACGGACGCCACGGCCCCCGCGGACCGCGGATCGTCGCTGTACGTCCCGGACCCCAACCCGGCGGCGTACCAGCAGGCCCTCGGTCTCGCCCGGGCCGGCCGGTTCCGCGACGCGGCCGGCCTTCTGACGATGGTGAACACCCCGCAGGCCGTGTGGTTCGGCGACCAGACACCGGCCCAGGTGGAGCGACTGGTCCGCGGGGTGGTGCGCGACGCGGGCCGTGACGACGCGATACCCGTGCTGGCGCTGTACAACATCCCTGGCCGGGACTGCTCCAACTACTCGGCGGGCGGGGCCGCCGACACCGCGGAGTACAAGGCGTGGATCGACGCGGTGGCGCGGGGGATCGGCCGCGGCGACGCGATCGTCACCCTCGAACCCGACGCCCTCGCCCTGCTGCCCTCCGACTGCGGCCAGGACGACGCGCAGGGCACGAAGACCGCCGCACGGTACGCCGAGGTCAACTACGCGGTCGACGCCCTGGAGCCGCCGCGCGGGACGCGGGTCTATCTCGACACCGGGCACCCGGGCTGGCACACCGTCGCCTCCATCGTGCCGCGCCTGATCAAGGGCGGGGTGGCCCGTGCCTCCGGCTTCTACACCAATGCCTCGAACTACAACACCGATGACGCCAACTCCTGGTACGGCAAGCTGATTTCGTCCTGTCTGGCCTATGCGGACGGTGGTGGTGACGTCGCCGAGTGCCCGAACCAGTGGTGGCCGAGGGCCGACGCGCAGGCCTGGCTCGACGGACATGTGCGGACGCCACCGTCACGGATGAAGCACTTCGTCACGGACTCCAGCCGCAACGGTCAGGGCCCCTGGACCCCGCCCGCGGGCAAGTACGCCGACCCGCAGGACTGGTGCAACCCGCCGAACCGGGGACTCGGCGCCCGCCCCACCCTGCACACCGGGGACCCGCTCCAGGACGCCCGGCTCTGGATCAAGACGCCGGGCGAGTCGGACGGGCTGTGTCTGCGCGGAACGGCGGGGCCCGAGGACCCGGAGCGCGGGACGGTCGACCCGAACGCGGGGGACTGGTTCCCGGAACAGGCCCTGGAACTGGTCCGGTTCGCCAATCCACCCATTATTCCGGGGGATTGACCGCGTATCCGTCCCTCACTCGTGAATCACCGCAACCAGGTCGGGTACGCCCTCCACCACCACAGCGGGGGTGGTGGAGGGCCGCGGCCCGGCGCTCTCACCCCCGCCGAGTGCCCTCACCCCGCCCGAGCAGGCCGTCCATCGCCCGCCCGAACATCCACCGGGCCGACCATCCCAGCGGTCGGTCGGCGATTCCGGGCAGCCCGCGCACGCTCAGATCCTCCCGCCAGATCACCCGTGAACCGCCGCCGCCCGCCGGGTGCACCTCGAACTCGGCCCAGCCCGTGACGAACGTGCCGCGCTTGACCAGCCTGCACGTTCCCGGGCCCCCGTCGTGCGGTGGCCGCCACGCGGCGACCTCCATCGGATCGTCGAACGCGAGGAGTCCGAGCCCCGACCGCGCCACGAAGACCGTGCCCTCCCGCGTCGGCGGCGGCGTGCGCACGCTGACCCGGGTCAGCGGGACGACGTCCGCGTGCCGGGGCCAGTCGGTCAGTCGCCGCCAGCTCTCGGCGACGGAGTGCCGGGACACGCGTTCCAGGACGAAGAGGACCACGGCAGGATCGTAGGCGCTCGAAGGCCGCCGAACGGAAGGTGAACTCTCCCGCAACCGGATGAAATCGGGCGCCCCCGCCCTACCCTTCTTCTCAGGGGGCGAGCAACGTCGCCGCCCCCACGGGGAGTTGGTCACCATGCCGCTGAAGGCGTACGGGGTACTGATCACGCGAGCTGTCGACACCCACCGGGAGGGCTCCGTCGACACACCGCACTACCAGATCCATCTGACGGACGACCGGGGCACGCACTACCGCGTGGCGGTCAACGTGAAGTCGCAGGAGCGGCCGTCCGAGCTGCTCTATCTGGTCGACGACGACTTCCGGCATCCGGTCACCGCGCACCTGGAAGGTCTGGCCCCGGGCTGGAACACCCTGCCGTCGGGACCCGGCGGACCGAACCTCGACCTCGTCCGGGGGAACCTCTTCGATCCGGCGCGGCTGCGCACGCTTCCACCGGACGTGGACGGGCCCGACAACGACCTGGCCGACCTGCTCGACCACTACGTACGCCGTGCCGTCGCCGACCAGGAGGCGGTGCTGTACGTGTTCGGCGAACGCTGGGGCCCCGAACCCGCCGTCCGGGACAAGGTCTTCGGCTTCCTGCCCGGCAACGGCGTGCACGACATCCACATGAACCAGGGCAACAGCGGACGCTTCCAGGGCGACGACGGGGTCTGGCAGGACGGCGGGCTGCTGATCCACTTCCCGGCGCAGTCGCGCTGGGTCGGCGTCTTCCTCGCCTTCCAGAGCCAGTCCTGGCACACCGACGACATCACGGGGCACACCATCGTCCCGGGCGACGGCGGTGGCGACGGCGGAGGTGGCGGTACCCGCCCCGAACCGGGAGGTGAGCCGGTCCGCATCGTCGCGGCCCTGGTCAACCCCAGGGGCCCGTCGCCCGAGTCCGAGAACGTCACCCTCATCAACGCCTCGCCCGACCCGGTCGACCTCACCGGCTGGCACATCGCCGACCGGCTCGACCACCGGTGCCCGGTACCGGAGGGACAACTCGCCGCAGGCTCAAGCCTGTCGGTCCCGCTGACCGGCGGCGTCCAGCTGGGCAACGGCGGCGGCCGGATCACCCTGCTGCGTGCCGACGGACTGAAGGTGCACGGCGTCTCCTACACCGCCCAGCAGGCCGGGCGCGAAGGCTGGACGGTCGTGTTCTGAGCCACGTCGGCCGTGATCCCGGCCGGGTCGCCGACGAGCAGGTCGCAGCTGTCGAACTGTCGAGCTGTCGCAGCCGTCTCGTCCGACGCTGCCCGGGACACGGCCGCTCCGCCCGTCCCACGTGGTCGAGGCGTCCGGCCACGACCCCCCACTCAGGGGCAACACCAGCTCAGGGCAAGGGTGTTGAGCGCCCGCTCCCTGCTCGCCCCGTTCCGGAGGCCACCAGGTTACGATGCGGCCGATCGTGATCCACCGCTTGCCCGAAACGCCGCACCTCGACTGGTGACCCACCCGTGACAGGAGCCCACGTGCCGGACCAGCCCTTCGTCATCGACCCCACAGGCGCCGACATCCACGGGGAGGCCGAGCGGTTACGCGGCCTCCACCGCACCCCGCGGGACACGGGAGACGCCCCCGCCGCCGCCCTCGTCGAACTCCCGGGCGGGATACCGGCCTGGTTCCCGACCCGGTACGAGACGCTCAAGCAGCTCCTCGCCGACGACCGGGTCTCCAAGGACCCCAACCAGCACTGGCCCGCCTGGATCGACGGCTCGTACCGCGAGAGCTGGGTCGGCCTCTGGGTCGGCGTCACCAACATGTTCACCGCGTACGGCGCCAACCACCGCAGGCTGCGCAAGCTCGTCTCCCCCGCGTTCACGAAGCGGCGCACGGACGCGCTGGGGCCGCGCATCGAGGAGATCGCCGCCGACCTCCTCGACCGCATGGCCGAGGCACCCGGCGACCGGGCCGACCTCCGGTCCGCCTACGCGCACCCGCTCCCGATGCGGGTGATCTGCGAACTGTTCGGCCTGCCGGAGGACGGGCGGGCCGACATCGCGCGTCTCATCGAGGCGAACATGGACACCACCCTCACCCCCGAGCAGGCCATGGCCACCTATCGGGAGGTACACGAACTGCTCGCACAACTCGTCGAGTCGAAGCGGGAGCGGCCGGGTGACGACATGACGACCGCGCTCATCGCGGCCCGCTACGAGGAAGGATCCCAGCTCACCGAGGCCGAGTTGATCGACACGCTCCTCCTCGTGATCGGCGCGGGCCACGAGACGACCGTGAACCTCATCGGCAACGCCGTGCACGCCCTGCTCGCCCACCCCGACCAGCTGGCCCGCGTGCTGGCCCAGGAGATCCCCTGGAGCGAGGTCATCGAGGAGACCCTGCGCTGGGCCCCCTCGATCGCCAACCTCCCGCTGCGCTATGCCGTCGAGGACATCAAGCTTCCCGACGGCACCCTGATCCCGAAGGGTGACGCGATTCTGGCGACCTATGCGGCGGCCGGCCGTGACCCGTTGCGGCACGGCGACAGCGCGGGCCGGTTCGACATCACCCGCGTCGACAAGGAGCACCTCGCCTTCGGCCATGGCGTCCACTACTGCATCGGCGCCCCGCTGGCCCGGCTGGAGGCCTCGATCGCCCTCCCGGCACTCTTCGAGCGCTTTCCCACCCTGAGCGCGGACACGTCGCAGGGCCCGGCGCTCCTGGCCGAGTCGTTCATCGGCCACGGCTATCGGACCCTGCCCGTGCGCTGGGGCTGATCACCCGTCAGGGCGGCGGGCAGGGGTGGTGACCGGGATCCGACCTCGCGGGCCGACCGGCCGAGTCCCAGGTGATGAACCGTCAGGGGCGGTACACCGTACCGGGCTCGGCCTTCCCCGGCGCCAGCAGTTGCGGCACCGTCACGAACACATACCCGCGTTCCTTCAGCGCGTCGATGATCCCGGGTACCGCGGGCACGGTGCCCGGGTAGAGGTCGTGCAGCAGGATGATCCCGTCCCGGGACGACTGCTGCAGGACGCGCTCGCGTATCAGCCCGGAATCGCTCGTCTGGTAGTCCTTGGCGGTCACGCTCCACAGGATCTCCGCCAGCCCCTGCTCGCGCGCGATCTTGTGCACGGTGTCGTTCGTCCGCCCCTGCGGCGGCCGCATCAGCGTCGGCTTGCGCCCGGTGAGCCGCTCTATCTCCTCGTCCGGACGGCGCAGTTCCTCGCGTATCTCCGTCGGCGGGATCCGCGTGAGGATCTTGTGGTCCCAGGTGTGGCTGGCCACCTCGTGGCCCTCGTCGGCCATGCGCCGCACCAGCTCCGGGTACTTCTCGATGTGCCGTTTGCCGAGCAGGAAGAAGGTCGCGGGGACCTTCTTCTCCTTGAGGATGTCCAGCAGCCGGGCCGAGTGCTCGCTCGGCCCGGCGTCGAAGGTCAGCGCGATGCACTTGGCTCTTCGGCAGTCCACTGTCCCGAACCCGGCCTGTCCGGCGGCTCCCGCATGCGCCCTCGCGGCGCTCGGTGCGGTGGTGTTGAGGGTCGTGCACCCCGTCAGCGGCAGGGCCAGCGCGACGGCGGCGGAGATCGCGGCCGCCGCACGGAACCCGGTGGCCGGTCTTTTCATCTTCCTGGTCAGAGAAGGCATGCCGCGACTATACATAGCGTGTATACGCTCGATGTATAGCGCTCTGTGCTGGGCGAATGTCCTGATCCGAGCTCCGTAGGTGCCGTGCGGACCTGATGCCGGCCGGCCGACGGAGCGGGTTCCGCACCGCTCCGTCGGCCGCCCGGCAGCTGCCTTCCCCCGGCGCTCCTATTCCGTGTAGAACGTGGCGTCCGCCTTGGCTGCCGTCGTGTCGGCGGGTTGTGCATAGAGCAGGTAGTCGTAGTGACGGACGTACCGGCCCGGGTAGTTGTACGACTCGAAGGAGACGGCCGAGGTGGTGTCGGCGAGGCCGGCCCGTCGGTAGAAGCTGGCGTCGCTCCGGAAGGCGGCGGTGCCGTCGTCCTTCTCGCCCCAGACCTCGAAGTTCTTGTGACGGAGGTAGTAGCCGGGGTAGTTCGCTGACTCGAGCGAGACGGTGCCGGTGCCCGCGAGGCCGGTCACGACACGGAACTGCGAGTCCGCGAGGTTGGCGACGTTCGCCTCGATCATGGCGCGGAACTCCCAGTGACGGATGTAGCGGTCGGGGAAGTTGTACGAGGAGAGGCGGACCGGGGAGACGCCGTCGGCGACCGGGATGCCGAAAGCGGGGGTGCCGTCGGCGTTCCAGTAGATCTTCTGCAGACGGGTGCGGCGGTTGGGGTCGTTGAGCGGGTCGCCGCTGATGTCCTTGTAGGCGCGGTCGTGGTAGACGAGGATGTCCGACTTGCCGTCCTCGGAGACGGTGAACGAGTTGTGGCCGGGCCCGTACTGCGAGGTCGCGGCACTGCTCCGGAACACCGGCTGCGAACCCTTCGACCAGGAACCGGCGTTGAGCAGGTCGGCGGAGGCGGACGCGGTCAGCATGCCCAGGCAGTAGTTGGCGTCGGTGGCGCTGGCCGAATAGGTCAGGAACACCTTGCCGCCGTGCTGGATGACCGCGGGACCCTCGTTGACCTTGTATCCGACGGTCTCCCAGGACAACGTGGGCTGTGAGATCTCCACCGGAGTGCCGCTGACGGTCCAGGGGTTGGCCAACTTGGCGATGAACAGGCTGGTGTTGTTGTCCTCGGCCAGGTTGCGCTGCGCCCACGCGAGATAGCGGACTCCGCCCACGACAAAGGTGGTCGCGTCCAGGGAGAAGGAGGAGACCGGGGTGGCGATCTGCCCCTTCTCCGTCCAGCTGCCGGTCAGCGGGTTCGCGGCGGAGCTCTCCAGGACGTACATCCGGATCGCCCACACGTCGCTGGTCGACCCGGCCGCGAAGTAGACGTACCACTTGCCGTCGATGAAGTGGATCTCCGGCGCCCAGATGTGCGCGCCCATCACGCCGCTCGCGTGCTTGGTCCAGATGGTCGTCTCCGGAGCGGTGGCGAGCCCTTGAAGCGTGGTGGCCCGGCGCAGCACGATCTTGTCGTACGTCGGGACCGTCGCGGTGAAGTAGTAGTAGCCGTCGGTGTGTTTGAAGATGTGCGGGTCGGCGCGTTGTTCGGCGACCGGGTTGGTGAAGGTCACCGCGGGGGAGGCCGGGGCGGCCGCGTGGGCGGGCGTGCCGGTGAACAGCAGGGCCAGTGTGGCGAGGACCGCGGTCAGCAGGCGGCCGATGAGACGTCGCATGGTCGTGGGTCTCCCGGTGTCAGACGGTGGGCTTGAGCTGCCACTGCTGGCAGGTGTTGTTCAGCCAGGTCCACTGGCGTACGTCGATACCGTCGCCGGTACCGCAGTCGGCCACGTCGGCGACCTTGCCGCTGCTCGCGTTCACGATCCGCACGAAGCCGCTTCCGGTGTAAATGAGCCTGAAACGCTGGCAGTTGTTGTTGAGCCAGCTCCACTGGCGCAGGTCCGCGCCGTCGGCGGTGGAGCAGCCGGCGGTGTCCAGGACCTTGCCGGTGGCGGCGTTCACCAGGCGGCTGGTGTCGTCGCCCTGGTCCTCGATGCGCCACTTCTGGTTGGCGCCGCCGGTGCAGGTCCACTGGAAGACGTTGGTGCCGTCCGCGGTGCCCGAGCCCTCCACGTCGAGGCACTTGCCGCTGTTGCGGTTCACCACGGTGTACGCCGTCGGGGTCGTCGCCGTCTCCCCGGAGGGGCCCGCGAGCGTGGTGCCGGTCGCGACCGGGGTGCCGAACGCGGGCGTCCCGTCCGCGTTCCAGGTGAACTTCTGCGCCCGGGTCGTACGCCCGTTGCCGCAGCCCCCGCTCGCGGAGCTGTTGGCGTGGTAGACGATCCAGTTCTCGGTGCCGTCGGGCGAGGTGAAGAACCCGTTGTGGCCGGGACCGTAGACCCCGGCGGCGTCGTTGCGCTCGAAGACCGGGGTCTGCTTCTTGGTCCAGGAGGCGGCGTTGAGCGGGTCGGTGCCGGTCAGTTCGAGCCGGCCCAGCTTGTAGTCGGCGGTCTGGCAGTAGCTGGCGGAGTAGGTGAGGAAGGTCCGGCCGCCGTGGTAGAGCGGCTCGGGGCCCTCGTTGACGGGGGCGCCGGAGGTCTCCCAGCTCAGCGTGGGGCTGGAGATGACGGTGAAGACCGAACTGCTCAGTGTGTACGGGTTGCTCATCGGCGCGATGACCAGGCTCTGTTTGCTGCCGCCGACCGAGCCGCTGCCCACCAGGTACAGCTTGCCGCCGTACTGGAGGACGCCGGCGTCGATCAGCCAGCCGCCGGGGTCGAGGTTGGAGCCGGTGAGGGTGTTCTTGTACGTGTACGGGCCCATCGGGTCGGAGCCCGCGCTCTCCAGGACGTGCGTGCGCTGGGTGTCGCAGCAGGCGGCCCCGCTCTGCGCTCCCGAGTAGTACAGGTACCACTTGCCGTCGATGAAGTGGATCTCCGGCGCCCAGAAGTTGGCGTTGCGGCCGGAGGTGGTGTCCGACCAGATCTGCACGCTGGGGGCGGTGGCGAGCCCGGCCAGGGTCGGCGACTTGCGCATCGTCAGCTCGTTGGTGAACGACGTCGTCACCAGGTAGTAGCTGCCGTTGTAGTACTCCAGCCAGGGATCCGCGCCCTTCTGGGACTTGACCGGATTGGTGTACGGCCGACCGTCGGCCGCGGCGGCGGGCTGGGTGAGGAACGAGGCGAGCAGCGCCAACAGCGCTGCTCCCAGGGCGAACCAGTGGCGGGTGCGGAACACGGTGAGTCCCCTTTGACGGCCGAAGATGTTCGAAATCCCGTACGCTGTGCGGAGGTTCGACCAGAAGATAAGTTTCCGGCAGGGGCACGTCAACGCTTCCGGCGCGTTTCGGTGCGGCTGTGGCGCCGCCCGCCGTGTGAAGCACTATGGGCGGGTGGAAAAAGTGCGCCTCCTGGTCGTGGACGACGACCCTCCGATAGCCGATCTCGTCGCGACCGTCGCCCGCTACGAGGGCTGGGAGGCCGTCACGGCCAACTCCGGCGAGGAGGCGCTGCGCCGGGCCGCCGCGTTCCGCCCCGACATCGTGGTGCTCGACCTGATGCTGCCCGGCCTGGACGGATTCGCCGTCCTCGACCGGCTGCGGCGGTCCGGCACGATGGTGCCCGTCGTCTTCCTCACCGCCCGCGACGGAGTGGCCGACCGGGTCGCGGGCCTCACCCGGGGCGGTGACGACTATCTGGTCAAACCGTTCGCCGTGGAGGAGCTCATGGCGCGGCTGCGCACCGTGCTGCGCCGCAGCGCGGGACCCGGCCTCCAGCGCTCCGTGCTCAAGGTCGCCGACCTGACGATGGACGAGGACACCCACGAGGTGCGGCGCGCCGACCGGCTGCTCACACTCACCCCCACCGAGTACGAGGTGCTGCGCTACCTGATGCGCAAGTCACCCACGGTCCTCACCAAGGCCCAGATCCTCGACCACGTCTGGGAGTACGGCTTCGGCGGCCGCTCGAACGTCGTCGAACTGGTCGTCAGCCGGCTGCGCCGCAAGCTCGACGCCACCGACGAGAGCGACGACAGCACGACACCGCTCATCCACACCGTGCGCGGCGTCGGATACGTGGTGCGGCAGGTCGCCGCGTGACGAGCGCGGAGACACCGGCTCCGCCCGGCCGTCGGCGGGCCGTCCGGGAGGCGTATCGCCGGACGCGACTGGGCACCCGGCTCGCCCTCGGGATGGGCGCGCTGTCCCTCGTCGTGTTCGCCGTCGTGGGCACGGCGCTGACTACGTACATGAGGGACTATCTCGACCGCCGGCTCGGTGAGCAGATGAAGCTCGTCCAGATCGCCCAGTCCAAGGACGCGGGCTCGCACGGCACCGTCCAGCAGCGGCCGTACTACGGCTGGTTCACCGCCGTGTACGACGTCAGGGGCGGCCGGGCCGTGCTCCGCGAACCCGCCGACGTGCCCGCGGACACCGTCGAACTCACCGCCGCCGCCCAGGCGCTGCCGCCCGACGGCTCCGCGCACAGCCTGCGCGACGCCCGGATCGACGGAGAAGGCGCCTACAAGCTGCGCGCCTGCGAGGTCGAACCCGGAGTGGTGCTGGTCACCGCCGCGCCCCTGGCCGACCTCCAGGGCACTGTACGGCAGCTCGTCACCGTCCAGGTCGTGGCGTTCGCCCTCGCCCTGCTGGCACTCGTCGTGGCCGGCCGCGCGGTGCTGCGGCGCGGCCTCGGACCCATCAGCGACATGGCGCACACCGCCCGGGGCATCACCTCGCACAACCTGACCGGCTCCGCCCGGCTCCCGGTGCGCGCCGGCGGCGGGAAGGGCGGCCCCGAGGTCGAGGAACTGCGCACCGCGTTCAACACCATGCTGGAACACATCGACTACTCCCTCGCCGTGCGCACCGAGGCCGAACAGCGGCTGCGCCGTTTCGTCGCCGACGCCTCGCACGAACTGCGCACCCCGCTGATGTCGGTACGGGGCTACGCGGACCTCTTCCAGTACGCCGCCGCCAACGAGCCCGCCGAACGTGAGAAGCACCTGGCCCGGCTGCGCGCCGAGGCGGCCCGGATGGGCGTTCTCCTCGACGACCTGCTGCTGCTCGCCCGCCTCGACGCCGCCGAGGTCGAGACCCCGCTCCGCCTGGAGGACGCCGACCTCGCCACGCTGACCCGCGACGCCGCGGACGCCTTCCGCGCGGGCCATCCCGGCCACGCCCTGTCGGCGACGGTCGACCCCGGACCCGTACGGCTGCGCATGGACCCGCTGCGCATCCGTCAGGTCCTGGACAACCTGCTCACCAACGCGGCGGTGCACACCCCGCCCGGCACCGCCGTGAGCGTGGAACTGTCCGTCTCCACCGACGCGGCGGTCGTCCGCGTCCGCGACTCCGGCGCCGGTATCCCGGCCGCCGAGCGGGAACGCGTCTTCGACCGCTTCTACCGTGTCGACAAGGCACGCGGCCGCGACCGCGGCGGCAGCGGTCTGGGGCTCGCGGTCGCCCGCTCCCTGGTCCTCGCCCACGGCGGCACCGTCGACCTGTCCAGCAGCCCCGGCCGCACGGTCTTCACCATCAGCCTCCCGCGCGCCGGGCACGGCGCCGTCCCTCCCCCGGGGGACGGCGTGGTCGCTCCGCGAGGGGAAGATCCCGAACGGCTCCAGCGGCCCTAGTCAGCCGTGCGCACTGTTCGGCGGCGCCATACGGCACCCCTGGTTCACGGCCTGTCGGTTCGTGGTGCCGGTTTCGCCCTGTGGCCGCGTCGTACGCCGGCCGTGCGGCCCACCAGCATCGCCAGCGCGAGCAGCCGGCGCCAGTCCAGGGTGGGATGGACCGTGGGGGTACCCGGCCGCTCCTTCGGGACGATGACGC
This sequence comes from Streptomyces sp. NPDC002935, assembly GCF_040611295.1. Lineage (NCBI taxonomy): Bacteria > Bacillati > Actinomycetota > Actinomycetes > Kitasatosporales > Streptomycetaceae > Streptomyces > Streptomyces sp. NPDC002935. Next base: position 469,652 of record NZ_JBEXNW010000001.1, read on the forward strand.
GGAGGACGCCCGGTTCGATACGGCAGCGCACCGGGGTGGGCAGGACCATGGCCTCGCCGTCGATGCCGACCTCCAGCTCGTCGCTGTCCGCGCCGACGACCACGTCGCGCGCGGTGAGGACCGAGAGCCCCTGCGGGTCCGGGGAGAGCAGCAGGGCGGCGGCCTCGACCGCGCTGTCCACCTTGACGCCGAGGATGCCGAGCAGTCCGGCGTCGAGCCGCTCGCGGCGGCCCAGACCGGCCGGATCGTTCGTGCGGTAGGGGTTGTTGCTCACCAGCAGCGCCTGCGGGGCGTCGAGCGTCGTGCCGGCGGCCCGGGCGGTCAGCCGCGGTCCGCGCTGGCGGGTCAGCAGGTCCGGAAGGAGCTCCATGATGGTGCCGATCTTGTCGTCCCGGTAGGCGGGATCCTGGACGACGGCCGCGTACGCGCCGAACGAGGCGTTGTTGACGAAGGGGTGCTCCCCGGCGAAGCCGAGGTCCACCCGGAGTTCGACCCCGTTCGTCAGGGCGTCGAGACAGGTGGCGGGGTCGTCGCGGTCGAGGCCGAGGTCCATGGCGAAGTGGTTGCGGGTGCCGGCCGAGACGACGAGGAACGGCAGCCCGTGCTCGGCGGCGACGGCCGCGACGAGCGCCTGCGTCCCGTCGCCGCCCGCGACGCCCAGCAGATCCGCCCCGCCCGCGACCGCTTCCCGGGCCAGCTCGGTCACGTCCTGATGGTGCTCCGGGTCGAGGAGCACGACCCGCGCGCCGAGCCGCTCGGCCTTCTCCACGAGCCCGAACCGCGCCACCTTGCCCCCGCCGGACCGGGGATTCATGAGGACGAAGGGACGTCGCGGCGGTGCGGTGCGGTGCTCCTTCATCGGCCGGACACGGTCGCGGGCGCTCCGCAGCGCGTAACGGCCGCTCCACACCGCGAGGATCCACAGCACGGGGGAGAGCAGCAGGGTCCACAGCAGGGTGACCGCGAGGACCACGATGACGGCGATGGGTACGACGACCGCCAGCAGCCCGGCGATCCAGCGCAGCAGACCTCGCCGGGTCAGCATCCACCACAGCGCGGCCGCCGAGACGGCCATGCCCGCGAGCGCGGCGAGGAGCAGCAGGAATCCGCGTACGCCTCCGAAGACGAGCGGCAGCGCCACGGCGAGCACCGCCGCGGCCAGCGAGGCTCTCGCCGCCCACCGTTCGCGGGCCGGGGGCACCGTGTCCGTGCTCATCGTTCCTCCACTGGTCGGTCCCTCGCGTGCCGCGGTCGCCGTACGAGAGGCACCGCTGTGCCGGTCACGCGAACCAGGTGCCCGTGGGGTGGACGCCCATGCCCGACGCGCTGGGACGGCCCGTACGGGGCCACGCTGCCACGAGCCGGGCTCCGGCACCACGAGGCGGCCCGTCACCGGTCCCGTTTCCTGGCCCGTTTCCCGCCCCGTCCGGGCCGGACGTCAGCCGACGGCGGGGTCCGCGCGCTTCGCCGACGGGCCGGGGCGGGTGCGGGCCTGCGGCGGAATCAGCTCGCCGTGCCCGGCGCCGCAGACGACCACCGTGCGCACCTGCTCGCCGCAGTCGGCGTGCACGACCTCCAGGGGAGGACCTTCGGGATCCGCCGTGTAGCGGTCGCCCCACTGCTTGAGGGCGATCATGACGGGCCACAGCTCCCAGCCCTTGCGGGTGAGCCGGTACGCGTACCGGGTGCGGCTGCCGGGCTCGCTGTAGGGAACGGTCTCCAGGATCCCGGCCGCGACCAGCTTCCGCAGCCGGTCGGCCAGCACGCTCTCGGACAGCCCCACGTGCCGCCGGAAGTCGTCGAAGCGCCGTACGCCGTTCATGGCGTCCCGCAGGACCAGCATCGACCATTTCTCGCCGATCAGGTCGAGCGTCCGCTGGACCGTGCAGTTCTCGGTACTGGTGTCGAGCCACGTCATGCTCCCCATCGTAGGCTGACTGTGACATTGACAGCCAGGTGCCTAACTAGCTAGCTTCGAAAAATAAAGTCAGCTGTCGAGGGAACGGTGAACGTCATGGGCAGGTCTCGCACGTACGACTGGGAGGACCCGACCGTCTCCGCCGCCGCCGTCGGTCGGTACAGCGGCCTCGACTTCCTCCGCGAGGTGCAGGCCGGACGGCTCCCCGCGCCGCCGATCTCGGCGACCCTCGGCATCACCCTCGAAGAGGTCGAGCACGGACGCGTGGTCTTCGCCCTGGTCCCGGGGGAGGAGCACTACAACCCCATCGGAAGCGTCCACGGAGGCATCTTCGCCACCCTGCTCGACTCCGCGGCGGGCTGCGCGGTGCAGTCCGTGCTGCCCCAGGGCACCGGATACACATCGCTCGACCTGACAGTGAAGTTCCTGCGGCCGGTCACCGTGGACACCGGCAAGGTCCGCGCGGTCGGCACCGTCCTCAACAGCGGCCGCCGTACGGCCCTCGCCCAGGCCGAGCTCTTCGACGGCGCCGACCGGCTGCTCGCCCACACCACCAGCAGTTGCCTGCTGTTCCCCGTCTGAGAAGGCGCGGGGCGGCGGATTCCGCCGGGCCGACCGGCGACCACGGGGATACCGTGGCCGTGTATGAGAGCGAGCCTGCCCCTGAATGCCGTACCGCGCCTGACGTGCGCGGTGGTCCTCGGCGCCCTGGTCGGCGTGGCCGTCGGACTGTCGACCGATGTCGACCTGGGCCTGCTGGCCGGGATCGCCGCCACGGAACTGTCCTTCGTCCTGGCGGGCTGGGTGGTGCTGTGGCCGATGACCGCCACGGCCACCCGCCACAACGCACGGCGCGAGGACTTCCGGCCGATGACCGACGAACTCGTGGTGGTCGTGGTCGCCCTGTGCGGGATGTTCGCCATCGTGCTGCTGCTCGTGCGCGGCCAGGCCGACAACGGCCAGGCCGCGGCCGTGACCGCCCTGTGCGGGGTGTTCACGGCCTGGGCCGCACTGCATCTCATGTACGCCACCCGCTACGCCTACTTGTACTACGAGGCCGGCGGCGGCATCGACTTCAACTCGGACAACCCACCGGCGTACCGCGACTTCTTCTACTTCAGTTACAACCTCGGAATGACCTATCAGGTGTCCGACACCGACGTCTCGAGCTCGAAGATCCGCTCGATCGTGCTGCGCCACAGCCTCCTGTCGTACGTCTTCGGCACCAGCATTCTCGCCACGGCCATCAACGTCGTCGTGGGAATCGTGAGCCGCTGACGGCACCTGCGGCACGGTCGGTTCCCGTGCGGTTTCCCCCGGGAGGAAGCAGGATGGGAGGAGGAACCGACCGGTCCGCACCCGACGGACACCTACGCGTCTCTTGAAGGGGCCGACTCTTGGCCGAGCCACAGGCTGTGATCTCCCGACCGGCCAGGGCCACCGTGTTCCTCGTGGTCACCGTCACGCCGGGGCACGAGGACACGGTCCGCGGCCTGCTGGAGGATGTCTCCGGACTGCGCCGTTCCGTCGCCTTCCGGGCACCCGGCGACGAGCTCGGCTGCGTCGTCGGCATCGGATCGGCGGTCTGGGACCGCCTGTTCAGCGGACCTCGCCCCCAAGAACTGCACCCGTTCGTGGAGTTGGCGGGAGAGCGCCACCAGGCACCGTCCACGCCGGGAGATCTTTTGTTCCACCTCCGGGCCCGCCGGGCGGACCTCTGCTTCGAGCTGGCCCGGCTGATCGTGGAACGACTGGACGGCGCGGTCACCGTGGTCGACGAAGTCCATGGGTTCAAGTACTTCGACGAGCGCGACCTGCTCGGTTTCGTGGACGGCAGCGAGAACCCCGAAGGGCGGCCGGCCGCCGACGCCGTGATCGTCGGCGACGAGGACCCCGCCTTCGAGGGCGGCAGCTACGTGATCGTCCAGAAGTACCTGCACGACCTGCGGGCGTGGAACGCGCTGCCGTCCAGCGAGCAGGAGAAGGTCATCGGGCGCACGAAGCTCGCCAACGTCGAACTCCCCGACGACGTCAAGCCGGCCGACTCTCATGTCGCGCTCAACACCATCACCGACGAGGACGGCAACGAACGCAAGATCGTGCGGGAGAACATGCCGTTCGGCACCCTGGGAGAGGGCGAGTTCGGCACCTACTTCATCGGCTACGCCCGCACCCCCGCGGTGACCGAGCAGATGCTGCGGAACATGTTCCTCGGAGACGGCGGGGCTCCGCACGACCGCATCCTCGACTTCTCGACCGCGATCACCGGATGCCTCTTCCACGTGCCGACCGTCGACTTCCTCGACGACCTTCCCGCCCCTGCGGACGAGCGGGCGGCGGACGAGCGGGCGCCGGGCGGGCAGCCGACGGACCGCCCCTCCGCTTCCGGCGGGCAGGCGGCGACGGACGGCTCACTGGGGATCGGCAGCCTCAAAGGAGTCTGACCATGACCACGCTCGACGCCACCGTCACCGGCACCGGCAACCTGCACCGCGAACTGGCCCCCATCACGCCCGCGGCCTGGACCGAGATCGAGGACGAGGCGCGCCGCACCTTCCGGCGCAACCTCGCCGGCCGGCGGGTCGTGGACGTCTCGGGCCCCGACGGCGCCGGACTCGCGGCCGTCGGGACGGGCCACCTGTCCGGCATCGACGGGCCGTCACCCGGTGTCGCGGCCCGGCTGCGCCAGGTACAGCCCCTGGTCGAGCTGACGGTGCCGTTCAGGGTGAGCCGCGCCGCCGTCGACGACGTCGACCGGGGCGCCAAGGACTCCGACTGGCAGCCGGTCAAGGACGCCGCGCGCACCATGGCGTTCGCCGAGGACCAGACCGTCTTCAACGGGTACGCGGCGGCCCACATCGACGGCCTTCGCGCGCGCACCTCCAACCCGCTGCTCCGGCTGCCCGCGGAGCCGCGCGATTTCCCGGACGCCGTCAGTCATGCCCTGAGCACCCTCCGCCTGGCGGGCGTGCAGGGCCCGTACGCGCTGCTGCTGGGCGCGGAGGCGTACACGGCGGTCAGCGAGACCTCCGACCACGGCTATCCGATCGCCGCCCATCTCGGCCGGATGCTCGACGGCCGGCTGATCTGGGCGCCCGCCATGGAGGGAGCCTTCCTGCTCACCACCCGTGGCGGTGACTACGAACTGCGGCTCGGTGAGGATCTCGCCATCGGCTACACGGCCCACGACACGCTCGGCATCGACCTGTACTTCCGCCAGACCCTGACGTTCCTCGTTCACACGGACGAGGCCGTGGTGGCACTCGACCCGTGGACCGACGCGAGCACGGACACGGCATGACCGCGCCAGGCGCGGGGCCACCCCTCTCACCGTGCCGGGGCCGGTTTCCGGTGTCCGCCAACGCGCCTTTCCCCTCGGCGAGTTCCGCCTTCTCCCGGGAAACACCGCAGGTCATGGCCCTCACACCGCAGAGGTCCGCTCCGGTTGCGGAGCAATAGGCGCCGCGAAATGGTGGAAAGGACTCATCGCCGCACCGGGAGCTGCCCATGTCGATGTCGTCCTACGGTTTCGGCTCGTCCGATCCCTTCGGTGAATTGCTGAACCGCTTCTTCGGAATGTCGCCCGCGTCATCGCCCCCGGCGGTACAGCGGGTGCCCATCGGACGACTGCTGACAGAGTCCTCGCAGGAACTTCTCAACCTGGCCGTGCAGCGGACCCTGCAGGACGGGTCGTCCGATCTCGACACGGAGCACCTGCTGTGGGCCGCCACCAAAGTGGAACCCGCGCGCTCGCTGCTGGTCCGCGCGGAGGTCGATCCCGACGCCCTCGCGGCCCAGCTCGCCGAGGTGCTCCCCCGGGAGACCAGCGAACCGTCCTCGGAACCGGGCCTCACCCCGGCGGCCAAGCGCACCCTCGCCAGCGCGTACGCCCGCTCACAGGCGGCCGGAGTGTCCTACATCGGCCCCGAACACATTCTCGGCGCCCTGCTGGGCGACGCCGACGCCGGCGCCGCCCAGCTGCTGCGCGCCGACGGGCAGGACGCGCAGAAACTGGCGGGCCTCACGGAACGGACGGCCCGCCCGGACAGCCGCCCCGCCGAGCCCGACAAGCCCGCCACGACCCTGGACGAGTTCGGACGGGACCTGACGGAAGAGGCGAAGGCCGGACGGCTCGACCCGGTGGTCGGACGGGCCGAGCAGATCGAGCAGACCATCGAGATCCTCTCGCGACGGTCCAAGAACAACCCCGTGCTCATCGGTGAGCCCGGCGTCGGCAAGACCGCGATCGTCGAGGGCCTCGCGCAGCGCATCGTGTCCGGCGATGTTCCCGACACCCTGAAGGGCAAGCGCGTCGTCTCGCTCGATCTGTCGGGCATGGTGGCGGGTGCCCAGTACCGCGGGCAGTTCGAGGAACGGCTGAAGAAGGTCATCGAGGACGTCCAGGCGTCGGAGGGGCAGATCATTCTCTTCATCGACGAACTGCACACGGTCGTCGGCGCCGGTGCGACGGGCGAGGGCTCGATGGACGCGGGCAACATGCTCAAACCCGCTCTCGCCCGCGGAGAACTGCACGTGGTGGGCGCGACGACCATCGACGAGTACCGCAAGTACGTGGAGAAGGACGCCGCACTCGAACGGCGCTTCCAGCCGGTGATGGTTCCCGAGCCGACGGTCGAGGAGACCGTACAGATCCTGGAGGGTCTGCGCGACGCGTACGAGGCGCACCACCAGGTCCGTTTCGCCGACGGCGCCCTGACCGCCGCCGCGGAACTGTCCGACCGGTACATCAGCGACCGTTTCCTGCCCGACAAGGCGATCGACGTGATGGACCAGGCGGGCGCGCGGGTGCGGCTGCGCAGCGCCTCGCGCTCGACGGAGGTCGCCGAGCGCGAGGACCGCATCGCGAAACTGCGTCGGGAACGCGATCAGGCCGTCGCCGCCGAGGACTTCGAGAGAGCAGGACAGCTGAAGGGGCGGATCGCCGAGGGGGAGGGCGAGCTCGCGGGGATCGAGGAGCGGCGCGCGGGTGTCGTGTCCGTCACCGCCCGCGACATCGCGGACATCGTCTCCCGGCGCACCGGGATCCCGGTGTCCCAACTCACCGCCAGCGAGAAGGAGAAGCTCCTCAAGCTGGAGGAGGAGATGCACGACCGTATCGTCGGCCAGGACGAGGCGGTCACCGCCGTCTCGCAGGCGGTACGCCGCAACAGGGCCGGCATGGGCGATCCGAACCGCCCCGTGGGTTCCTTCCTCTTCCTCGGCCCCACCGGCGTGGGCAAGACGGAGCTGGCCAAGACCCTCGCGGAGCTGCTGTTCGGCGACGAGAACCGCATGATCCGCTTCGACATGAGCGAGTTCCAGGAGAAGCACACGGTCGCCCGTCTCGTGGGCGCGCCTCCCGGATACGTCGGTTACGAGGAGGCGGGCCAGCTCACCGAGAAGGTCCGCCGGCAGCCGTACAGCGTGGTCCTGTTCGACGAGGTCGAGAAGGCGCACCCCGACGTCTTCAACACGCTGCTCCAGATCCTCGACGACGGACGGCTCACGGACGGCCAGGGCCGTACCGTCGACTTCCGGCACTGCGTCGTGATCATGACGTCCAACATCGGCGCGCATCGCATCCTCGACCACAAGGGGGACGTGTCCGAGCTCAAGGACGCGCTGATGGACGAGTTGCGGACCCGGTTCCTGCCCGAGTTCCTCAACCGCATCGACGACATCATCATCTTCCACAGCCTGACTGAGGACGACCTGGCGCAGATCGTCGATCATCTGCTCGGGCAGAGCGAACGCCGTGTGCACGCCCAGGGCATGAAGCTGGAGGTGACGGAGGCGGCCAAGAAGCTGCTGATCGCCCACGGTCACCAACCCGAGTTCGGCGCGCGCCCGTTGCGGCGCACGATCCAGACGGAACTCGACAACAGCATCGCGGAGCTCCTGCTCGGTGGCGAGGCCGAACCCGGCGACACGATCGTCGCCGAGGGACGGGACGGCTCCGTCCGCTGCACCGTGCGCAAGGGCGCCTCGGGCGACGGCGCGGACGCGGAACGGGGGAGCGGGCAGCCCGCCGACGACACGGAGAACGCGTAGGAAAAGCACGACGAAGGACGGGACGGAGGACTCCTGACACCGAAACGGACCCGGGCGCGCCAACGCCGGGTCATCGTTCGAGGAGGCGCCGCATGACGCACCACAAGTCCAACCGGGATGTCGAAGGGGATCCGGAGCACGCCCACAACAGGGGAATGCCCCTCCGGTCCGACGACGACGAGCTCCACGAGCGGACGGAACGCGAGCGACGGGAAGCAGGTCTGGTGGCCGGTACGACGGAGGACCCCGAAGCCGCGTACAGGAGAGAGCGCGAGGAGATCGATCTCGAGGTGGGCGCCGGTCGGATCCCGACGGGCAAGTTCACCCGGCGGTCCCGGGACCCCTTCCCGCCCTCCCGCTACGAGGGCTGAACTCGTACGAGGGCTGAACTCACGGTGCCGAGGGGCGAGTCCACGGTCGCGGGCGGGCCCTCGGACCCTCGGGGTCGCGGGCGGGCCCCCGGTCCGCCGGGGTTGCGGGCGGGCCCTCGGTCCGCCGAGGATGCGGGCGGGCCCCCGGTCCGCCGAGGTTGCGGGCGCGGCCTCGGTCCTCCGGGTTCGCGGTCCGGTGGGCGCTGTGGCCGGGTCACTCGCCCAGGGAGACGACCACCGCGCTCTCCGGCCCGTCGGGTGCCTCGAAGCTCACGGTGTCTCCCGCCCGGTGGCCGAGGAGAGCGCCTCCGAGCGGGCTGTCGGCCGTGACGAGGGTCCGGTCCAACACCGCGGCGGTCTCGCCGATCTGGACGGTGTCCGTCGTTCCGTCCGAGAACCGGACGGTGACCGTGCTGCCCACGCCGACCTGGTCGGTGCGCGGCGGGCCCGCCACCTTCGCCTGGCTGAGCCGCGTGGTGATCGCGGAGATGCGGTCGTCCAGTCGCCGGAGATCGTCGGCGCGCTGCAACTCGTCCGCCTCGTCGGCGTGGTCGCCCACCTCGGCGTCGGAATCCCGCAGGGTGGCCGCGACCTTTCCACGCTCGGTGCGGAGGTCGGCGAGTTCCTGTTCGAGAGCGTGCCGGGCTGCCTCGCTGATCGGTGCCGGTTCGGTGGGCATGCCTGCTCCTCGGGGGTGCGGAACGGTGCGTCGAATGAAGGTGTTTCCAGCATATCCATGCATTTCGATGCAGAATCGGGCGAATTGATCCGAATCGCGACGCTATGTGATGTGTGGAATCGTGGATCGCCAGAGTCCAGGACGCTTCCCTATGTCCTGCGAGTGAGGAGGTCGCCATGTCCTCGAAGCGACGCCGGAAGAAGAAGAGCCGCCGCAAGCACGCCGCGAACCACGGGAAACGACCCCAGTCCTAGGCTCGGTGAGACTCTTGAGCGCATCCCAGGACGGCCACGACGGGCTGGAGCCCCGAGTGGGGCCCGATCCCCAGGGTGAACCCGAATTCCACCCGTACCACCACCCCGCCGCCGGCTGGGGTGCGGCCAAGAGCGTGAGCCGCTTCCTGGTGCGCGAACGCGCCCTCGTGGACGGCCCGCGGGCGATCATGCGCATGAACCACGAGAACACGGGCTTCGACTGCCCGGGATGCGCGTGGCCCGACGACACCAAGGGCCTGCACCTGGACATCTGCGAGAACGGCATCAAGCACGTCACCTGGGAGATGACGGGCAAGCGGGTCGGCAGAGAGTTCTTCGCCGCCCACTCGGTGACCGAACTCTTCGGCTGGAGCGACTACGACCTGGAGGACCAGGGCCGGCTGACCGAGCCGATGGTCTACGACCCGGAGTCGGACCACTACGTACCGATCAGCTGGCGCGACGCGTTCGAACTGGCCGGCCGTGCCCTGCGGGAACTGGACGATCCGAACCGGGCGTCGTTCTACACCTCCGGCCGCCTCGGCAACGAGGCCACCTTCCTCTATCAGCTGATGGCCCGGGAACTGGGCACGAACAACCTGCCCGACTGCTCGAACATGTGCCACGAGGCCAGTGGCCGCGCTCTGCAGGCGTCGCTCGGCACCGGCAAGGGGACGGCAGACCTCAAGGACTGGGAGGCCACCGACGCCCTGTTCATCATGGGCGTCAACGCCGCCTCCAACGCGCCCAGGATGCTCACCGCCCTGGCCGAGGCCTACCACCGCGGCGCCCAGATCGTGCACGTCAACCCGCTGGTCGAGGCGGCCGCCACCCGCACCATCGTTCCGCACGACTTCACGGACATGGCCCTCCTCAAGACCACCCGGACCAGCACGCTGAACCTCCAGCCCCGCATCGGCGGCGACATGGCGCTCCTGCGCGGCATGGCCAAGGCGATCCTGGAGCAGTCCGGGACCGACCCCAAGGCCGTGGACCAGGAGTTCATCGACCGCCACACGGCCTACTTCGACGAGTACCGCGCGGTGTGCGAGGCCACGTCCTGGGACGAGATCGAGCTCCAGTCCGGGATCGACCGGGACGGCATCCTCAAGGCGGCACGCGTGTACCGCGACGCCGACCGCTCCATCATCAGCTGGTGTCTCGGTGTCAGCCAGCACGAACACGGCGTCGACACCGTGCGGGAGATCGTCAACCTCCTTCTCCTGCGCGGCAATCTGGGCCGCGAAGGCGCCGGACCTTCACCGGTGCGCGGCCACAGCAACGTCCAGGGCAACCGGACGTGCGGCATCGACCACCGGCCCGCCGAGGAGTTCCTGGACCGGCTCGCCGAAGTCTGCAGGATCGACCCGCCCCGTGAGCACGGCAAGGACACCGTGGCCACCATTCACGCCATGCACCGCGGCGACGTGAAGGTGTTCGTCGGCATGGGCGGCAACTTCGCGCTCGCCGCGCCCGACACCCCGTACACCTACGCGGCACTGCGCAACTGCGACCTCACGGTCCAGGTGAGCACCAAGCTCAACCGCAGTCACCTCGTGCACGGCCGCCGGGCGCTCATCCTGCCGTGCCTGGGCCGGACCGAGAAGGACCACCAGCGAGGCGGCCTCCAGAGCACCTCGGTCGAGGACTCGATGAGCATGGTCCACCTGTCCGTCGGCATGAAGCGCCCCGCCTCGAAGCACCTGCTGTCCGAGCCCGCCATCATCGCCGGCCTGGCCCGCGCCGCTCTCCCGGACAGTGACACTCCGTGGGCGTGGTACATCGAGGACTACGACCGCATCCGCGACACGATGGCGCGGACCCTCGACGGGTTCGAGGACTGCAATCGCCGGGTGCGCCTGCCGCTCGGCTTCCGCATCAAACAGCCCGCCCGCGAACTGGTCTTCCTCACTCCCACGGGACGCGCCGAGTTCTCCACGGCCCCGCTGCCCGACGTGGTCCCCGCGCCCGGCACCCTGGCGCTCGGCACCATGCGCTCCCACGACCAGTGGAACACCACGATCTACTCCGACAACGACCGCTACCGGGGCGTCAAGAACCTGCGCACGCTCGTCTTCATGAACGAGGACGACATGCGGGAACGCGGCGTCTCCGAATTCGCTCCGGTCGACATCGTCAGCACCGCCAAGGACGGCAGCCACCGCCGTCTCGACGGCTATCTGGCCCTTCCCTACGACATCCCGCGCGGCTGCGCGGCCGGCTACATGCCGGAGATGAACGTGCTGTGCGCGATCGGCGACTACAGCGCCCAGAGCGACCAGCCCCTGATGAAACACGTCAAGGTCACCATCACGCCGGCCGGCACGAATCACGTGGACAGGGCGCGATAGCCAACTCCCCCCGGTCCCACTGGAATAGGATGCCGAAAGTGGTACATCGGCAATATTCCGCGCGGCCCCTCGGGCGCCTTCGCCCACTGCCCCCGTCCGTCCTCCTCGTGCGGCGGGGTGACGGCTCATGACCGCCCAGGACGCGGCCGCCGAACTGGTCGGACTGTGGCCGCGATTGCCAGGGCTGGTCGGCCGGCACTGGCCGGATGTGCGGGCCCGACTGCTGGAAACGACAGGACGGCTCGGCCGGGCCGGTACGGACGAGGAGCGGGTCGAACACGCCGAGTCCTTACTGGAGTTGGTGCTTCCCTACCCGCAGGCCCGTGAGGCCCTCTCGAAGGCCTACTTCCGCGGCCGCCGATCGGGAGAGCCGGACGGCGCCGCGGACATCGACTGGGCGGCTGTGTCGCGCCTGCTGGACGCGATGCCTCATGAGCAGTGGATCAACGCACGGTTCGAAGGGCGTTCGCCGGACGAACCGCTGCCCGCGCACCGCAAGCACCGACTGGTCGTCGACGTCGACCGTTTCGCCCACCCGCACGCCTTCGCCTCCGCCCAACTCGCCCTGACCGTACCCGGGGACGCCGACTCCGCGGTGCTGGAGGTCGACGTGCACGGCGACCCGGAGTCCGTCGAGGTGGTCCCGGTGTGCCGTTCCCTGGTGGTGTGGCGAGGAGTTCCCGAACCGGCCGGGACCGACGGCCCGGCCGAGGCGGCGTTCGACATCACGCTGCTCAGGGACGACCGCCCGGTGAACCTGGTGGCGGTACTCCGTACCGCGGACGGGCACATGCGCCAGACGATCGTCATGACGCTGCATCCCTCGGGACGGCTCGAACGGGAGGCACCCCTCCTGCCCCCGTGGCGGACCGGAACCCACAGCACGAGCGTCGCGCTCTCGCTGGTGATCGTCCGTATGCACGGCGTCCCGCACATCCTGGCGTGGGACCGCGGCGGCGCCGTGTCGGCGGAACTGCCGCACAGCCCGGACCGGCTGGACCGGATGGTCCGGGACGTACGCGCGGGGATCGGCGGCCTCCTCACGGGACCGCACGGCCGCGGGTACGAGGAGTCGCTGGACATCCCGCGGGACGTGTACGAGGCGGACCTGCGCGGTGTGGCGCGTACGGGCCTCGGATTCTTCAACGCGCTGTTCCGCGGTGGGCGGTCCGGCAGCCCCCAACTGGCGAGGATCGGCGAGATGATCGTCACCGCCCTCGCCGACGCCGGACGGGACGCGGAACCACCCCACATCGAGATCGTGCCCAACGGGCTGAACCTGCCCTGGCATCTGCTGTACGTCGCCGACCGGTGGCGGGAGGAGACCCTGTCCCCCTATCGACTGCTGGGCCTCGGAGCAAAGCTCACACTCGTCCCCGAATCCTGCGAGCACCGGCACCGCACGGACGAGGCGGAGCGGCCCGCGTCCGACACGACGGCCCTCATCGCGGTCAACACCGACATCGACCGCCCGGGCACCGGCGCGCCACGCTCCCTGGTGTCGGGCCAGGTCGGCTACTGGAGAGGCCGCATCGCGGACCGCGCGGAGATCATCGACGACGGGGACCGGGTGGCCGAGGCGCTGAGGGCACCGGCCCGGCCCGACTCCCTCTGGTACTTCTACTGCCACCTCGTGCCCGGCGGACCCGGGCCGGGCGCCGACCCCACCCTCCTGTTCGCGGGGCACAAGCAGGTGAGCCTGACGGACATGCGCCTCGACGCCCCCGACGACGTTCCGCTGCCCGGTGCTCCCCTCGTCGTCCTGAACACCTGCGCGTCCACCGCCCGCGGCTCCGCACTCCACGAGGGCTTTCCCTCCTACTTCCTGGACAAGGGCGCACGCGCGGTGATCGGCACGGACATCGAGGTGCCCACCGAGTTGGGCGCGGCCTGGGCGCAGCGCTTCTTCGACCGCCTCCTGGAGGGTGTGCCGCTGGGGGAGGCCCTGCACCGGACGGCCCGCGACCTCGTCGAGGGGCACCGCAACCTGCTGTGCCTGCTCTACACGGCGTTGGGCTCCGCGGACGTACGGCTGGTGCTGCCGTGATCCGGGTCGAAGCCCTGCCCGCCCGGCACGGAGACTGCCTCTGGGTCGAGTGGGACGACGGTCCGCACCTGCGCCGGATGCTCATCGACGGCGGGCCCGGCGGACCGCGCGAGCTGCCTGCCGGGCTGGCCGCGCGCTTCGACCTTCAGCCCGAGGACCAGCGCGAGTTCGAACTCGTCGTGTGCACCCACATCGACGACGACCACCTGGCGGGGCTGGTCCCTCTGCTGACCGCGCCGCCGAGGAACTTCTCGGCGCGCGACATCTGGTTCAACGCCCTCGAACACACCGGTTCCGCGGACACCCTCGGCGTAGTGGGCGCCCAACGCCTGACGGACTGTCTGCGGGACGGCCGGTTTCCCTGGAACGCGGCCACCCGCGGACGACCGGTCGTCGTACCGGCCGAGGAGGCCCCGCCGCGGTTTCCCCTGCGCGGACTGCGCCTGACCCTGCTCTCGCCGTGGCCGGACCAGCTCACCGCCCTGCGCGCGCACTGGCAGCGGGCCGCTGCCGCACGAACCGCGCACGACCGCGCGGACCGGGACGTCCTCGGAGCCGGGGACCCCTTCGCGGGGGCGGACGCGCGGACCCTGGCGCAGCTCGCGGCCCACCCGTACCACGCGGACGACAAGGCACCCAACGGCTCCAGCATCGCCTTCCTCGCCGAGCACCCCGACGGCAGCCGGGTGCTGTTCGGCGCCGACGCCCACGCGGACGTCCTGGTCCGCTCGGTCCACCGGATCTGGCACGGCAACGGGTTCCCCGTCTCCCTGGTCAAGGCACCGCACCACGGCAGCGCGCACAACACCAGCAGCGAGCTGACGGCGGCCCTCGGCTGCGGGAACTGGCTGATCTCCACCAACGGAGGACACGGACACGAGGCGCGGTCCCGGGCCGGCCTCTCGACGCACCCGGCGCCCGAGACCGTCGCGCGGATCATGGTCAGGAACGCGGCGGCCGGCCCGCCCGGCGAACCGAGCGAGCCGCACACCACCCTCTGGTTCAACCACCGCTCACCCAGTACGGAGCGGTACGCCGCCCCCGCCCTGCGCGATCTGGGGCTGCGCACCGAGTATCCGGACGACGACACGAAAGGGATCACCGTGGTCGTGTCCCGGGGGAGAGTCTTCCGCGGGGGAACGACTCCGCGGCCGTGACGACCGGACCGGCGCAGCTGCGACCGCCCGGAGGCCGGGTCCCGTCCGACGCCGGTGTGACCCGACCCGGAGGCGGGGCCCCGGACGCCGGGGTCAGCCCGTCGGGGAGGCGGGCGGGGTGTTCTGGTCCGGCAGCGCGGACGTCTCCAGCAGGCGCTCCGCGTACAGCCATGCCGCCGACTCCACCCATCGCGGTCGTACGAGCAGTGACCAGAACGCGACCAGGCCCACCTGCATGACGCACAGAGCCGCCACCACGGCCGTGGCCGGCCGCCCTGGAAAACCGTCCGATACGAACAGCCATGCCACCGTGCCCAGCAGTCCGACGACGGCGGTGGCCAGCGCGTACGGCCGCAGTCCGAGGGCGTTCCGCCGGAAGCCGTACTCGCAGTTCTGCTCCATGACCAGCCCGCAGCCGGGCAGATCGCGGGCCCGGGACCTGAGCACGAGTCCCGCCGCGTCGTAGACACGGTCGGCCGCCTGCGGATCCCGCAGCTCCTCCGCCTCCGTCGGCAGCCGCAGCGAGGGTCCGATGATCCGCTGGACCGCCTCGTGGAAGTAGACGAGCCGGGTGCGGTCCCCGGGCCCCCGCCAGCGGAGCAACTGGACCGTGGGCTTTCCTCCCCACGATCGGAAGAGCGCCTCCTCGATCCGCTTGCCCCGGCTGCGCCCCAACTGATCGGCGCAGAGGGGAAGACCGCTGCAAACGATCAGCGTCCACATCCAGGAGGAGCGCGGCATCGCTGGAAGTCCCGCCGCGAGGGGCAGGGCCACGGGGAGCAGCCCGATCAGCAAGGGGCGCAGCCGGGCCCGCCGGTTGTAGCCGTCGAGGAACATGGACAGGCCGTAGTGGTTCATCGCTCTCCCCGATCGTGGTCCGTGCGGTGCGGCGCGCCACGCGTCAGACGCCCACATAGGTGAAACCCGCCCACTGATCCGGGTGGGCGTGGGAGCGGCCCGTCGGGGCGCCACGGAGGGAGAGTGCGAGACTGAAGCGCCGCGCGGCCTGTCGCGGCAGCCAGCCGGCCGCTTCGGCCACGGCCCGCGCGTAGTGGTCCAGTTTCTCTTCGTCGGTGGTGTCCCGCATCCACATCTGTGCGTGGGCGAGTGCCACGGGGGGCGGCACCGGATGCTCCTGATGGCGCCAGAGCCGGTAGAACTCCGTCATCAGCATGGCGGTCGCCACGTCCGACACCTCCCAGAGCGAGGCGAGCACTCCGGCCGCGCCCGCCTGGAGCAGCCCCGTGGGCAGCGAGACGACCTCGTCGGGCAGATCCGTGCCCGGTACGAAGGTCTCGCAGGCCGACAGCACGGCGAGCCGCAGCCGCAGCCGGAGCGCCAGCAGGTCCGCGAGCCGGAGCCGGTCGGTCCCCGCCAGCAGCAGATGACTCTCCAGCGGGGCACCGAGGTCCACCTTCCCGTGACAGGCGAAATGGGCGACATCGGCCCCGCGCAGGGCGGCGGAGACCGAAGCGGTGCCGGCGTCCGGGCCGGACAGCGTGGGCTCGTGGTCGTCGGGGAAGGCCGCCCGGGCGACGAGCGTCTCGGTACCGGCGTACTCCAGCACCCGCCCCAGGGGCGTGCGCGGCGGGTCGGCCACGGTGACCAGCCGCCTGGCCGGGATCCGGGACAGGGCGCGGGCCGCGCTCAGGGCACGGGCGTTGGGGATGTGACTGAGGGTCAGCTGGTCGAGCGCGTAACGGCGCCCGGTCGGTCGCGAGGGGTCGGCGGTCCACGCCGCGTGGAGCGGCAGCAGCCCGAGGAGGCCGCTCGCCACCAGCGTCGCGGCGCCGTCCTGGGAGAGCCGTGGCAGCACCGGCGCCATGACGGCGGACCACAACCAGTGCGTGAGGTCGTCGAGTTCGCTCCGCCAGCCGTGCCCCGCCTCTTCGGAGGTGTCCTTGGCCTCGCCGTGTGCGGTGAGGTAGGGCGTCACCCGCTCACGCAGGGCCCGCGTGGTCAGCTCCGGCAACGGCACGTGCTCCACGTCCGTGCCCCGCGCGATCAGGGCCAGTCCGCCGGGTTCCGCCGACGCGAGGTAGACGAGCGGCGCGTCGCAGGCGGCGGCCACGATGTCGTTCAAGGTGGGCGGGGCGAGGAACGAGGCGAACTCCCGGACCCCGCCGGTCTCGACACTCCGGATCTCCTCGACCACCTCGTCCAGCTCGCGGCGCGCGGCCCGGATCTCCTCCGCGCGGTCGTCGTAGGCCATGGCTCCCTCCTCTTCCGGTGTTCCGGTGTTCTGGTCTTCCGGTACCGCGGACTACGTGCCCGCCCCGCCGTACGCCTCCGTCGCCCGCTCCAGCCGCAGCATGGCCCGCTCGTAGCGGGCGGCCAGGTCGGGGCGGGTCGCGCGCAGGGTGCCGAGGGCGAATCGCTGACGGTCCAGGGACTCGGCGAGGATGACGGCCCGCACGGTCTCCAGAACGACGGCCGCACGTTCCCGTTCGCCCGCGGCCGCGTGGAGCCGGGCCGCCCGCCGTCCGGCGTCGGCGGCCTCGACCAGCACGGTCTCCTTGTCGGTGCGGGTGGTCTGGGTGACCGCCACCCGGTGCAGCAGGGTGAGCATCCAGTCGTACGCCTCGGCGGCCTCGCGCGGTCGGTGCGCCCGCCACGCCCGGTCGGCCCAGTTGCGGGCGGTGTCCAGCGCGGTGGCGGGCATGACCGGGGCCAGGGTCCGCACGACCTGCCGGGACCGGTTCGACGCCTCGGCCCAGTCGTCGCTCAGGCCGGTCGCGGCGGCACGGATGTGCAGCATCTGAGCGAGCCCGGCGTCGGCGTGCGCCCGCTGCGGGGTGCCCTTCGGCAGCCGTTCGGCGTCCGTGCCGCGCAGCTCCAGTGCCCGCGCGAAGTCCTCGGCGCGGCCGTCCCTGACCCCGCGCAGCAGCAGGGCCTCCGCGTGACGGCGGCGCGCCGCGGGCGTGATGTCGCGCTGCTGCCCTGGGGAGCGCAGCACACCCTCCAGCAGGACGATGGCCTCGTCGAGGTCGCGGGGCTTGCGGTCGCCGGACTCGGCGTACCGGTTGACCAGGCTCTGCGCCAGCATCACCGCGGCGCCGCGGACGTGCACCCCGACGGCCACCTGGTGCGCCTCGCGCGCCAGCACCACGGCGTCCTCCACGTCCTGGTCGGCGCGTTCCGGGTGCGCGCGCCGGTAGTGGTGGGCGCGCGTGAGCCGGTGGTGGGCGGCGTCGCACAGCATCGGAGCCCGTGACGGGTCGTCCGGTGCGATGCCGTGAAGGGTCCGGTCGGCCAGCATCACGGCCCGGTCCGCCTCGGACAGCCGTCCGGTGAGTGCCGTCGAGAGGGCGGACCGGGTGGCCGCCAGCTGGGTGGGCAGACCGGACGAGGCCAGACCGGGCAGCAGCCGGCCGTCGAGGACTCCGCCGGAGGGTTCCGGCACGCTGTCCAGCGCGGTCGGGTCCGTTCCGACCCTGACCAGCTCCTGGCGCGCCGCCTCCAGGTTGGCCCGCAGCGCCTCCGCGAACCCGACGATCGTGGACGAGCCGTCCGTCCGTGCCAGCTCCTCCAGCAGCTCCACCGCCCGCCCGGCGTCCGCGGGGTCCCCGCTGACCCGGCGGCACCGCTCCAGCAGGGCGCCCGCGAGCCCCATCGTCAAGGGGCCGCGTTCGTGGTCCGGGAGCCGTGCCGCGCCGAGCGCCCGGCCGAGGTGGTCCAGGGCGCGGTCGAGGTCGTCCGGACGGTGGCGGAGTTCGTGCAGGATCACATAGCTCTGCCCGATCCGGCCGAGGACCTCCGCCTGCCGCGCGGAACCGTCACGGAGCCCGTCCAGCGCCCCCCGCCACACCGTGATCGCCTCCTCCTGGGCCCGCTCGGTGCGGCCGTACGACAGGCAGCCCGCGAGATTGCTGCTCAGCGTCCGCCGCTCGGGGCGCCCCTCGGGGACGAGACGCAACGCCTCGCGGGCCGCGCTCACCGCCTCGTCCCAGTGACCCCGCTCTCCGGTGCAGCGGTAGGCGGCCAGACGCGCCTGGCTCACGTTCGACAGGGCGACCGCGCGGCGCAGTTTCGAGGCGTCTGGGCCGGGCAGCGCCGCGAGGGCCAGGCGCAGCAGCTCCGGTACGCGGTCGCACGGAACCTCCTCGCTCAGGAGTCGGTCCAGGTCCACCTCGTATCCCCTTCCTGCCCGGCGCGGTCGTACGCCACCTCGGCCACCACCGCCGCCTCCGCTCCCGGTTGCCGCGGGAGCCGAACCAACAAGTATCGCCAGGAGCCGCCCTTGTGCGGCGGGAACGGCGAACTCTCGCGAAAAGGGGCCGAGTTGTCGCGAACAGTGGACATTCCGGCCCCTGGCATCGCTACAGTGCGGGCCCGGAAGGTGTAAGTCGCGATCAACGGGCGCAAAAGCAGCGAAAGCGCTGAGGCCCGTAGGGGGACCATGGGCGCCGCATCAGGCCCGTCGGACAGGGATTCCGGTAGGAGATCCAGGGGGTACGGAGCGACCGGCGACGGGGAGGACGTCACCGGCCGCGATCGCACGGACCACACGGGCGACCGGGGGGACCGCACGGACGCCACCCGACGGGACACGGTTCCCCCGGAAGGCGCGCGGGCCACGGACGCCACCCGCGTCGACACCCGGCCGAGGCAGTCCGCCGGGAGTGGGCCGACCGAGGACCCGACGGCGGACTGGATCCATGTGCCGACCGTCATCACGGAGCGCTACCAGGTCATCAAGGCGCTGCCCGCCGGGGGCGAGGCCCTCGGCGTACGGCATGTCAAGGACCGCTTGGACGGCTCCGAATGGGTGGTGAAGCTCTACCGGGGGTCGTTGCGCCGCAACGTACCCGTCATGACGGCACTGAAGGAGGCCGACCACCCGCATGTCGTCCGCGTCCGGGACTTCGGTTCGGAGCGGGACACCCACGGCATCGACTGGCCCTGGGAGGTGCTGGAGTACGTGCCCGGCGGCTCGCTCGACGGGAGGCTCACGGGCCACGAAGCGCTGCCCGAGGCCGACGTGCGCGCCGTCCTGGCACAGCTGACCGAGGCACTGCACTACCTGCACAACGACCTGCGCATCGGGGACGGCCGGGGCGCGGCGCACCGGGACGTGAAGCCCGCCAACATCCTGCTGCGCCGCCGGAACGGCCCCGTCGAGGCGGTGCTGGCCGACTTCGGCCTCGTCGCGGAGACGCGCGAGACCCGGCAGACCGACCTGGCGGCGGGCAGCTGGATGTACCAGGCACCGGAGACCTTCTACCGGGCGGACCGGCGCTCCGCCCAGGACTGGTGGTCGCTCGGTGTGGTGGTCGTACGCATGCTCACCGGTCGGAACCCCAACGACGGCGGCGCCGGCGGCTGGTCCGGCCCGCAGGCCCTGTTCGAGTACCTGACCACCCATGACGTGGACCTCAGCGGTGTCGCGGACGCCCGCTGGCGCCAGTTGTGCGCGGGGCTGCTGACCCGTGCGCCCGAACACCGCTGGGGCCGCGAGCAGGTGCGCGTCTGGCTCAACGGCGGCAGCCCCGAGGTGCACAGCGCACCGACGACGCAGCCCGTCGGCAAGCCCTTGGGCGTGAACGGCGAGACGTACTACGACCTGGCGAGCCTGGCCGAGGCCATGGCCGAGTCGGCCTGGCCCGTGTCCCGCAGCCCGTTCCTGTCGGCCGAATGGCTGGGCTCCCTGCGTGGCTGGCTGGAAAGGGAGTTCAACGGAGGCGGGATCCCCGGCGAACTCGTCGAGCAGCCCGCCGAGGACGCGCGGGCCGCGGCCGTCCGGGCGGCCGCGTTCCGGGCGGCGGTCCTGAAGCGGACGCCGCCGAGGTTCGCCGGCCACCCCGCCGACGCCGCGGGACTGTCCGCGCTGGCGGCGTCCTCCGCCCCGGAGGACCGACAGGTGGTGGCCGTCATCAGCGGGGACCTGCTGCATGTCCTCGCCTCTCACCCGTGCGCCACCCCGACCGCGGCCGGCCATCGGCGGTGCGGCAGCCGCTGCAGGGTCCTCGCGAACGCCGCCGAGACACTGCCGGAGGTCGAGGCGAGGCTCGGGCGGGAGATCACGGACCTGCGCTCGCGTGTCAGGAACAAGGCCTCCGCCGGCCTGGCCGACGCCCTGCGCGGGCTGCACCAGGACCGCGAGCTGCGCGTGCTGTGCCTGCGCGGAGTCCTCGACCCGGCGGGCCTGCGGCGGCTGCGGTGGAACATCCGCACGCAGCGCGGCACTTCGAAACTGCGGTCCTGCGCCTGGTGGATGGAGCTGTCGGCCACGGCCCTGCGCGACCGCGACTCCCCGGCCCGGCTCCTGCTCGCCCAGGTACTGCTGCCGGTCGCCAGGGCCGACGGACACAACGAACTCCGGAAGCCGGGCGGACGCAGGGAACGCTGGCGGACCGAGGCCATGCGCGCCCTGAGCCGGGCACGGGCGTACGCGCTGCGGCTGTCCGCCGACCTCGTCACCGCGGCCCTGCTGTTCTGCACCTCGCTCGTCGTGCTGTACGTGGCGGTGGTGGCCTGGTTCAGCTGGTCCGGGGACCGGCCCGAAACCGACCTCGGCAGGTACGCGTCGACCGCCGTGCACCTGCAGTACACCCTGAGCGTTCCGCTGGCCGCGGTGCTGCTGTCGCTGGTCCTGCTCCAGGCCGGACCCGCTCCGGCGGCCAGATTCGCCGCGTGGTGCGTCGTGGCGTCCGGCGTCGCGCTCGCCGTGACGCTGTGGAACGGCCACGGCGGCGACATCCGCTTCCCCTACCTCCCCGGAGCGAACCTCAAGGACTCCCTGCTGGAACTGGAGACGCAGCCGGGTATCGGGGACCATCCGGGGACCGCCGCCTGTGTGGCGGCCGCGATCGCGACGGCGTGCCTGATCGGCATCGCCCACTGGGCGGAGCAGCGCCCCGCCCGCGCCCCCGGCCGCTACGCCGCCTCGGCGACCTGGGCCCGCGCACTGACGGTCCTGGTGGTGCTGGCGTTGCTGATCGGCCCCGCCTTCGACTGGTGGCCCCCGGCCCTCGTCCCCACCGAGACGAAGGAGCTGTGGTGACGAACCGACCGGGGGAGGCGCCGTCATGAGCTCGATGGGAGCCGCTTCCTACCGGGTCGAGACCCCGGAGGAGATCGAGGCCAGGCGGCGCCGGGCCGCCCGTGAGCGCTACCGCCTGGCGGCCGTCCGGTACGGCGCGCTCGTGACGGAGAGCGCGGGCTACCGAGCCTCGTACGGCAAGGCGATCTCCGCCGTCCGGTCCGCCGCCGAACCGTCCGGGAACGCCTCGGCGGACGAACTGGAGGCCGCGGCCACGCGACTGGACACGCAGCGGCAACAAGCACGCGCCGTCCTCGACGCCCAGCTCACCGGCGCCTTCCGCGAAACACTGTCGGCCCTGGTGACCCGCCCCGCTCCGCGCGTCACACGCCGCACGGCAACGGTGTCCCCGAGCGCCGAGCAGGCCCGGGAGACCCGAGCCCGCCAGGAGCGGGAGTCCGCCGAAAGCGTGGCCGCGCTGGCGGAACGCGCCGCCGGCCTGCTGGCCCGACTGCCCGCCGGCGCGCCCGCGCACGTACGGGAGTCATGCCGCGCCAACGCCGCCGAGGTGGCGTCCGCCCCCGGCGAGCAGCGGGCGCGCCTCGTCCTCGCGTCGCTGGAGGAACGCGTCCGCGTCGCGGAGCGCGCACAGTACGCGGTCGACGCCGCGGCGGAGCGCGCCGCGGTCCTCGCGGCACGCCTGCAGGACGTACCGGGCGCGTACGCCGGGCAACTGGCCCGCGGACTCGCCGAGGTGGCCGAGGAACGGCGGGACGAGGTGCCCTCGGACCTGGTCGCGGAGGTGGAACGGGTGGTGGCCGAGGCCGACATCGCCCGTACCCGCCGGATCGCCGCCCAGGCCCTCGCCCGGGTGCTGGCCGACCTGGACTACCACGTCGCGGAAGGATTCGAGACGGCCCTCGTCGACCAGGGCACGGCCGTCGCGGGACTGCCCGGCGAACCGGGATACGGGCTGAAGGTCCTGTTCGACCGCGGGAGTTCGAGACTGAACCACATCGTCGTACGGGACGCGGAGACGGACGGAGGAGAACACGCCGACCGGCGTGCGCAGCAGGCCTTCTGCAACGGGCTGCCCACCCTCGTCAACGGGCTGGGCCGGCACCACGTGCGGTTGAGGGAGACCCACCGGGAGGAACCGGGGCGGCAACCGGTCCCCAGGATCGCCGCGGGGCTCGTACCCCGGCGTGAAGAGGAGCGGGGCCAGGACCACCGACGCGAACGGGAGGCATAGGCATGTCCGACACCTACGAGACGGCCGGCGGACGGAACGGGACACCGCACCCCGCGGGTCCGGACACGGGCGAGGACCAACGGCCCGCGTGGGTACGGGAGGTGGCCCTCGCCGTCAGCGCGCACCCGCAGATCCTTCTCACCGGAAACGTGCACGACCAGTACCTGCTGCCCGATCCCGAACTCGGCGGGCGGCCACGGTACATGCAGCTCGTGGAGGTGCTGGCCACCGTCCTCGCACAGCGGGGCTACGCGGGACTGCTGAGCTGTGCCGGCGGAGAGGGGCTGTCCGTCGTGTGGCCCGAGGGCGAGGCCGCACGGGCGCCCGCGGTGCAGGAGGTGCTGGCCCGCGCCCAGGTGGACCCGGGACACCATCTGTCACTGGGACAGCTGAGGGACGTCGTGGCGGCCGTCGCCGGAGAACGTCCACCGGGTACCGCGCCGGTCGCGCTCGTGATCACGGACGCCTCCCGGCTGCTCTCCGGCGAACAGACCACGGCGGAGGAGCGGCTCTTCCTCTCGGTCGCGGACCGGCTCGCCTACCGGGCCATTCCGTCCGCGGCCGGCTATCCGGTGGTCTTCTGGGTGCTCGACCGGATCAACGACCTGCCCAGCTGGTTCACCACCGGGAACCACACCCTGAGGGTCACGGCGGTGCCCGAGCCCGATCTCGGCACGCGGCAGCGCGCGGCGGCCGACTACGCCCCCCGGATGCTGAACGCGCCGACCGAACCGGGCCAACGCGCCGATCTCGCCCGGCGTTTCGCCGAGGCCACCCACGGCATGCGGCTGCGTCAGATGCGCGACGTGGTGGAACTGGCCCGCGCCGCGGACATCCCGGCCGCGCGTATCGAGGACGCCGTACGCACCTTCCGCGTCGGGGTGCCCGACAACCCCTGGCAGCATCCGACCCTGCGCACCCGGCTGGCCGGCGCCGAGGAGTCACTGGGACGCCGGGTCCTCGGCCAGCCGGACGCGGTACGGCGGGCCGTGGACATCGTGGCGCGTTCGGTGACCGGACTCTCCGGAGCGCAGAGCGGCGGCACCGGCACCAAACCGCGGGGCGTGCTGTTCTTCTCGGGCCCGACGGGTGTGGGCAAGACCGAGCTGGCCAAATCACTCGCGGGTCTCCTCTTCGGCGACGAACAGGCCTATCTGCGCTTCGACATGAGCGAGTTCTCGGCGGAGCACTCCGAGGCGCGGCTGATCGGCGCGCCCCCGGGCTATGTCGGCCACAACGCGGGCGGTGAACTCACCAACGGCATCCGCGAACAGCCTTTCCGGGTCGTCCTCTTCGACGAGATCGAGAAGGCCCACCCCCGGCTGATGGACAAGTTCCTCCAGATCCTCGACGACGGTCGCCTCACCGACGGGCGCGGCGCCACCGTGTACTTCACCGAGACACTGCTGGTGTTCACCACGAACCTCGGTGTCATCACCGCGGACGAGGAGGGCAAGCCGAAGGAGAACGTCACCCCCGACGACGATCTGGAGACCATCGAGATCCGGGTCCGCGAGCACCTGCAGCTGTACTTCCGCTACCTGCTCGGCCGTCCCGAGCTCTACAACCGCATCCAGCAGAACATCGTCGTCTTCGACTTCCTGCGTCCGCCGGTCACCGAGCAGATCGCCGACCGGGCGCTGGACCGGGTCGCCGAGACCGTGCAGCGGGTGCACGGCGTCAGCGTGCTGTACACCCCCGAGGTCCGCGACCGGCTGCGTGAACTGGCCACCTTCGATCTGCGCAACGGCGGTCGCGGAATCGTGTCGGAGGTCGAGGCCGTCCTGGTCAACCCGCTGGCCCGGGAACTCTTCCTGCACCCCAGGCCCCCGGGCAGCAGCCTACGGATCACCGGTCTGAAACCGGACGGGCAGAACTGGAGGCTGCTGACCGAATGATCCTTCACATCGCCCGGCTGCATCATCCGGTGACGGCGCTCGGCCCCGGCACCCGCCTGGGCATCTGGACGCAGGGCTGCGCCCTGGCCTGCCCCGGCTGTCTGTCCCGCGACACCTGGGAGGCCGGACCGGAGCACGCGGTGGACACCCGGGTGGTCCTGGAGTGGTGCGACCGCCCGGACCCGGCCGGTATCGACGGGGTGTCCATCAGCGGCGGGGAACCGTCCGAACAGCCCGAAGCCCTGGCCGAGTTGCTCGTGGGCCTGGCCGAGCGCGGGGAGCGGCACGGCTGGGACCTGCTGTGCTGGACGGGCTTGGAGGAGGAGGACTTCGCGGACCGCTGCCCGAAGGCGTACGCACGACTCGACGGGCTGGTCACCGGACCGTACCGGGTCGCCGAGGCCGGCGGCGGACGCTGGCGGGGATCCGCCAACCAGCGCCTGGTTCCGCTCACCGATCTCGGCCGGCAGCGCCTCGGTCGCTGGGCCGGCGACGGACCGGGGTCCGGACACCCGGCGGAGCTGCAGTTCCAGGTCGAGGACGACCGGCTCCACCTGATCGGGGTGCCGCGCCCGGGCGACCCGGCCCGGATCCAGAAGGCCCTGGCGGCCCAGGGCATCTCCCTGGACGGTGTGACATGGAGGCCCTGATCTGCCCGCGCGGCCACGCGGCCCCCGGCGACGGCACGCTCTGCGAGCACTGCGGGGAGTTCCTGCGCAAGGCGCCCGTGGGGGGAGACGCGGCCGGCGGACCGGCCGGGGGCGGGGGATCGCCGCACGGTCCCCGTCACGGGGCGTCCGCGCTGGAGACCTGCTCCGAACCGCAATGCGAACTCGAACTCCGCCGAGGCACATGCCCGTTGGGCCACCCTCAGCCGGACGGTGACCGGTCAGGCGGTGACCGGTCAGGCGGTGACTGGTCAGGCGGTGACCGGTCGGGCGGTGACCGGTCGGGTCACGACGGGTGGGGACAGGAAGCCACCGTCCCCCACGGGACGCCGCAGCCGGGATCCGGTGCGCGGCCGCACGGGAACGCCCGGGTGGGTGGACCGGGCCGCTCCTTGGCCGTGGTCTTCCCCTGGGGGACGTACGCGGTCGGCTCCGCACCGCTCGTCGTCGGCCGTTCCGCCACCGAGGCCGGCGAACTCGCGGAGCGGATGCTCGAGTACGGCCGGTGGACGGGCCACGACTACGGCAATGTGTCCCGCGCCCACGCGGTCGTCTGGGCGGACGCCGAGGGCACCTGGATCCGCCATGTCAGCAGGACCAACTCCACCCGCGTCAACGGCAACCCCCTCCCCGCGGACGAGCCCCACCGCCTCCGGCCGGGAGACGTCCTCGCCTTCGCCGCGAAGCTGCGGGCGCACGTGGAGGAAGCCGCCGGGGAGTGAGCCGTCCCGCGGTGAGGCGTGCGCCCAGAGCCGGTCCCGGCGTTTGAAGATCACGTACAGGCCGGCGCAGAGCTGGAACGGAGATTTTCGGTCAGGGTGGCCGAGGGGCCGTGGGGTGCGTCGGGGGCGGCTCCGGGGTCGGGGGTGCGGGATCTCGGACCGCGTGGGCGGAAATGGGTGGAGGTGGCATGGGAGTGCCGATGGGGGCGGAATTCCGGGCGGCAGTTTCGCGGCGGTTGTATGTGATCGCGTGGTGACTGAATTCGATCTGCGCGGGCTGGACATGCCTTACCCGTTCAACTAAATTCACGGCAGTTCCGAGCACGGCTCCCTTTCCCGTAAACACACTTCAAGAAAGAGGTGTTCCATGCGCGAAGAAATGGAAATCGAATTCGAGCAGTCTGCTTTTGAGGTCTTGGCCGAGGACGAGTACGCGGCCGCCCAGACCTGTCAGCTTCCCACCGCCGCCTGACAGTGACCACGACCGTGCGCCTGCGGATATCGCGCCTTTGCGTCTTCTTCTGGCGCAACGGTCAGCTGGTCTGTGACGATCCGGTGCGGCACCGCCAGCTGGCGCTCGGCGCCGAAGCAGGGCGGTTGCTGCACCGGTTCGCCGACTGGGCCGGGGTCGACGCCGACCTCGACCCCGCGGTCGGCGGCAACGCGCTGCTACGGCAGTTGCTCGCCGCCCACGTGCTCGTCGCCGAGGACTCGGCCGAGCACCGGTTCGAGGAGCGGCTCGGGCCCTGGTCCTCCTGGGGCACCTCGGCCACGTACTTTCATCTGGCCAGCCGTAATCTGCACGACGAGAAATTCTCCACCGCGGCCGAGGACACCGCCTGGCTGGTGGACCAGCTGCCGGACCGGCCGCAGCCGCCGGAATTCAAGGAATATCCGGAAGCCGAGCGTTTTCCGCTGACCCGCGAGGACTCCGACGACCTGGGCGGTATCGGGCTGGCGCAGGCTTTGCGTGCCCGGCGTTCCACCCGGAAATTCGACACCGGTCGGGCCATGACGGAACCTCAGCTCGCCGCGCTGCTGCGCTGGGTCGGCGGCCCCCTGCACTCCGTTCCGTCGGGAGAGGCGGCGGGGCTGCGTCCGGCGGTGCTCAAGGCGAGTCCCTCGCCGGGTGCCCTGCAGGCGCTGGAGATCTATCCCGTCGTCCTGGACGTCGAGGGCGTCGCCCCGGGCATCTACCACTACCACTCCCGCGAGCACGCCCTGGAGTCCCTGCGGCCGGGCCCCGTCGACCGGGCGGAGGTCGTCCGCTGGTGCGGCGACCAGACCTACCTCGGCGACGTCGGCGTACTCCTGCTCTATACCGCCGTACTGGAGCGGACCGCGTGGAAGTACCGGACCGGGCGCGTCTATCGGACGCTCTTCATGGAGCTCGGTCACGTCAGCCAGACCGCGTACCTGGTCGGCACCGCGCTCGGGCTCGGCATGCTCTTCAGCGCGGCCACCCGGGACGCGGCGATCGAGGACGCGCTGGGGCTGGAGTGGGACAAGGAGATCCTGCTCGGGCTGAACGGGGCGGGGACGCCGACCACGGGTGAGGTGGCGCGTCAGCGGGCCATGCTGGAGGGCGGGCCCGCGGGATTCTCGTTCGCCGGGGACGCGTGGGACGGGCTCGGATCATGAGCGGCACGAGCGGGCACGGGCTCCGTGCGTACGTCGATCTCGTCCGCCTCGATCGCAACCTCGCCGCCTTCCACCGCGCCGCCCGCCGGCACGGCGTCGCCGTACGCGCGCACGCCAAGGCCCATCGGACCGTGGAGATCGCGCACCGGCAGCGGCGGGCCGGGGCCGTCGGCATCGCCGTGAACCAGGTCGCCCAGGCCCGGCAGTACGCCGCCGCCGGAATCACCGACATCGTCATCGCGCATCCCTGGAACGACGCCTGGCGTCAGCCCCTGTTCGCCCGGCTGGCCCGGCGCTGCCGGGTGGCCGTGCACGTCGACAGCGTGGAGTCCGCACTGGGGCTGGGCGCGGCGGCGCGGGCGGCGGGCAGTGTGCTGGGTGTGCGGATACAGCTGGGCACCGGGGACGACGTGACGGCCACGCCCGACGCTCACCTCCTGGACCTCGCCCGCGTGGTCACGGCCTCGCCCGCGCTGCGGCTCGACGGGGTCACCGGCTATCAGGCCCTCACCAGTGGGCAGGACGCCGCCGCACGGGACGCGGTGGGGCGGGACGCGGCCGAATACGTCGTACGGTGCGCCGCGCTGCTGCGCCGGCACGGGTTCGGCTGCCCCACGGTCGCGGTGGGCGGGACGCCCACGGCCGCGGGGGCGATGGCCGTCACGGGCGTGACCGAGATCTGCGCGGGCGCGTACGCGCTCCAGGATGCCGGGATGGCGGCGATCGGGGTGTGTGCGGTGGACGAGGTGGCCGTGTCCGTGAACGCCGGGCCGGCCGCGGACGAGCTGCTGGACGCATACCCCTATCCGTGGCAGACGCCGGGCGAAAGGGTGCGGCGGACGGGTGCCGAGGGCCGTGTCCTTCCCCCGCACATCTGTGCGTTGATGCCGCAGATCGACCAGGTGACCGTCCAGGAGCCCGAACGGCCCGACCTCACCTGGCGGGTACGGAACGAGATGGACGAGCCGGGGGGACCGGAAGGCGTATGGCAGGACGGGGAAGGCGTGCGGGTGTCGGAGCGGCGGAGCGACGGCGGGGCGGACCGGTAGAACGGCCTTCCAGGCTCGCCGTGCTGCGGGTCCGCCGGTACCGCTGGTTCTTCCTGGCCCAGCTCAGCTCCTGCTTCGGGGACTTCATGGTCGCGCCCGCGCTGGCGTTCGCCGTGCTGGGGATGTCGGGGTCGGTGGGCGATCTGGGGCTGGTGCTGGCCGCGCGGACGGTGCCGCTGGTGGCGCTGATGCTGGTGGGCGGGGCGCTGGCCGACCGGCTGCCGCGGTATGCGGTGATGGTGGGCGCCGATGTGACGCGGGCGCTCGTCCAGGCGGCGACGGCCGTGCTGGTGCTGGCGGGGCACGCCCAGGTCGGGCAGTTGATGGCGTTGCAGGCCGTGCACGGGGCGGCGTCCGCCCTGTTCGTGCCGGCGGTCTCGGGGCTGCTCCAGCAGACGGTCCCGGAGGGGCAGCGGCAGGAGGCCAACGCTCTGCTCGGCATCCAGCGTTCCGCGGCCCAGATCGCGGCCCCCCTCCTGGCGACCCTGTTCGTGGTGACCGCCGGCGCGGGCTGGGCGATCGCCGTGGACGCGCTGAGCTTCGCCATCAGCGCACTGTGCCTGGCGCGGCTGCGGCCGGCGCGGGCCGCGGAGCCGGTGGCGGCCAGGGGCACCCGCCGCCTCCTGAGCGATCTCCACGACGGCTGGCGGGAGTTCCGGTCCCGTGCCTGGGTGTGGTCGTTGATCGGGGCGGCCTCGCTGACCAACGGGTGCTATGCCGTGTTCACGGTGCTCGGGCCCGAGGTGAGCGAACGGGCGCTGGGCGGGCCGGGGGCCTGGGGTGCGGTGCTGACTGGCTTCGGGGCGGGGGCCGTGAGCGGAGGCGCGGTCGCTCTGTACATACGGCCCCGGCGGCCGCTGCGGTTCGCCGTGCTCGCCGCGTCGCTGTTCGCCGCGCCGACGCTGGGGATGGCGTGGGCGACGTCCGTGCCGCCGGTGGTCGTGGCGGCGTTCGTCGGCGGGCTCGGGCTGATGGTGTTCAACCCCCTGTGGGAGACGGTGCTGCAGCGCGAGGTGCCGGCCGCCTCGCTGTCCAAGGTCAGCGCGTACGAATGGCTCGGCTCCTACGCCATGCTGCCGCTGGGCCAGGCGCTGGCCGGCCCCGCCGCCGGACTCTGGGGCACCCGCGACACCCTGCTGGCCGTCGGCCTGGCCCACCTGGTGCTCGCCGTCGCACCGCTCGCCGTACGAGACGTGCGGGAGATGCGGGACGGGCCCGCGGAGCGGGACACGCGCGAGGCGCGGGGCCCGGTCGCCGTGTCGGAGGAACAATCCGTGAACGTGAGGAAGGACTGACAGATGGCGAAGTCGCAGGGGAACGCGCCCGGGGCGGGGCCCGACCGGCCGTGGGCGGACTCTCTGCAGCGCGGGCGGGTGCCCGGGCCGCGGCTGGCGCAGCAGCGGGTGGTGGACGGCACCGGGCCGGGCACCCGCAGCGTGCACGCGGGCACCTACGAGGATCCGGTGACCGGGGCCGTGGGCACGCCCGTGTTCCAGAGCAGCACGTTCGCCTTCACCGAGGACACCTACGAGGCGTTCGACCAGGGCCACATCCGGGACGTCCCGATCTACGGCCGCTACGGCAGCCCCAACCAGTGGGCGGTGCAGGAGAAGATCGCCTCGCTGGAGGGCGCCGAGAGCGCCCTCGTGTGCTCCTCCGGCATGGCCGCGATCACCACGACCCTGCTCGCGCTCACCAACCGCGGCGGGCACATCATCAGTTCGCGGGACGTGTACGGCGGCACCTTCAACCTGCTGCGCGAGGACATGCACCAGCTCGGCCGCAGTGTCACCTTCACCGACCCCACCGACCTCGACGCGATCCGGGCGGCCGTGCGCGACGACACGCAGGTGCTGTTCTTCGAGACGCTGACCAATCCCCTGCTCAAGGCGCTGCCGCTGCGGGAGCTGGGCGAACTGGCCCGGGAACACGGTCTGTTGCTGGTCGTCGACAACACCTTTCTCTCCCCCGTCTGTCTGCGGCCCCTCGAACACGGGGCGCATCTCGTCATCCACAGCGCCACCAAGTACCTGAACGGGCACAGCGACGTCACCGCGGGTGTCGTCTCCGGACCACGCAAGTACGTAGACCGGGTCTGGTCCCAACTCCTCAAGTTCGGGGGGTCGTTGGACGCGATGATCTGCTTCCTGCTGGAGCGGGGGCTGAAGACGCTCGCCCTGAGGATGCGGCAGCACAGCGTCAACGCCGACGCGCTGGCCGGCTTCCTCGCCGGACACTCGGCGGTGCGCGCCGTGCACCATCCCGGTCGTCCGGGCTATCCGTACCGGTGGCTGCACGAGCTGTGCACCGAGGGCTGGGGAGGCATGGTCTCCTTCGAGCTGGAGGGCGGTGACGAGGCCGCGCTGAAGCTGCTGGACCGGCTGCGGCTGCCCGTCGTCGCCACCAGTCTGGGCGGGGTCGAGTCGCTGGTGAGCCTGCCGTTCAACACCTCGCACAGCTTCCTGACGGCCCGGCAGCGTCTCGGCGTCGGCATCGAGCCCGGCCTGGTCCGCTTCTCGGCCGGCATCGAGGACACCGCGGATCTGCTGGCCGACCTCGACCAGGCCCTGGGAGGACTGTGACATGCGCAACGGACTGAACATCACCGGTGTCTCGGAGACCGTGCACGAGCTGCGGGACCACCCCGAGGAAGCGATCGCGGACTTCGCCGTCGCCGCACCGGTCGAGGCCGCGCCCGCCGACGGCACCATCCGCACCAAGGCCCTCACGCTCCGCTCGGGCACGATCCGGGTGGCCCGCGACTTCCGGCTCACGCAGGGCGAGTTGGGTGCCGCGCCGCCGTACTTGGCGGACCGCGCCCCGACGCCGTACGAGTCCGCGCTGGCGGCGCTCGGCTCCTGTGTGCTGATCACGAAGGTCAACGGCTACACCGCCCGGGGCGTGACCCTCGGCTCGCTACGGGTGACCGTGACGGCGGGGCTCGCGCTGGACGCGGCGGGGCGGCCCGCGGCCGGTGCCGCGCTCGGCGATCTGGCCTGGCACTGCGAGCTCGACTGCGACGCCCCGATGGACACCGTCGAGTCGCTCAACCGGCTCGTCACCGCGTTCAGCCCCAACCACCGGGTGTTCCTCGACGAGTCGGCGATCGAACTCGTCGCCACGGTCCGCCGTCCCGACGGCGGGAGCACCGAGGTGACCGTCCCCTGGGAGCCGCAGGACGCTCCGGCCGCCTCGGTGGCCGCGGTGCGCGCCGAGGTCGTATGGGAGAACGGCTCCGAGGCGACGTACCGCACGGAGCTCACGGTGGACGGTGTACGGCACGCGTCGGGTCCCCTCGTCGTCGACCAGGCCAAGCAGATGCTCGGCATCGACAAGGGGCCCAACTCGCAGGAGATTCTGCTGTCCGCGCTGTGCGGGGAACTCACGACGCTGGTGCGGGAGGAGACGCACGGCCTGGGGCTGTCCGATGTGCGACTGTGGGCGGGGGGCCGGCTGGACACGCGGGGGATGCTGAACGTCGACCGGGACATCTCCAGCAGCTTCCACAACCTGCGCGTGCGCCTGAGCGCGCGGGGCGACGCACCCGCCGACGAGCTGCGGGCGGCGCTCGGCCGGGCGATGTCCCGCGCGACGGTCCCGGCCACGCTGCGCCGCTCCGGTCCGGTCGACGTCCGTCTCACCCGTCCGGACGGGGCCGGGTTCTCCTGCCGCAGCACGACCGCGCAGGCGGAGGAGGTCCGGGACGACGTCACCCGCCGGCAGCGGGCAGCCGCGTGAGCGCTCCGCCGCGGCACCGCCGAGCTGCCGCCTCTACCGCCGGTTGCGGCCCCCTCGTGTCTCTACCGTCAAGTCCCGTAGGCAAGAAGCGACTTGGAAGGGGACACGCATGAACAACGGTC
The DNA here is from genome assembly GCF_040611295.1 of Streptomyces sp. NPDC002935. Taxonomy (NCBI): domain Bacteria; kingdom Bacillati; phylum Actinomycetota; class Actinomycetes; order Kitasatosporales; family Streptomycetaceae; genus Streptomyces; species Streptomyces sp. NPDC002935. The sequence continues at coordinate 502,552 of NZ_JBEXNW010000001.1, forward strand.
TTCGTACGGCGGCCGCGGCCGCAGCGCTGGTCACCGGGCTCGTCACGGCGGGCAGCGCGCCCGCGGCGGCGGCCGCCCGGCCCGAGCGGATCACCTCGCAGGAGCAGCTGGCGGCGGGCATCGCCAAGGCTGTCGCGGCCGAGGAGGAGAACGGCGCCGTCACCGACGGCGTCATCGGCGGCATCGTCGTCAGCGGCAGCAAGTCGGCCGCCTACACGGCCTCCTGCTAGGGATGCGGAGGTGAGCACCGTGGAGCGCCCCGTCAACTGGTGTCCCAGTGGCGACGCGAGTCGCCCCGAGTCCGTGGTCCTCGGCGTCCGGTCCGGGGAGCGCGGTGAGGTCGTCTATCTCGCCGATCCGGTACCGGCCGCCGAGGTGCTCGGCGGCATCCCGGAGGGCATCGCGCCCAACCGGGTGCTGCGGTTCGCCTCGCACTGCGTGTCGGACTGTGCGAACCGGGTGGGCGAGGCGTGCGGTCTGATCGAGCGCATACGGGCCGTACCGGCGCAGGCCGCGACCGGTGCCGTACCGCGGTGCCACCTCCGCCCGCACTGCAAGTGGTGGAACCAGGTCGGTGCGGAGGGCTGCCACCGCTGCCCCGCCGTCGTCACCCTCAACCCGCACGACGACGAGCTGAACGTGCTCGTCGCGAACCCCGACACCACCCTGGACGAGTTGGAGAGCTGGATCGCCGCGGCCCAGTGAGCCGCTCGGCGCACAGGGAGAACGATCAGGGCCCCGGGCCGGGAGACCGGTACCGGGGTCCGGCCCGTTTCATGAACCGAGGACAGAGAGGGACTTCCATGGCCGACTGGATACGGCGTTTTCACCCTGCCCCCGACGCCCCCGCCCGCCTGCTGTGCTTCCCGCACGCGGGCGGCGCGGCCGCCGCCTACCACGCCCTGTCGGCCGCGGTCACGGGTCCGGTGGAGCCCCTGGTGGTGCAGTACCCGGGTCGGCACGACCGTTTCGCGGAGCCGTTCGCCGAGCGGATCGGCGAGGTCGTGGACGCCGTACTGGACGCGCTGCCCGCGGATCCGGCACACCGCCCGCTGGCGCTGTTCGGGCACAGTATGGGCGCGGTCGTGGCGTTCGAGACGGCCAGGGCGCTCCAGGCGCGAGGCCTGACGCCCGCCGCGCTCTTCGTGTCGGGGCGCGGCGGGCCCTCGCTGCCGGTCGCGGCCCGGTGGCCGAAGCCACCCTCGGACTCCGATCTGCTCGCGGAGATGCGGCTGCTGGCCGGGACCGACGACACGCTGCTGGCCGACCCGGTGCTGCTGGAACTCGTACTGCCCGCCCTGCGCGCGGACTACGCGATGCTGTTCGCCCACACGTACCGCCACGGTCCCCGGTTGCGCTGCCCGGTGGTGGCGCTGACCGGGGACGCGGACCCGAGGGTGCCGGTCGAGGAGGTGGCGGCCTGGGAGCGGGAGACCGATGGGGCGTTCACGACGTGTGTGCTGCCGGGCGGGCACTTCTACCTGGACGAGCATCTGCCGTATGTGGCCCGGGTGTTGACGCAGGCCGACGTACGCGTATGAGGTCATGGAGAGGTGGACGAAGGGGCCGGCGGAAACCGCCGGCCCCTTCCTTCACGCGCCCTCGAACTCGCTGAGCAGCGCGTCCAGCGAGTCGTCCGGCTCCTGGGCCTCGACGACCCGCCGGGCCAGTTCGTCGAGCGTCAGCTCCTCCAGGAACAGGGTGAGCGGGACGTCGATGCCGAAGTCGTCGCGCAGGCAGCCCACCAGGTGTACGGCGGCCAGGGAGTCCCCGCCGGCGGCGAAGTACGTCATCTCCAAGTCGGCGGCGGACTCCAGGCCGAGCGTCTCGACGAGCAGGGCGCGCACGGCCGTGTCGAGACCGGCGTCCGGCGCGGTCCCCGGCTCCGGCTCCGCGCGGACCGTCTCCAGGCCGAACGCCCCGTAGCTCTCACCCGCGAACGGGTACGTCGGCAGCGAGACCCGGCGGCCCCGGCCCGGCCACGGCAGCCGCTCGTCGCGCAGCCACGCCTCGCCGATCGCCCGCAGGTCGTCGGCGCCCGCCGGGGCGGACGCCGCGTGGCCCTCGGCGAGTTCGGCCAGCCGGTCCGCGGCCTCCTCACGGTCGGCGGCCAGGACGTAGGCGCGCTCGGCGAGGGGGGTACGGCCGAAGCGGAGGGTGTGGGCGGTGTCCGCGAGGCTGGGGGCGCCGGGGGCGCGCAGGGCGGCGGCGAGGCGGCCCGCGAGGGCCTTGAGGGCGTCCCCGGTACGGGCGGAGAGCAGCAGGACCTCGGGCCCCGGGGTGCGGGACGGCCCGGGGTGCGGCGGGGCCTGTTCCAGGGCCACGTGGACGTTGGTGCCGCCGATGCCGACGGAGCTGATGCCGGCCCGGCGGGGCCCGTACTCCGGCTCGGGCCAGGGTCCGGCCCGGTCGACGACGTGGAACGGCGAGTCGTCGAGGGCGAGTTCGGGGTGCGGGCGGCCGGCTCCGGCGGTGGGGGCGAGGGTGGCGTGCTCCAGCATCAGGACGGTCTTGATGAACCCGGCCACGCCCGCGGCCGCGTCCAGGTGGCCGATGTTCGCCTTCACCGAGCCGAGGCCGACGGAGCGCGTGCCGAGGGCGCTCTTGAAAGCGGCGCTCGCGGCGCTCGCCTCGATCCGGTCGCCGAGTTCGGTGGCCGTGCCGTGCGCCTCCAGGTACTGGGCGTCGGCCGGGTCGAGGCCCGCCGCCGTCCAGGCCTCGACGATGGCGGCGGTCTGCTGGTCGACGCCGGGGGCGGTGAAGCCGACGCGGGCGGCACCGTCGTTGGTGACGGCGCTGCCGCGGATGACCGCCCGCACCGGGTCGCCGTCGGCGAGCGCGTCCGCGAGGCGGCGCAGTACGACGACGCCGACGCCGTTGCCGGGCACGGTGCCGCCGGACCGCTCGTCGAAGGGGCGGCAGCGGCCGTCGGGAGAGAAGATCCCTCCCTGGTAGTGGACGTAACCACGCCTGCGCACGGTGTCGACGGCGACGCCTCCGGCGAGCGCGGTGTCGCAGTCCCCGAGCAGCAGCGCCTGGACGGCGAGGTGGATCGCGGTCAGGGAGGTGGAGCAGGCCGTCTGGACGGTGAGGCTCGGGCCGTCGAGGCCGAGGCGGTAGGAGATCCAGGGGGCGAGGAACTCGCGGTCGGTGAGGATGCGCACCTGGAGCGCGCCGAGCTGCGCGGCGAGCTTCGGGTCGGTCTGGGCGGCCAGCATGTGCTCGGTGACGCCGCCGCCGACGTAGACGCCGGTGCGCCGCGGCGCGTCGAGCGGGTCGTGGCCGGCGTCCTCCAGGGCGGACCAGGCGGTCTCCAGGAGCAGCCGGTGCTGCGGGTCCAGGGCCGCGGCCTCGGTGCGGTGGAAGCCGAACAGGGCGGCTTCGAAGCGGTCGGCGTCGGCGAGCACGCCCTTGGCGGGTACGTAGTCGCGACCGCGGATCTCGTCCGGGTCGGCGCCGTCGGCGAGGAGTTCCTCCTCGGTGAGGTCGGTGATCGAGCAGAGCCCGCCGACGAGATTGCGCCAGTACGTGTCGAGGTCGGGGGCGCCGGGGAAGCGGCCGCTCATGCCGATGACGGCGATCGCGGAATCGAGGTTCTCGGGCGTTGCTGCGGTGGTGAAGGTCATCGGAGTGTTTCCTTCCGGGAGCGGAGTCGTCGGACGGCGGCGGTGCGCCGGTGGTGCCGTTCGCCGCCGCGGGCGGCGGAGTCGGGAAGGTCCGCCTCGTGGGCCCGGTCGAGGCGGGCGGCGAGGGACGCGACGGTGGGGTGCCGGAACAGGTCGACCAGGGTGAGGTCGCCGTCCACGCCGGCGTCGCGCAGGGCGGCCAGCACCCGGAGCAGGCGGACCGAATTGCCGCCCATTTCGAAGAAGTTGTCGTGGACGCCGACCCGGTCCATGGTCAGGACGCGTGCCCACACGTCCGCGACCAGGCGTTCCATGGCGGTGTCGGCGGCCGTCCAGGACGCGTCCGGGGCACGCAGGGTGAGGGCGGGCTCGGGCAGCCGGGAGCGGTCGATCTTGCCGTTGCTGCTGAGCGGCAGCTCGTCGAGGCGGACGAACAGCTCGGGCACCATGAAGGCGGGCAGCCGTTCGGCGAGATGGGCGCGCAGCGCGTCGTCCGCGGGCGGCGGGGTGCCGTCGCGGCCCACCACGTAGGCGACGAGCCGCTGTTCGCCCCCGGTGCCGCGCACGGTGGCCGCGGCGATCCGGACGTCCGGGTGGGCGGCCAGCAGCGACTCGATCTCGCCGAGTTCGAGACGTACGCCCCGCAGCTTGACCTGGAGGTCGCCGCGCCCGAGGTAGGTCAGCACGCCGTGGGCGTCGATGCGGCCGAGGTCGCCGCTGCGGTACATCCGGGTGCCGGAGTCGCCGAACGGGTCGGCGACGAACCGTTCGGCGGTCAGGCCGGGTTGCCCGATGTAGCCGCGGGCGAGTCCGGCACCGGCGATGTAGATCTCGCCTGTGACGCCGACGGGGACGGGGCGCAGCCGGTCGTCCAGGACGTAAAAGCGGGCGCCGGCGACGGACCGGCCGAGCACGACGGGGTCGCCCGGGGTGAGGTCGCCGGTGTGGGAGTAGACGGTGACCTCGCTGGGGCCGTAGGCGTTCACGATCCGCCGCCCGGGTGCGTGCAGCCGCTCGACGAGTTCGCCGGGGCAGGACTCGCCGCCGACGGCGAGGGTGCGCAGGTCGGGCAGTTCTCCGGTGACGTCGGGCAGCAGCATGGCCGCGGACGGCGGCAGGAACACATAGGTGATCCGGGAGTCGCGCAGCCGGTCCAGCAGGGCCTCGCCGAGCCGCTCGTCCTCGTGCGGGACGTGCAGCTCGGCGCCCGCGACCCAGGGGAAGAACAGGTCGGAGACGGCGACGTCGAAGCCGAAGGCCACGAACTGCAGCACCCGGTCCTCGGCCGTCACCGGGAAGGAGTGACGCGCGGCCATGGCCAGGTTGACCAGGGCCCGGTGTTCGACGGCCACGCCCTTGGGGCGACCGGTGGAGCCGGAGGTGAACAGGACGTAGGCGAGGTCGCGGGCGCCGGGCGCCGGCCCCGAGGTCACGGGCGGCGGCTCTGTGGGGTCGGGGCGGTCCACGCGCAGGCAGGGCACGCCGAGTCCCGCGGCCCGGGCGGCGGTGGCCTCGGCGGTCAGCAGCAGGCCGGTGCCGGAGCAGTCGACCATGTAGCGCAGGCGGTCGTCGGGGTGGGCTCGGTCCAGGGGGACGTAGGCGCCGCCCGCGCGCAGCACCGCGAGGGCGGCGAGGCCCTGGTCCGCCGAGCGGGGCAGCAGCAGGCCGACTCGGAATCCGGGGCGTACGCCCACGGCGCGGAGCCGGGCGGCCAACGCGTCCGCGCGCTCCAGGAGTTGGCGGTAGCTGAGGCGCTCCTCGCCGTACACCAGGGCGGTGGCGTCCGGGCAGGCAGCGGCGACGTCCGCGATCAGGTCGGGGACCAGGCGGTCGGCGGGGGCGGCGTCGGCGAGGCGGTCGGCCTGCGCGAGGATCAGGCGCCGCTCGTCCTCGGCGACCGGGTCGAGGGACGACAGGGGTGCGTTCGGGGCGGCGAGGAGGCCGTCCAGGAGGACGGTGAAGTTACGGGTCCAGCGGTGGACGGTCGCCGCCTCGAACAGGCCGGCGCGGTAGATGAACTGGGCGGCCAGGTCCTCGCCCCAGCGCTCCACATGCAGATGGAAGTCGAACTTCGCTGTGTCCAGGGCGAGTTCGAGACGCCGGGTGTCGGCGCCGGCCAGGTCCAGGGTGAGAGCGGTGTCGTCGTCGTAGGCGAAGACGACCTGAACCACCGGGTCGTGGGCGCTCTCGCGGACGGGCGCGAGGGCGTCGACCACCGCGTCGAACGGGGCGTCCTGGTGCGGGGCGGCGGCGCGCAGGGCGGTGCGGATGCGGGCGGTGAGTTCGTGGAGGGAGGGGTCGCCGCTCAGATCGACGCGCAGGGCGAGGGTGTTGGCGAGCATGCCGACGGTCTGCTGGAGGTCGGGGTGCTCGCGGCCGGACACCGGGTAGCCGATGACGAGGTCCTCGCGGCCGGTGAGGCGGCCGAGGAAGGCGGCGTAGGCGGCGAACAGCGCCATGAAGGGGGTCGCCCCCGCGGCTGTGGCCGCCTCGGCGAGGCGGCCGCGGGTGGCGGCGGGCAGCAGGAAGGGCGCGGTGCCGCCGGACGCCGAGCGCACGGCAGGCCGCGGCCGGTCGGCCGGCAGCTCCAGAGTGGCGGGCGCTCCGCGCAGCGCCTCCACCCAGTGCCGTACGGCCGGTTCGCAGTCCCCCGCCGCCTGCCGTTCGCGCTGCCAGACCGCGAAGTCCGGGAACTGCAGGGCTGGTTCGGGCGGGCTGTGGGGCCGGCCGGCCGTCTCGTCACGGTAGGCGGCGCCCAGACCGTCGAGCATGACGCCCAGCGACCAGCCGTCGCAGACCAGATGGTGGGCGACGAGCAGGACGCGGTGGGTGCCGTCGTCGACCGCGTACACGGTGCAGCGCAGCAGCGGCCCGGTGGCCGGGTCGAAGGGGCGGGCGGCCGCCGCCCGCATCAGCGCGTCCACGCGGTCCGCGGGCACGCCCTCCTCGGCGGTGAGGGCGGCCCGGCCGGCGGCCCGCACGAGCTGGGTCTGGGTGCCGTCGGGGGCGGTGCGGAAGACGGTCCGCAGGGACTCGTGCGTGGCGACCAGCGCGTCCAGGGCGCGGCCGAACGCGGCGAGGTCGAAGGGCCCGCGCACGGCGAAGGCGGCGGGCACGTTGTACTGCGCGGTGCCCGGGTTCAGCTGGTCGAGGACCAGCAGCCGGCTCTGGGCGTCGGAGACGGGGAACTCGTACTCCTCGAAGGGGTTTTGGTCTGCGGCCGGCTGACCGTCGGCGAGGGTGCCGAACGTGCCGAAGGAATCGAGGGTGCCGAGTGTGTCGGTCGTCATGGGTCAGTCCCCCTGGAGGATGGTTTCGAGGACCGCGGCGACGCGGGCCGCGGGGTCGGGTCCGAGGACGCCGCTGTGGGCGCAGGCCAGTTCGTGCACGTCGAGGCCGGCGGTGAAGGGCCGCCAGGCCGCGGCCTTCTCGGCCGTCGTGGCGTGGGCGTGCCGGGTGGCGGAGAAGAGGGTCGTGCGGCCGTCGTACGGGGACGGGCGCCAGGCGCGGGAGAGGTGGATGTGGTGGGCTCCGGCGTCGGTCAGGGTGTGCAGGACCCGGTCGCCGAAGGCGGCCAGGGGGCTCTCGCCGGTGCGGACGACCGCGAAGGCCTGGGCCCGGTCGAGGGCGCCGGGCGGTGCGGGCCGGTCCGGGGCGTGGCTGTCGAGCAGGATCCGCAGCGTCTCCCGCTCGACCACGTCCGCGGGCAGCCGGGGCGTGCCGGGCGGCTGGGGCATCGCGTCCAGCACGGCCAGCAGCCGCACTTCCTGTCCGGCCCCGCGCAGGCGTACCGCGATCTCGTGGGCGACGGGGCCGCCGAAGGACCGGCCGACCAGCGCGTACGGGCCGCCGGGCACCAGTGCGCGGATCCGCTCGACGTACGCGTCGGCCAACGCCCCCACAGTGTCCGGGAGTTGGTCCACCCCCTCGGTGAACGCCGGGCTCTGCAGGGCGTGCACCGGCCGGTCGGGGTGGAGGTGCGGGAGCAGGGCGGCGAAGGACCAGCCGAGGCCCAGGCCGGGATGGACGCAGAAGAGGGGGACGCGGCCGCCGCTGGAGCGGAGGGTGAGGAGCGGGGCCAGGTCGGCGTCGGGGGCGAGGCCGGGGTCGGGGGCGAGGCCGGTGGCCGGTCCGAGGTCCGCGACCGGGGTAAGGCCTGCGGCGAGGCGGGCCGCCAGTGTGGCCGGGGACGGCGCCGCGAACAGGGTCGCGAGCGGCACCGGCGTGCCGAGCGCGGCCTGCGCCTTCGACACCAGGCGCAGGGCGGTCAGCGAGTGGCCGCCCGCCGCGAAGAAGTCGGTGTCCGGGTGGATGCCGGACACACCGAGGACCTCCGCGAACAGCGCGCACAGCTGCCGCTCCCGCTCGTCGCGCGGGGCCCTGGCCCCCGCGGCCGCGGGGGGCGTGCCCGACGGCTCGGGCAGTGCGGCCCGGTCCGTCTTGCCGTGCCGGGTGAGCGGTACGTGGTCGATGCGGGCCCAGACGGAGGGGATCAGGTGGGAGGGCAGCCGACAGGCGGCGAACTCCTTTGCCCGGGCCAGGGTTTCGGCCCAGCCCTCGTCGAGCGGACGGTCGAGCGGCTCGTCGAGCGGATTGTCGAGCGGCGCGTCCGGTACGAGCCAGGCGGCCAGCCGCTTGCCGCCCGCCGCGTCGGGGTGGGCGGCGATCACGGCCCGCCGGATGCCGGGGCAGGCCGCGAGTACGGACTCCACCTCGGCCGGTTCGACACGGAAGCCGCGGACCTTGATCTGGTCGTCGCCACGGCCGGCGAAGTCCAGCACGCCGTCGCCCGTCCAGCGGGCCAGGTCGCCGGTGCGGTACATCCGGCTGCCCGGCGGACCGTACGGATCGGCGACGAACCGCTCGGCGCTCTGCCCGGGCCGCCCGAGGTAGCCGTGCGCGAGTCCGGTCCCGGCCAGGTACAACTCGCCGGTGCCACCCACGGGTACGGGACGCAGCGAACCGTCCAGGACGTAGGCGCGGGTGTTGTCCAGCGGGCGTCCGACGGGGACGGGTCCCGGGCCGCCGCCGGCGGTGTGGGCGGTGGCGAAGACGGTCGCCTCGGTGGGCCCGTACCCGTTGACGACGGCCGTTCCGGGGCAGTGCGCCCGGATCAGGGCCACCGTGCCGGGCGCGAGCACGTCGCCGCCCGCCCAGATCTCGGTGAGCCCGGCGGTCGCCTCCGGCGCGATCTCGGCAACAATACGCAGCAGTTCGGGCGTGAGGAGCAGCGCGGTGATCCGACGCCCGGGGATCACGCGCCGGAGCAGGTCGGGGGTGACGGGGCCGGGCTCGGCGACGACGACGGTCCCGCCGTTCAGGAGCGGGATCCACACCTCGTACGTCGCCGAGTCGAAGGTGTACGGGGCGTGCAGAAGTACACGCCGGTGTCCGCCGCCCTGGAAGCGGGCGTCGGCGGCGAGCTCGGCGATACCCCGGTGCGGGACGACGACACCCTTGGGTTCGCCGGTCGAGCCCGAGGTGTAGAGGATGCAGGCGGCCGCGTCGGGGTGTGCGGGAGCCTGGGGACCGGTCTCCTGCCCGGGGTGTGCGGGGGCCTGCGGCCCGGTCTCCTGCTCGGGGTCCGTCACGTCCAACGTCCGTACGTTCCCGGGCAGTTGTACGGTGGTGGCGCCCGAGGTCAGCACCAGCCGGACCCCGGCCCGCCCGGTCAGCCGGGCCAGGCGTTCGGGTGGCTGGGCCGGGTCCAGCGGGAGCCAGCAGGCGCCCGCCTTGAGCACGGCCAGCTGGGCCACGACGACGGCCGGCGAGCGGGGCAGGAGGAGGGCGACCGCGTCGCCGGGTGCCGTGCCCGCCCGGACCAGCCGGGCGGCGAGCGCGTCCGAGGCCGTGTCCAGGCCGGCGTAGTCGAGGACCTCGCCGTCGGCCGACTCGACGGCCGGGGCCCGCGGGGTGCGCGCGGCCTGCGCGGCGAACCGGCCGGTGACGGTGGCCGGATCGGCCACGGGGCGCCGCGGCCCGGTGGCGAGCGCGAGGAGCCGTCGGTGTTCCTCGGGCGGGAGTACGTCGATCAGGTCGGCCGACCGGCCGGGATCGCCCGCCAGTTGCTCCAGGGCCCGGGTCATGCGGTCCGCCACGGCAGCCGCGGACAGTCCGCGCCGGCAGCCGACCGACAGCCACAGCCGCTCGCCCGCGACGACGGCCAGCGTCACGGGATAGTGGGTCGCGTCCGTGACCCGGAGCAGGCTCAGCTCGTCCGGGCCGGCCTCCTCCTCGGTGCGCTGCGGGAAGTTCTCGAAGGCGAGGACCGAGTCGAACAACTCCCCTATGCCCACCGCGCGTTGCACCTCGGCGAGGCGCGCATGGTGGTGGTCGACCAGGAGGGACTGCTCGTCCTGGAGGCGGGTCAGCAGGTCCGCCGTACTCTCGCCGCCGCGCAGCCGTACCCGCACCGGCAGTGTGTTGACGAACAGGCCGACCATGCTCTCGACGCCGGGCAGGTCGTGCGGGCGGCCGGAGACGACCGCGCCGAAGACGACGTCCCGGGCGCCGGTGGTGCGGGCCAGGACCAGTGCCCATGCTGCCTGGACGAGGGTGTTGAGGGTGACGCCGGCGGTGGCCGCCTGACGCACGAGGGCGGCGGTGGCCGCGGCGGAGAGCCGGACCCGAGCCCGGTCGCACGCGGTGTCGTCGGCGGTCGGGGGCGCGAGCGGCGTCGGATGCGCAAGCCCCTCCAGAGCCTGCGCCCAAGCCGTTTCCGCCTTGTCCCCCTCGTCCGAGGCTCGCCGGGCCAGCCACGCCAGGTAGTCGCGGTACGGCGCTGCGGGCGGCAGGGGACGGCCCGCGACGAGGGCGGCCAGGTCGGCTTCCAGGACCGGCATCGACCAGCCGTCGAGCAGGATGTGATGGAAGGACAGCAGCAGTTCGGCGCCGGTGTCGTGGCGGGCGAGCGTGGCGCGCACCAGCGGCGGCCGGGCCGGGTCGAAGCGCCGGGCCGCGTCCGCGCGCACGAGCTGCCGCATCCGGGCGGCCGCCCGGTCCGGGGCGAGCCCGGTCAGGTCGGCCTCCCGCCATGGCACCCTGACCGCGCTCGGGATGATCTGCACGGGCCGGTCGAGGTGTTCGTGGCGGAAGCAGGCGCGCAGGTTGGGGTGGCGCCGCAGGAGGTCCGTCACCGCGGCCCGCACCCGGCCCGGCTCGGTGCCGGGGCCGATGCGGAACCGGGCCTGGACCAGATAGGGATCGGGTCCCGTCGTGTCCCGCAGGGTCTGGAAGAGGAGTCCTTCCTGGGCCGGGGACAGCGGAAGGACGTCGTCGACTCGCCCGCTCACCGGTCGTTCACCTCACTCTCGAAATCCTCGAAGTCTCCGAAGTCTCCGAAGTCTCCGAAGCCGTCCGAGTCCTCGAAGCCGTCCGAGCTGTCCGACTCATCCGACTCGTCCGAGTCCTCGAACCCCAAGTCGTCCTCGAACTCGGCGAGCTGATCGATGGTCAGCTCGACCAGCGGGAAGTCGGACGGGGTGTACGCGGCGGCCGAGCCGTCCGCCGTGTCCGCGACGAGCGCGGTGAGCTCCTCGGTCCACAGCCGGGCCAGCTCCCGCACCTCGTCCTCGGTGAACACGCCCTCCGCGTACGAGAACGTGGCCTCCAGACGCGGTTCGCCCTCCGTGCCCCGGGCCAGGGTGTCGATCTCCAGGGCGTGGGCGACGGGTACCGCGTCGGGTCCGGGGTCGAGCAGCCGGCCGCCGGCCGCGTCGTCCCCGGCGATCCGGCCCAGGTGGGCGAAGCGGACGTCGGGCCCGGGCAGCGCGGCCAGTTCGGGGCCGGCCTCGGGGTGGAGGTGGCGCAGCAGGCCCCAGCCGAGTCCGGCGGAGGGCACCGCCCGCAGTTGTTCCTTCACCTGCTTGAGCGCCGCGGCTCCGGTGTCCGTGCCGAGGTCGAGCCGGACCGGGTACTGGGTGATGAACCAGCCGACGGTACGGGAGACGTCCACGGGCGCCGACAGCGCCTCGCGGCCGTGCCCCTCCAGGTGGAGGAGGAGGGCCGTCCCGGTGCCGCGGTGCCGGACGGCCGCCCGGACCAGGGCGGTGAGCAGCACGGCGTCCGCTCCGCAGTGGAAGACTCCGGGCAGGGTGACGAGCACGTCCCGGGTCAGCCCGGCATCCAGCTCGACGGTGACGGTGCCGCGACGTGCGCCGACCCCGCGGCCGGCGGCCAGCCGGGCGCCTTCGCCACCGGCCAATTGGCCCTTCCACCAGTCCAGTTCGCCACGCGCCCGGTCCGCCTCGGCGGGCAGCAGTCGCGCCCACCGTACGAACGAGGCACCGGACCGGGCTCCCGCCTCAGTAGTGCCCTCCAGTGCCCGCGCCAGCTCGGGCCCCAGCACGCGCCAGGACACCCCGTCGACAGCCAGGTGATGCACGATCAGGAGCAGCAGGCCGGGCCGCCCGGGTCCGGCGTCGAACCAGACGGCCCGCAGCATCTCGCCCCGCTCCGGATCCAGTACGGCGGTCCGGGCGAGCTCCGCGGCGAGCGCGTCCGGTGCGGTGTCCGCGGGGACGGCGACCCGCTCCGTGCGGACGGCGGCGGCGGAGCCCACCTCCAGTTCCCAGTCGGCACGCTCGTCGTGCCGTATCAGACGCATGCGCAGGGCGGCATGCCGCTCGGCCAGGCCCGCCACGGCCGCGCGGACGCGGTCGAGGTCCGTGCCCTCCCGCACGGGGAACACCATGGACTGGGTGAACGTGCCGAGCGGGGCGCCCTGTTCGCGCCACCAGTGCATGATCGGGGTGAGCGGGAACCGGCCCTCGGCGATGTCGGGCCCGGCGTCCGGCCCGACGGCGGCCGGGCGGGCCAGGGCGGCCAGCCGCGCGGGCGTACGGGCGGTGAACACGTCTCTCGGGGCGAGGAGCAGACCGGCCGCCGCGGCCCGCGCGGCGAGCTGGATGGCCATGATGCTGTCGCCGCCCAGCCGGAAGAAGTCGGCGTCGGCATCGACGGCGTCCTGGCCGGCGCCGAGGACCTCGTTGTACAGCGCGCACAAGGTCTGTTCGGCGGCGGAGGCGGCGCCTCGGTGGACGGTGGGGCTCGCGGCCCGCGGGACGGGCGCGGGCAGCGCGGCCCGGTCGATCTTGCCGCCCGACGTCAGGGGGAACGCGCCGAGTACGACCACGTCGGCCGGGACCAGGGCGGCGGGCAGCCGTTCGGCCGCGTGGGCGAGCAGGTCGTCCGGTTCCGGGGCGTGACCGGAGACCGGGACGACGTATCCGACGAGTTGCGGTCGGCCCGCCCGTCCCTCGCGGACCAGGACCACCGACCGGCCGACGGAGGGGTGTTCGGCGAGGGCGGCCGCGATCTCGGCGGGCTCCACCCGCAGGCCGCGCAGCTTGATCTGGTCGTCGGTGCGGCCCAGGTAGTGGGTGGTGCCGTCGTCGTCGCGCCAGGCCAGGTCGCCGGTGCGGTACATGCGGGTGCCGGGGGGACCGTAGGGGTCCGCCACGAAACGGTCGGCTGTCAGGGCGGGGCGGTGCAGGTAGCCGTGGGCCAGGGGGCCCGCGAGGTAGAGCTCGCCGCGGGTGCCCGGGGGCACCGGGCGCAGGCGCTCGTCGAGCAGGCGTACGTACGCGCCTGCGACCGGGGTGCCGAGGGGCGGGGCGGCCGCGTCGGGCGTCAGCGGGTCGCAGAGCGTGACCGCCACCGTGGCCTCGGTCGGTCCGTACACGTTGTGGAAGCCGCGTCCGTCCACCGCCCAGCGTGCCACCAGCTCCGGCGGGCACGCCTCCGCCCCCACCGCGAGCACCCGCAGGTCCGGGTAGAGCCCGGTGGGCACGGTGGCCAGCACGGAGGGTGTCGTCATGACCGCCGACACCCGCCGTGCGGTCAGCACCCGTCCGAGGTCATCGCCGACGAGCATCCCCTCCGGCGGCAGCACCAGCGTGCCGCCGGAGCCGAACGCCATGCACAGGTCGGCCACCGAGATGTCGAAGGTCGGTGTGCCGAGTTGGAGCACCCGGTCCCCGGCGTCCAGCGCCAAGCGGTCGGACAGGGTCGCGGCGAGCGCGGCCAGGCCCGAGTGCGGGACGACGACGCCCTTGGGAACGCCGGTGGAGCCGGAGGTGTGGATGACGTAGGCAGGGGCGGACGGGTCCGGGTGAGGGGCGCTGAACGGCTCGCCTTCGTACGCCTCCGGGCCCAGGACCAGCGTCGGCGCCTCGGCGCACGCGAACGCCGGGTCGTCCGTGACGACCAGGGCCGGCCTTGCGTCGGCCAGCGTGCGGCGCAGGCGTTCGGCGGGGTGCTCGGGGTCGAGTGGCAGATACGCGGCTCCGGTGCGCTGGACGGCCAGCGCGGTCACCGGCCAGTCGGTGCCCCGGCCGCGCAGGAGGGCCACGATCCGCCCGGGTCCGGCGCCGTGCCGGGCGAGCAGTCCGGCCAACCGGTCGACCCGGTCGCTGAGTTGGGAGTACGAAAGGGTCTCTGCACCCGTGTCGAGGGCGGGGGCGTCGGGAGTGCGGGCGGCCTGGCGGGCCACCAGCCCGGGCAGCGAGAGAGGCTTCCCCGCGGCGGGGCCGGTCGAGGCGTCGAGCAGCCGACGGCGCAGACGCGTCGGCACGATGTCGAGGTCGGCCACGCGCAGCGCCGGGTCGGCCGTGACCTGCTTCACGAGCTCGACGTAGCACTCCGCCCAGCGTCGCACCGCCTCGGGCGAGAACGTGTCGGTGCGGACCTCGAAGCTGCCGATCATCGCGTCGCCGTCGTCCTTCACCACGCCGACGAGGTCGTGCTCGCCGCCGGTGTGGATGCGCTCCGGCTCGGCGAACTCCCGTACCGCGGACACGCTCGGCTGCTGCGTCAGGTGCATGAACACCCACTGGAAGAGCGGGGAACGGCCGAGGCTGCGCTCGGGGGCGGTGGCCGCGACGATCCGTCCGACCGGCAGGTCCGCGTTGGCGACGAGGTCGGGGAAGTCGGCGGCGAACACGGCGAGCAACTCCGCGAAGGCGTCCTCCGGGCGCACCCGCCAGCGGGTGGGCACGGCGTTCATGACGTACCCGATGACCTGTTCCAGGCCCTTGGCGGAGCGGTTGGCGACAGGCGTGCCGAGCACCATGTCCTCGGCTCCGGTGACCCGGTGTGCGAGCACCGCGAACGCGGCCATCAGCACGCCGTAGACGGTGGTGCCGCAGCGGCGGGCCAGCGCGCGGACCGCGGCCGCGGTGGGCGCGTCGAGGTCGAAGCCGATGTGGACGATCTCGTCGGGGTCGCGGTCCGGGTCGTCGGCGGTGGCCCCGTGGCCGGGGGCGGTCAGCGGGCCGGGGAGGTCGGCGAGGTAGCGGCGCCAGAAGGCCAGGCGTTCCGCGAAGACGCCGGCCTCCTCCAGCTCGCCCTGCCAGGCGGAGAAGTCGGCGTACTGCACGGCCGGCCGGGTCAGCCGCGGGCGCTCGCCCTCGCGGATCGCCCGGTAGGCCTCGGCGAACTCGGTCTGCAGCACGTCGAAGGACCACCAGTCGCCGATGACGTGATGCATGCTCAGCATCAGCGTCGTACGCCGCTCGTCGACGCGGACGAAGCGGGCGCGCAGCAGCCGCTCCTGGCCGAGAGAGAGGTCGAACGGACGCCGGCGGAAGGCGTCGAAGGCCTGGTGGACGGTG
Organism: Streptomyces sp. NPDC002935; assembly: GCF_040611295.1. Lineage (NCBI taxonomy): Bacteria > Bacillati > Actinomycetota > Actinomycetes > Kitasatosporales > Streptomycetaceae > Streptomyces > Streptomyces sp. NPDC002935. Next base: position 517,790 of record NZ_JBEXNW010000001.1, read on the forward strand.
GTGCCGGTGCCGCGCAGGTCGTCGTGTTCCAGGGCGAAGGGGCCGAAGTCCGGGAAATCGACGTGCAGTTCGCCGTCGCCGGTCTCTCTCACGCGGGTGCGCAGGATGTCGTGGTGCTGCTGGATGAGGGTGAGCGCGGCCTCCAGGTGGGCCGGGTCCACCGGTTCGTCGAAGTGGTAGGCGCAGCACAGGTTGAGGGCCGGGGTACCGGGATACAGCGACTCGTACACCCACAGGTCCTGCTGCGCGGGACTGAGCCGCACAGGCCGGGCGGGGTCCCGGGGAGGTACGACGGCCGGGATGTCCCGCACCCGCCCGCTCTCCACCATCCGCCGCAGCAGTTGGACCCGCTGCTCGCCGCCGAGGGCGCTGAAGCGGTCGGCGAGGGAGGCCGCGGGCCGGGCGAGGCGCTGCGGGCCCGGGGAGACGGGGGCGGTCATGACAGGGTCTCTTTCAGTTCGGCCAGCCGGTGCAGGCTCGTGAGGACGTCGTCGGTTCCGAGGCCGAAGTCGACGAAGCAGGCGACCTCGTCGACGCCCAGCTCCGCCAGATCGGCGAGCATCTTGGCGCAGTGGCCGGGTGAGCCCAGCAGGCTGCCCCAACTCAGATAGCGCTCGAACGCGAACTCCGCGAGCAGCGCGGTCTTCTCCTCGGTGAGCGCGGCGGTGCCGGCGTCGGCGGTGCGGTTGGCGGCGGTCTGCCGCAGATACGAGGCGAGGTAGGTCTTCAGCGGGGTGGCGGCCAGCCGCCGTACCTCGGCGTCGTCGGCGCCGACGTAGGTGTGTGCCATGAGCGTGACCCGGCCGTGTGCGTCGGTGCCCCGCTGGTCGGGGGCGGCCGCACAGGCGGTGCGGTAGCGGGCGATCCGGTCGGCGAGGTCGTCCCTGTTCTGGCCGACGGTCGCGCCGAGCACCCCGCAGCGCAGCCGGCCGGCCGCCTCCCAGGTCTCCGGGTTGCCGGAGGTGGTGATCCACAGCGGCAGGGTGTCCTGCACCGGGCGTGGCTGGGGCACCACGCTCACCGGCTTCCCGGTGCCGTCGGGGAACTCCGCGCTCTCTCCCGCCCACAGCGACCGCAGGAGCGGGACGGTGTCCAGGGTGTGGGCCCGGCGGCCGGCGTAGGTGCCGGGGGAGAGGGCGAAGTCGGCGGAGTGCCAGCCGGTGGCGACGGACAGTCCCACCCGGCCGTGCGAGAGGTTGTCGACGACCGCCCAGTCCTCCGCGACCTTCAGCGGGTGGTGCAGCGGCAGTACGACGCTGCCGGCGCGGATCCCGATCCGCTCGGTGGCGACGGCGAGCGCCGCACTGAGCACCGGCGGGCTCGGGAAGACCTGCCCGACCTGCTGGAAGTGGCGCTCCGGCGTCCATACGGCGTGGAAGCCGAGGCGGTCGGCGGCGCGGGCGACGGTGAGGATGTCCTCGTAGGTGCGCGCGTGCCGGGTCTGCGCGGCGGTGCTGTCCGCACCGAAGAACATCACGCTGAGTTCCACTGCCTGTCCTCCTGCTTCCTGTTGCTGCGACGGATTGCGGTTGCTGCTGCGGTTGTTGCCGCAGTTGTTGTTGCGGACGTCCGGGGTGCCTGGTCGGGCCCGCGCGGTACGCGAGGCCTGCGCGGGATGGGAGCCATGGCCGGCTGGGGGAGGGCCGCGGTCCGTTCGAGGTCGGCGGCGAGGGTGGCGACGGTCGGGGTGGCGAAGAGCTGCGCCGCGGTCACGGGACGGTCGGAGGTGCTGAGGCGGGCGGCGACCCGCACCGCGCGCAGCGAGTTGCCGCCGAGGCCGAAGAAGTCGTCGTGGCGGCCCACGTGGGGCAGGCCGAGGACGTCGCGCCAGACGGCCGCGATGTGCTCCTCCAGGGGGGTGCCGGGGTGCTCGGGCGCGGTGGCGGGGGCCGGTGAGACGAGGCGGTCACCGGCGCCGGCCCGGCGGGGCGGCTCGGGCAGGGCGAGTGCGGACAGGCGTGCCTCCGGGGCGGCCGCGGCCGCCTCCAGTGCCTGCAGGAGTGCCTCGGCCAGCCAGCTGACGAAGGGCTCCTCCAGCGAGTCGGTCCGGTACTCGAAGGTCAGGGTGAGGCCGCCGGGTGTGCCGTCCGGTCCGGTCGTCTCCAGCACGTCGACGAGAAGCTCGAACCGGGCCGATCCCGTGCGCACCAGCTCGACGCCGCTCTCGGCGCCGGGCAGCGCCACTTCGGCGCGGGCGTTGTTCTGCAGCGCGAGGACCACCTCGGTGAACGGCTGCCGCCCGGGCCTGCGGGCGGGGTTGAGCGCGGCGACGACGTCCTCGAACGGCACGTCCTGGTGGGCGAAGGCACCGAGGTCGGTGTCCCGGACCCGGGCCAGCAGCTCGCCCGCGGTGGGGTCGCCGGACGCGTCGGTGCGCAGGACCAGCAGGTTGACGAAGAACCCGACGACGTCCTCGACGTCGCTCTCGGACGCCCGCGCGGCCACGGGCACGCCCACGGCCGTGTCGGCGTCGGCACCGGCCCGAAGCAGCACGGTGACCAGGGCGGCGTGCAGGGCCATGAAGAGGGTGGCGCCCTGGTCCCGGGCCGCGTCGGCGAGCCGCGCGTGCGCCGCCGCGTCCAGCCGCCGTACGACGACACCGGCGTCCGGACCGGGCACGGCGGGCCGCTCGGGACGGCGCGGGAGCAACGGGCCGTCGGCGGGCAGGGCGGCCAGCCACTCGCTCCAGTAGGCGAGTTGGCGGGCGGCCGGGGAGTCCGGGTCGGCCGCGGAGCCGAGCCGGTCGAGCCGACGGCGGGCGTGTTCGGCGTACGGGACGGCGAGCGGGCCGAGACGGGCGGGCCGGCCTTGCGCGCGGGCGGCATAGGCACGTGACAGATCGCGGAACAGCGGCCGCAGTGACCACCCGTCACCGGCGATGTGATGCACCAGCACGAGCAGCGCGTGCTCGTCCGGCCGCTCCTTCAGGGTGAACAGCACGGCCCGGCAGGGCAGCTCGGCACGCAGGTCGAAACAGTGCCGGGCCTCCTCCGCCAGCCGGTCGTCCAGCTCGCCCGCTCCGACGTGCACATGGGCGAACGGCGGGCGTGCCGACGCGCCGCGCGCCACCCGTCGTACGGGGGCGCCGTCGGCCTCGTCGAAGAGCGTGCGCAGGACCTCGTGCCGATCGGCCACGTCGGCCAGCGCGTCGGACAGCGCGTCCGGGTCGACCGTTCCACGCAGCCGCACCAGCATCGGCAGGTTGTAGGCGGCACCCGCACCGGTCCGGTCGAGGAACCACAGGCGTTGCTGGGCGTCCGAGACGGGCAGCGGGCCCGAGGCGGGGGTGGGGCAGGGGAGGGCCACGGCGGCGGGGGCGCGGTCGACGAGGGGGGCGAGCCGTGCGGGGGTGGGCGCCTCGAAGAGCGTACGGATGTCGAGCTCCACGCCGAGCACCGAGCGGATACGGCCCGTCAGGCGGGCGGCGAGGAGGGAGTTTCCGCGCAGCAGGAAGAAGTCGTCGTCGGGGGCGACCGGGGTCGCGAGGACGTCGGAGAACAGGTCGCACAGGGTGCGTACCGTTCCGTCGGCCGCCTTGCCGGAGGCAGCCCGCGCAGAGCCGGAGCCGGGTTCCGGCAGGGCCGCCCGGTCCAGCTTCCCGCTCGGTGTGAGCGGGAGCGCGTCCAGGGGCACGAAGGCGGCCGGCACCAGGTGGTCGGCGAGGATGCCACGGGCGTAGGTGAACAACTCCTCGGCCGTGGGCGCCTGTTCGCGGCCGCCGCGCGGGACGACGTACGCGGTGAGCTGGCGGTCTCCGGCGGGGTGGGCGTGGGCGACGACGGCCGCGCGGTCGATGGCGGGGTGGCCGGCCAGAACGGTCTCCACCTCGCCGGGTTCCACCCGGAAACCGCGGATCTTCACCTGGCTGTCGGCGCGGCCCAGGTACTCCAGGACGCCGTCCGGGTTGCGGCGGACCAGGTCTCCGGTGCGGTACAGGCGCTCGCCGGAGGGGGCGGCGACGAAGCGTTCGGCGGTGAGGGCGGGTTGCCCGACGTACTCCCGGGCGAGGCCCGCGCCGGCCGCGTACAGCTCGCCGGTACCGCCGTCCGGGACCGGCCGCAGCCGCTCGTCGAGGACGTACAGCCGCTTTCCGGCGAGCGGGCGGCCGATCGGCAGCGGGCCGCCGGTGCGCAGGTCCTCGGGGGTGACCGGGTGGACGGTGAGGAAGACCATGCACTCGACGGGTCCGTAGCCGTTGCTCAGCCGCAGCCGCGGCCGGCGTTCGAGGGCCCGGGCGACGTGCGGGGGCGACAACGCCTCGCCGCCCACGAGGAGTTCACTCAGACCGGCGAGCGCGTCGGGGTACTCGTCGACGACGACGTTGAAGAGGGACGCCGACAGGTACAGGGACGTGATGCCGTGCTCTGCGATCAGGCGGGCCATCACGAGGGGTTCGGGCCGCCCCGGCGGATGCAGCACGCAGGTCCCGCCGTTGACCAGCGGGCCCCACAGCTCCAGCGCGAACGCGTCCCAGGACAGGGGCGCGCACTGCAGCCAGACGGCGCCCGGGCCGAAGGAGGCGAAGTCCTGGCCGGTGAGGGTGGCCGTGACGGCCTGGTGCGGGGCGGCGATGCCCTTGGGCCGCCCGGTCGAGCCCGAGGTGAACATCACGCAGGCGCGATCGGTGGGGCGTACGGGGACCGCGCCGTGGGACAGCGGGAGGGCGCTCGCCGCGTCCTCGGGGTGGACGACGCGCGCGTCGACGCCGGTGAGCCGGCCGGTGCGGGGTGCGACCACCGCGGTGACGGCCGCGTCGGCGGCCATCGCTCGCAGGCGTGCCGCCGGGAAGGCGGGGTCGAGGATCAGATAGGCGGCTCCGGCCTTGAGAACGCCGAGGACCGTCACCACCAGCTCGGCGGACCGCTCCAGGCACACGCCGACGGTGTCGCCGGGCCGTACCCCCCGCTCCGCGAGGAGCCCCGCCGTCCTGGCGGCGCGCGCGTCGAGTTCGGCGTAGTTCAGCCGGTCGTCGCCGTCGATCAGCGCGGTCGCGCCCGGCGCCGACCGGGCCCGGTCCTCGACGAGTTCATGCACGCACTTCATTCCGGGCCCTTTCCTGGGTGTCCTGGCTGTCCTGGGTGTCCCGCACGTCGTCCCGCACGTCGTGCACGTCGTCGTGCACGGCGTCCGGGTCCGGGACGTCCGCATCCGCCAGCACCACGTCGATCTCACGGATGTTCCGGCTGGCCAGCCCCCACAACGAGACCCCGATCCCGGCCAGTCCGGCGAGGAGGAACATCCCCGCCATGCCGCTGCCGGGACGGTCGCCGAGTAGCGGGCCGAGGACGGTGAACAGCCCCGTGCCGTGGGCGGCCTGCGGCTCGAAGACATGGTCGGCGAGCGGCCCGGACAGGGCGGTGGCGAGCGGGACGGAGATGTAGCCGAGGAACATCACCGCGCCGAAGACCCGGCCCTGCCACTCCTGCGGGACCTTGGTCTGCACGATGGCGTGCATCTGGGAGTTGACGACCGTCATCAGCAGGGCGCCGACCAGCACGGCTGCCGACCAGCCGGCCACCCCGTCGGCGAACGCCATGCCCACCAGCGCGGACAGGCACATCCCGACGATCCCGAGCATCATCGAGCGCCCCCGGTTGCGCGGCCCGCCCCACGTGGCCATCAGCACACCGCCGGCGACTCCGCCGACGCCGATCGCGGTGTTGACCGCGGCGAGCGCGGCGCTGTCGGCCCGCAGCAGCACCATGGGCTGGATCAGGGCGAAGCCGAAGACCATGACGAGGTTGACGACACAGAAGTTGACGATCAGGTCCCTGAGACCGGGCGTGCGGAACAGATAGCGCAGGCCCTCCCCGGACTCCGCGGTGATCCTGCGGCGCGGTCCGGCCGTCGGCGGCGCGGGCCGGTCGCCGGTCAACCGCACCAGTCGTACGCCGATCAGGGCGAGGGCGTAACTCGCCAGGTCGACCAGGAGGGTCGGGCCTATCCCGAAGAGGGTGAGCATGATCCCGCCCAGGGCCGGGCCGCCGATGCTCGCGGCGCTCTTGGCGCCGGCCAGCAGCCCGTTGGCGCGGCCGAGCTGGTCCTTGCGGACGAGCAGCGGGACGGCCGAGGACAGCGCCGGGAACTGGAAGGCCGCGCAGGCGCCGAGCAGCGTGGTGGCCGCGTAGATCTGCCAGGAGTGGAGCAGTCCGAGGTAGTGGAGCAGCGCCAGGCAGCCCACGACCAGGAGTCCGCCGGCGTCGGCCAGTTGCAGCGCGGACCGCTTGCGCATGCGATCGACGATTGCGCCTGCAATGGGGCTGAGGACCGCTTGTGGGAGCAGTGCGCACAGCGAGAGTGCGGTGACCGCACTCGCCCGTTCTCCGGTGGACCAGACGTCCACGACGAAGGCGAATCTCACTGCCGCGCTGCCGACGAGCGAGACGGCCTGGCCCGACCAGACCAGCATGAGCGGCCCGAGGCCGGTGAATCGGCCAGGGGTTGAGTCGGTTGGAGTCGCTGTCACTGCACTGCCCCCAGGACGGTTGCATGCCGTACGGGCCCGGCCTTCGTGGGGCCGGATCCGTTGTCGAATGGCCGTCATGATGCGGGGGCCGATTACCGTCACGTTCCCATCGCGAACGTCTGAACGGGATCGGCGGGGGAACGGAACGGGACGGGATCGGGACCCGTCCGGGCGACGCTCCCGGTGTCGTTGTCTGCTCAACCCGCAGAAGGAGTACTGCCGTGAAGGAGCCGCGGGACTGTTCACCGGACGGTACGGAGCTGGCTCACGCCCTCCAGGACCTGTCCTCCGTGGAGCGCTGGGCGGAGCGGGTGGCCGCCGACGGCGGCGTACCACCGTTCGTGGAACGGGCGCCCCTGGACGGACCGGAGTTCAGCGTCGAGACGGAGACGGTGGACGGGATGCACAGCGTGGCCCGGATCGCTCCGCCGCCGTCGGACGAGTCCGAACGGGCGGCCATGCGCTCGTTGGTGAGATCGCTCCTCGATCTGGCCGGCCACGAGTCGGGACCGGCCCTGACCCGGTTGGTCCTGACGCCCTCCGGACCGAGGGTCGTGGCATGCAGTCTGAGTGACTAGTCGCAGGTCGGAGCCGTTCCCGGGGCGTTCCCGGGACGGTTCCCCCTGCGTTCCCGCAGGGCGGTAACGGACGGGGACCCCCCTGGGAACGCCCCCCAGGAAGGTCAGTGGTGTCGGGAAGCGGAAAACACCGCAAACCACACAAACACCACTAAGGGGCGGGACCATGGGACGCAAGCTTGCTGGGCTCTTCGGGATTGTCGCGGCGGCGCTGGCCTTCGGCCTCGGCGCGGCACACGAGGCGGGACACTCGCAGGGCCGGCAGAGCGTGCAGCACCTCCGCGCGGACGTCCAGGACCCGACGGGCATCACCACGCAGGATGTGCAGGACCCGACCTCGGTGACCTACGCGGACGTTCAGGACCCGACCTCGATCACCTACGCGGATGTCCAGGACCCGACGGGCGTCACCACGCAGGATGTCCAGGACCCCACCTCGGTGACCTACGCGGATGTCCAGGACCCGACCTCGGTCACTTACGCGGACGTTCAGGACCCGACGGGCGTCACCACGCAGGATGTCCAGGACCCCACCTCGGTCACTTACGCGGACGTCCAGGACCCCACCGCCGTCACCGTCCAGGACGTCCAGGACCCGACGGGCGTCACCACGCAGGATGTCCAGGACCCCACCTCGGTCACTTACGCGGACGTCCAGGACCCCACCGCCGTCACCGTCCAGGA